>NZ_JBEZED010000011.1:0-218991 GCF_040648675.1 Micromonospora sp. NPDC049101 | reverse complement strand
CGGGGCGCGGGGCGCGGGGCGCGGGGCGCGGGGCGCGGGGCGCGGGGCGCGGGGCGCGGGGCGCGGGGCGCGGGGCGCGGGGCGCGGGGCGCGGGGCGCGGGGACGGAAAAAGCCGACCGGAGGCCCCCTCGGGGTACCTCCGGCCGGCTATGTCGGTTAGCGGATCTAGTTCGCCATCAGATCGGCGCCACGCCAGCTGAAATCGGGCTCCGTTGCGAACCGCTCGGTGATCTTCACGAGATCCTCCGCGTACTTGTTCGCGTGGTGCCCGCAGAACACCAACTCACTCCCACCCGTGAGAGTGATCCGGAGCTTCCCGGCAGCATTGCAGCGGTCGCACCGTTCATCGGCGGCTGGGGGAGCCGCCGTCACGGGCGGCGGCGTGAGGGTCGGGGTCATCGCCTTCCTCCTCTGGTCGTCACCGATGAACAATCTCTTCGGTCGTTGCTCACCTATGGTGCAACACCCTTACTAGGCACTGCCTTCCCTGTGTGCCCGCGGGGGACCGAGGTCACACCTGGCAGGGACAGTGTGCCGTGCACCAAGGGTGCCACGTCAACGATCACATTCGTGCATCCGGACGATCACCATCTCGTGTTGCACACCAGGTGGTCAAAACGACACGTTCGGTTGACGAAACCCGCTCAGTCCAGGTAATCCCGGAGGACCTGCGACCGGGACGGGTGACGCAGCTTGGACATCGTCTTGGACTCGATCTGCCGGATCCGCTCCCGGGTCACCCCGTAGACCTGGCCGATCTCGTCCAGCGTCCGCGGCTGACCGTCGGTCAGGCCGAAGCGCAGGCGTACCACACCCGCCTCACGCTCGGAGAGCGTCTGTAGCACCTGCTGGAGCTGGTCCTGGAGGAGCGAGAACGAGACCGCGTCGACCGCGACCACCGCCTCGGAATCCTCGATGAAGTCACCGAGCTGGCTGTCGCCCTCGTCACCGATGGTCTGGTCCAGGGAGATGGGCTCCCGAGCGTACTGCTGGATCTCCAGCACCTTCTCGGGTGTGATATCCATCTCCTTGGCCAGCTCCTCCGGGGTGGGCTCACGGCCCAGATCCTGGAGCAGCTCGCGCTGTATGCGGCCGAGCTTGTTGATGACCTCGACCATGTGCACCGGGATGCGGATGGTGCGGGCCTGGTCGGCCATCGCGCGGGTGATCGCCTGCCGGATCCACCAGGTGGCGTACGTGGAGAACTTGTAACCCTTGGTGTAGTCGAACTTCTCCACCGCGCGGATCAGGCCGAGGTTGCCCTCCTGGATCAGGTCGAGGAAGGCCATGCCACGTCCCGTATACCTCTTGGCCAGCGACACCACCAGACGGAGGTTGGCCTCCAGGAGGTGGTTCTTGGCCCGCTCGCCGTCGCGGGAGATCCAGCCCAGGTCACGGACCATGTCCCGGACGAGCTTCTCCTCGCCCTCGTCGGCGGCGCGCAGCCGCTCGGCGGCGTAGAGCCCGGCCTCGATCCGCTTGGCCAGCTCCACCTCCTGCTCGGCGTTGAGCAGCGGAACCTTGCCGATCTGCTTCAGGTACGCGCGGACCGAGTCGGCCGAGGCGGTCAGCTCGGCGTCCCGCCGGGCCTGCTTGAGGGCCTCGGACTCCTCGTCGTCCCACTCGAAGTCGTTGTCGGTCGCCGAGGCGGCGGCGTCGGTCTCGGCGGCCTGGGCCAGCTCGGCCGGCTCCTCGACCACCACGTCCTCGATCGCGGCGGCCAGCTCCTCCGGGTCGATCTCGCCGTCGGCGCCCTCGCCCTTGGCCTTGCCGGCGGCCTTGGTCGGCTTGGCGCCGGCGGCCGCGGCCACCGTCGCCTTGGTGGCTCGGGTCGACCTGGTCGTCTTCGCCGGAGCCGCCGCGGCGCCCTCGGCGGGAGCGCCGGTGGCCTTGCGCGCGGCGGCCGCCTTGCGCGGCGTCGCCGGCGCGTCGTCGCCGGCCGGTGCCTGCTTCGGGGCCGGCGCGGCGGCCTTCTTGGTGGTCTTGGCGGTGGTGGCCCGGGACGCCGGCGTGGTCGACCGGGCCGCGGCGACGCGGCGGCGGGTGCTCGCCGAGCCATCCACCACTACGGTCACTCCCGCCTCGGAGAGCGCCCGCAGAATCTTCTTGGCCTGGGCCGGAGTCACCTCGGCGGACTCGACGGTGCGCGCGAGCTGGGCCGACGTCAGCTGACCACCGGCGCTCTGCGCGTGGGCGATCAGGGTGTCGGTGAGCGAGCGAACGTCGGCGCCGGTCTGGCGGGGTTCTGTCACGAATGACCTTCCGGAGGCGAAGAGCGGGCACGGCCGGGTCGTCCGGCACAGCGTGGGGCAACCGGCCGGGCGATGTGGTTGAGGGACCCTCGCGTCCCGGGCCGGCCGGTGGTCGGCGGTCCGTGGCACGTGGGCAGGGGTGAATTGTAACGCCGTCTGCGGCGAACATCCTGCGCCGCACTGCGTAATGACGGTGGGACCGCTGATTCGGCGCTGATCTGGACTTTGTAAGGATGATACCCGCGCGTGGCCCGGAACACCCCGGTCGTGCGGGAAGGGGACGTTGGGATGCCCGGTTCGAGGCCGTCACCTCGGGAACTTTTGGCGATCGCGCTCGACGTGGCGCGGGACGCGGCGGCCACCGCGTACCGGATGCGCGTCGAGGGTGTCTCCGTGGCCGCGACCAAGAGCACGGTCACCGACGTGGTCACCGCGGCGGACCGGGCTGTCGAACGGCAGGTGCTCGACGCGCTGAGACGGTCGCGACCGAACGACGCGGTGCTCGGCGAGGAGTACGGCACGGGGGACACCGGGCCGGTCGCGCCGGGCGGGGTGCGGTGGATCGTCGACCCGATCGACGGCACCGTCAACTACCTGTACGGGCTGCCGTACAGCGCGGTGTCGCTGGCCGCCGAGGTGGACGGGGTGGTGGTCGCCGGCGTGGTGCGCAACGTGAACACCGGCGAGGAGTGGACGGCCACGGCCGGGGGTGGCGCCTGGCGCGACGGTGTCCGGGTGCGCTGCTCCGGCGAGACGGACCTGGGGCAGGCGCTGGTCGGCACCGGGTTCGGCTACGACGCCCGTCGTCGTGCGCACCAGGCCCAGGTCGTGGCGGGGCTGATCGCACACGTACGGGACATCCGCCGACTGGGTGCCGCCGCACTGGACCTCTGCCTGGTCGCGGAGGGTCGGCTCGACGCGTACTTCGAGAAGGGTCTCGCGGCCTGGGACCTGGCGGCGGGTGGGCTGGTGGCCGCCGAGGCGGGTGTGCGGGTCGCCGGCCTGGCCGGTCGGCCGCCGGGGCCGGACCTGGTGGTCGCGGCCCCGCCGGCGCTCTTCACGCCGCTGCACGACCGGCTCGCCGAGTTGGACGCCGCCGGCGGGCCCTGATCGCTCGACCGCCCGGTTACGCCGTCACTTGGCGGGCGGGGACGGGCAGGAGCCCTTGGGTGCCTTCGGTGGGCCGGAGTCGCCGAGCGACTGGTTGACCTCGGTCGTGGTGGCGAGCTGCTGGAAGTTGTTGCCGAGCACCACGTCCACGACGTCGTCGGTGCGCGCCGGGTCGTAGCCCTGGGTGGCGTTGTTGAGGAAGTACGCCTGCAGCAGGTGCGCGGAGCCGACGCCCTTCGGGCCGTACCGCAGGACCGCGATGCCGTTGATCTGCTTCTTCTCGGTCGAGGTCTTCTGGACCTGGAACTGCCGGTTGCTCAACTCGTCGGCGACGGTGCGGGCGAGGCCGGGCTGGTCGGTGGCGTTGAGCACGTTGATCTTGACGTCCTTGCGCTCGCGCAGGTTCAGGTCGGCCAGCGGCCAGCCGTCCGGGCAGCCCTGGGCCGTGCCCGCGTTGCCCTGGCTGTCCCGCACGATCGCGGTGATCACGAAACCCAGGGCCAGCACCCCCAGCAGGCCGACGATGACGAGTGCTCGCACTCGCGCAAAACTCATCTGGGCACTCCCGGGACTTCAGGTGGGTGGCGGCAGCCGGCGACGATCGGACTGGCCGTCGGCCGTCGAATACGCCGCTGAGGTTAACGGTTGTCCGGCCGTCGCGTGGAAACAGCCCGACATGCCGGCGCGCCGACCGCGAACCGGGTACTACTACCCCTATCTTCGTGTCGCCTGAATCACATTGGGAACAACTTCGGGTGCAGGGGCGTACATCTCAGCCGCAAGGGCGGTATACATGCCTCGCCCAAGGGGGGGTAAGGTTCCGCGCTCGCAGGGGATCGCCCCAGCGAGCTCGACCCGTTCGGTCCCCGGGTCGGGTGCCCGACACAAGTGGCGGCCGGCCAGCGGAACCGAAACAGCGTCGTCCGGCGTTACAACCGGAAGCGACAACATCGATATGGGAGAGTGAAACCGATGGCCACCGACTACGACGCTCCGCGTCGCGACGAGGTCGACCTCGGCGAGGACAGCCTGGAAGAGCTCAAGGCACGGCGCGTCGACTCACAGTCGGGCGCGGTGGACGTCGACGAGGCCGAGGTGGCCGAGAGCTTCGAGCTGCCCGGTGCCGATCTGGCCGACGAGGAGCTCACGGTCAAGGTGCTTCCGATGCAGCAGGACGAGTTCCGGTGCGCCCGCTGCTTCCTGGTCCACCACCGTAGCCAGCTGGCAGTCGAGCGTAACGGCGAGCTGATCTGCCGCGAGTGCGTCTGACAACCACGACACCAGCGGCGGCCTCCTGAACGGGGCCGCCGCTGCCGGTGTAGGCATGCGCCCGTGGTGGGTACCTGCTTGACTCGAAGCGGGTAGCCACAGCACCGGGAGGTCCGATGAGCGATCGAGGCGGCACCACCGACGGCGGCACGGACAACCTCGGTGCCACCGACGGCGGCACCGACAAGCCCGCCGACGGTGGCACCGACAAGCCCGCCGCCACCGGTGGCGGCGCGGATGACCTCGGCGCTACCGTCGCGGCGTTGACCGCGGACGACATCGAGCCGGCCCGACGCCGTCAGCTGCTGACCCGGATGGTCGGGCAGGCCCGTGCCCGGGGCGTCTCTGACCTGTTCAAGCCCCGTGCCGCCATGCGGTGGATGGTCGACGCGGTCGCGGACATCGCCCCGCACGTGCCGGTACGCGACCTGGACACCCTGCGCCAACACTTCCCCGGCCTGGACGACGTCGCCCTGGCCGACCGGCTCATCCGCAACGCGTCGCGCACCACCGCCGCGATCGGCGCGGCCGGTGGGGGAGTCGCCGCCGTCGAGTGGACTGTCGCACCGACCCTGCTCTCCGCTCCGGTGCTGCTCGCCGCCGAGACGGTGGCCGTGGTCGCGGTGGAGCTGAAGCTGGTCGGCGAGCTACACGAGATCCACGGTGTGGAGCTACCGGCCGCCGGCAGCCAGCGGGCCGTCGCCCTGGTGCACTCCTGGGCCACCCAGCGCGGAGTCAACCCGATGGTGCCCGGTGTGGGGGTGGGCGCGGTGCTCGGCACCGCCGCCCGCAAGGAGCTGCGGGACATGCTGCTGCGGCGCTTCGGTCGCAACCTCACCACGCTCGGGCCGTTCCTGACCGGTGCGGCGGTGGCCAGCTTCCTCAACCGGCGGGCCACCCAGCAGATGGCCGAGCAGCTTCAGGTGGACCTGCGTCGGCGGGGCATCGCCCGACCCGCGCCACCGTCGGCCCTGCCCGGCCCGCCAACCGGCACCTGAGCGGGCCGGCGCGTCGGCTCAGCCCTGCTCGCCCGCCGCGGGACGGGCGAGCGTCCGGGCGTCCCGCGCGGTCAGCACCGCCTCGGCCAGCTCGACCGGGTGCCGCGTGCTGACCACCCAGAACGGGGTCGGGTCGGCCGGATCGTCGAGCACCACCTGCACGGCGCCGCCGATCCACGGCCGCTGCACGACGAAGGCGAGCGGGTCCGCGCCGACGCCCAGCACCTCACGGCGACCGGCGACGTCCAGCGGGATCACGTCGGCCACGAAACGCACCGGCAGCCGGGCGTCGTCCACCCGCAGCTCGGAGTCGACGACCGCGACCCGGATCCGGCCCAGCCACCACATTCCGGCGGCGGCGAGCGGCAGCAGCACGGCGAACGGCAGCCAGGCCCGGACGCCGTCGGCACCCATCCAGATCTCGACGGCCAGCAGCGCGGCGGCGACCAGCCCGGCCAACCACAGCCACCAGGGCAGATCCAGCCGTTCCGTGTACGCCGGGCGGGCGGCGACCGGCGGCTGACCGGCGGACGGGGAGGGCGACATGCTCACTCCTGCGAGGGTACGGCGCACGGCGGCTCGGCGAACCGGCAGGATGGCAGGGTCACCCCGCGAACCGGAGAAGAAGAGGGGACCCGTGACCGACGTCGTACCCGTGCCCGTGCGGCTGCTCGACTCCGAGCTGCCGCTGCCCACCTACGCCCATCCCGGCGACGCCGGGGCCGACCTGGTGGCGGCCGCGGACGTGGAGCTGCCGCCCGGCGGTCGTGCCCTGGTGCCCACCGGCGTGGCCATCGCGCTGCCGGAGGGGTATGTGGGTCTGGTCCACCCCCGGTCCGGCCTGGCGGCCAGGCTCGGCGTGACGGTGCTCAACGCGCCCGGTACGGTCGACGCCGGCTACCGGGGTGAGATCCTGGTCAACCTGATCAACCATGATCGGGATGTGCCGGCGAAGATCTCCCGCGGCGACCGGATCGCGCAGCTCGTGGTCCAACAGGTCGCGCGGGCGCGGTTCGAGCCGGTGACCGAGCTGCCCGCGTCCCGGCGTGGGACCGGCGGGCACGGGTCCACCGGTGGGCACGCCGGGCTGGTGCCGTCGCCGGCGGGCCAGGACCGGGTGGGGCAGCGGCCAGACGAGCCGGGCCGCGGGCAGACGGAAGAGGTGGCAGGGTGAGTGTGAACAGCGGAGGGCAGGCGCAGTGATCTTCTCCCGAAAGCGGGCCGATGCCGAACGGCACACCCGTGACGAGCGGGCCGTCGAGGTCCCGGACCAGGGTGATGCGGCGCCGGCGTTGGTGCGCGGCCCGTACGACATCTCGGAGCGCCACGACGACGTGCAGCGCCTCGATCTGGGCAGCCTGCACATCCCGGCGATCACCGAGGTCGAGGTGCGGGTGCAGGCCGACCCTCAGGGCGTGGTCCAGCAGGTCGTGTTGGTGCACGGCGACAACGCGCTCCAGCTGGGTGTCTTCGCCGCTCCCCGGTCCGAGGGGATCTGGGACGAGGTGCGCGAGGAGATCCGCCAGTCGCTGCTCCGCGACGGCGCGAGCGCGCAGGAGGTCGACGGCGAGTACGGCCCGGAGCTGCACGCCCAGGTGCGTACCCCGGACGGCGTGACGAACCTGCGGTTCGTCGGCATCGACGGGCCGCGCTGGATGGTCCGTGGTGTGTTCCAGGGGCCGGTGGCGACCGACCCGTCCGTGGCCGGGCCGCTCGTCGAGTGCCTGGACGGCCTGGTGGTCGACCGTGGCCAGGAGGCGAAGCCGGTCCGCGAGCCGTTGCCGCTGCGGCTGCCCCGGGAGATCTCCGACCAGACCGACGCCGAGGCGGGGGACGCCGCCGCCGAGCCGCGCCAGGTCTGACCCGCGCACACCGGCCCGCCGGAACCAGCCCCGTCGGCGTACGCTGGCGGCACGGTTCCGGCGCCGCCGGGGCCGGCCGGGGACGGCGAGCGTGGAGAGGGTGACGCGGAGGTCATGACGACCGACGAGGGCCGGGTGTCGCTGCGGCGCATCCTGCAACGGTTCACCGCCAGCGAGGCCGAGATCGACGCGCAGGAGCTGCGTCGGGAGAGCGCCCAGTGCGGCGGGATCCCCGCCCAGCAGTGCTCGCGGGGTCAGCTGGTCTCGGTCGCTGGTCGGCTGCGCACGGTGGTCTACACGCCGCGCACCAACCTGCCCACCCTGGAGGCCGACCTCTACGACGGCACCGACGTGGTCACCCTGGTCTGGTTGGGTCGACGGCACATCGCCGGGATCGAGCCGGGCCGGCACCTGACCGCCCGGGGCCGGGTGGCGGTCCGCGACGACCGCAAGGTCATCTACAACCCCTATTACGAGCTGGACTCGCCGAAGTGACGGCGCTGCGGACGGAAGGCCGGCGATGACGACGGGACAGCACCGGGCGGCACAGCCGGAGACCGGCCCCCCCGAGGAGGAGCCGCTGCCGACGATCGCCGAGCAGATGGCCGACCAGCTTGGCGGCTGGCGGGGGCTCGTCGAGTCCAGCATCCCGGTCGTCGTCTTCGTGGTCGCCAACATCATCGGCGAGCTGCGACCGGCGGTGATCGCCTCGGTCGCGATCGCGCTGCTGATCGCCGGGTTGCGGCTGGCCCAGCGCCGGCCGATCCGGCACGCCGTCAACGGCCTGTTCGGTGTCGGGATCGGCGCCGCCATCGCCTGGCGCACCGGCGACGAACGCGACTTCTACCTCCCCGGCATCCTCTACGGCATCGGGTACGGCATCGCCCTGCTGATCTCGGCGGCCATCCGGCAGCCGCTGGTCGGCTGGATCTGGTCGGTGCTGGTCGCCAAGGGCCGCTCGGAATGGCGGCACGACCCGAAGCTGGTGCGGACCTTCACCCAGCTGACCGTGCTCTGGGGTGTGGTGTGGTTGGCCAAGGTGGGCGTGCAGGCCGGGCTCTACCTGGCCCACCAGGACACCGCCCTGGGCGTGGCCCGGCTGGCGCTGGGCTACCCGCCGTACGCGCTGCTGCTGCTGATCACCGTCTGGACGGTGCGCCGGGTCACCCGGGAGCCGCAACCGACCCCGCTGCCCGGCGCCTGAACCCGGCGACCCGGGCCGCCCCACTCGCGCCCGCTCAGCGCGAGCCGCGGGTCCGTTCGACGCTGTCCGGCCCGAGGATCACCGCACGGACCTGGTCCTCCACCTCGGCGGTGCAGACGAAGACCAACTCGTCGCCGGCCTCGATCGGGTCGTCCGGGCTGGGCACCAGGACTCGCTTGCCGCGCAGGATCGCCACCAGCGCGGAGTCGCGGGGCAGCGGCACGGCGTGGATCGGCTGCCCGACGTAGGGCGCGGTCGGTGGCAGGGTGATCTCGACCAGGTTCGCCTCGCCCTGCCGGAAGGTCATCAGCCGGACCAGGTCGCCGACGGTGACCGCCTCCTCGACCAGCGCGGCCATCACCCGCGGCTTGCTCACCGCGACGTCCACCCCCCACTGCTCGGTGAACAGCCACTCGTTCTCGGCCCGGTTGACCCGGGCGACCACGCGGGGCACCGCGAACTCGGTCTTGGCCAGCAGCGACAGCACCAGATTGGTCTTGTCGTCACCGGTCGCCGCGACCACCACGTCGCAGCCGGCGACGTTGGCCTCCTCCAGGCTGCTCACCTCGCACGCGTCGGCCAGCACCCACTCGGCGGCCGGCACCCGGTCCGGGCGCAGCATCTTGGGCTGACGCTCGATGAGCATCACCTGGTGGCCGTTGTCGATCAGCTCCTGGGCGATCGAGCGGCCCACGTTGCCCGCGCCCGCGATGGCGACCCGCATGGCTCAGTGCCCCCCTTCCGGCGGTGCCGCCGCCACCGACGTGACAGTCGCCACGATGTCATCACTGACCAGCATGAACACCTGGTCACCCTCCTGCACGACGGTAGAGCCGGTGGCCAGCGTGCCGATGCCGAAGCGGATCAGATAGGCCACCCGCGCGCCGGACGCGTCCTCCAACGCTCGTAACGGTCGACCGATCCAGTCCTTGTGCACCGGCACCTCGACGATCGACACGGTGCTCGTGGGGTCGCGGAAGATCTCCACGTTGCCCTCCGGCACCAGGTGCCGCAGCATCCGGTCGGCCGTCCAGCGCACGGTCGCCACGGTGGGGATGCCGAGGCGCTCGTAGACCTGCGCGCGGCGCTGGTCGTAGATGCGGGCGGCGACCCGGGACACGCCGAACGTCTCGCGGGCCAACCGGGCCGAGATGATGTTGGAGTTGTCGCCGCTGGAGACCGCCGCGAAGGCGTCCGCGCGCTCGATGCCGGCCTGGCGCAGCACGTCACCGTCGAAGCCGGCCCCGGTCACCGTGATCCCGGCGAAGTCGGGGCCGAGCCGGCGGAAGGCGTCGGCGTCCTGGTCGATCACCGCCACCGAGTGCCCCCGGGACTCCAGGCTGTGAGCGAGGGTCGACCCGACCCGGCCACATCCCATGATCACGACGTGCACGCTGTCCCTCCCAAGGTGCGTACCACTCCGGCTGCCGGTGGCCTGACGACTGCGAGCCTGCCACGTCCCGGTGGGAAGCGGGGACCGACCGTACCCCGTCGTGTGGAGCAGCGACGATCGCCCACCCCCGTGCTCCCACGGTGGTGGTCGTACTCTTGGCGTTCGTGGCCAGTCCCACCTCGCTGTTGAAGCGGCTTCTCCTCGGTCGACCGTTCCGGTCCGACCGACTTCAGCACACCCTCCTGCCGAAGCGCATCGCGCTGCCCGTGTTCGCCTCCGACGCCCTGTCCAGCGTCGCGTACGCGCCCGACGAGATCCTGCTGACCCTCTCCATCGCCGGCACGTCGGCGTACTTCTTCTCCCCGTGGATCGCGCTGGCCGTTGTCGTGGTGATGCTCACCGTGGTGGCGAGCTACCGGCAGAACGTGTACGCCTACCCCTCCGGCGGCGGCGACTACGAGGTGGCCACGGTCAACCTGGGTCCCAAGTTCGGGGTCGGGGTGGCCAGCGCGCTGCTCGTCGACTACGTGCTCACGGTGGCGGTGTCGGTCTCGTCCGGGGTGGCCAACCTCGGCTCCGTGGTGCCGTTCGTGGCCACCCACAAGGTCCTGATCGCGGTGATCGCGGTGGTCCTGCTGACCGCTGTCAACCTGCGCGGCCTGCGGGAGTCCGGCACCGCGTTCGCCATCCCCACCTACGGCTTCGTCATCGTGATGGGCGGGATGCTGCTCACCGGGCTGTTCCGGGTCTTCGTGCTGGGCGACGACCTCCGGGCGCCCAGCGCCGACCTGGTCATCCAGGCGGAGCACAGTGTGACCGGTTTCGCGTTGGTCTTCCTGCTGCTGCGGACGTTCAGCTCGGGCGCCGCCGCGCTCACCGGCGTCGAGGCGATCTCCAACGGCGTGCCGGCGTTCAAGGCCCCGAAGAGCCGCAACGCCGCCACCACGCTGCTGCTGCTGGGTGCGATCTCGGTGAGCATGCTGGTCGGGATCATCTGGCTGGCCCGGCTGACGCACCTGCAGTTCGTCGAGGATCCGGCGCTCCAGATCGTCGGCGGCCCCGACGACTACGTGCAGAAGACGGTGACCACCCAGCTCGGCGAGACGGTCTTCGGCTCCGGCTCGATCCTGCTCTACGTGGTCGCCGGGATGACCGCGCTCATCCTCTTCCTGGCCGCGAACACCGCGTTCAACGGCTTCCCGGTGCTCGGCTCGATCCTCGCCCAGGACCGCTACCTGCCCCGCCAGTTCCACACCCGGGGCGACCGGCTGGCCTTCTCCAACGGCATCACCTTCCTGGCCCTGTTCGCGATCGTGCTGATCGTCGGCTTCCAGGCCGAGGTGACCCGGCTCATCCAGCTCTACATCGTCGGGGTCTTCGTCTCGTTCACGGTCTCCCAGGCCGGCATGATCCGGCACTGGAACCGGCGGCTGCGCACCGAGCGGGACGCGGAGGCCCGGCGCCGGATGTACCGCTCCCGGGCCATCAACACGTTCGGCATGGGCCTGACCGGCACGGTGCTGGTGATCGTGTTGATCACCAAGTTCCTGCTCGGCGCCTGGATCGCGATCGCCGCCATGGCGGTGATCTACCTGCTGATGCTTGCCATCCGCCGGCACTACGACCGGGTGGCGGCCGAGCTGACCCCGCCGGACGAGGGCCGGGCCGTGCTGCCCGCCCGCAACCACGCGATCGTGCTGGTCAGCAAGCTGCACCAGCCGACGCTGCGGGCCATCGCCTACGCCCGCGCCACCCGACCGGACACGCTGACCGCCGTGACCGTCAACGTGGACGACCAGGACACCCGGGACCTGCAGGCCGACTGGGAGCGACGGGAGATGGCCATCCCCCTCACGGTGATCGACTCGCCGTACCGGGAGATCACCCGGCCGATCCTGGACTTCGTCGCCAACACCCGCCGCAAGTCACCCCGGGACGTGGTCACCGTCTTCATTCCGGAGTACGTGGTGGGTCGCTGGTGGGAGAACCTGCTGCACAACCAGAGCGCCCTGCGCCTCAAGGGTCGGCTGCTCTTCGAACCGGGGGTGATGGTGGTCAGCGTGCCGTGGCAGCTCGCGTCGACGGCGAGCAAGAACCTGGACCGGCTGGACGCGACGCTGTCCCGGACCCCGGCACGCGGGCCGCGGGGCATCCCGCCGCCGGCCGACGCGCCGGTCGTCTCCACCCCGGCCCCGGAGAGCCGCCCGAGCGACGGTGGCCCGGTCGGGAGTGGCCGTGACTGAGCCCGGCGGGCGCGAGCCCGCGACCCCCGCGCTGTCGTCGTCGCCCTCGTCCTCGTCGTTGCTTGAGCGTGGTCTGGCCGAGGCGGAACAGGTCGAGCTGACCGTCGACGCGGTCGCCCCCGGCGGGCACTGCGTGGCACGGGTGGACGGGCAGGTCGTCTTCGTCCGGCACGCGCTGCCCGGCGAACGGGTCATCGCCGAGGTCACCGAGGTGCACCGAGGGTTCGTCCGGGCCGACGCGGTGACCGTGCTGGACGCCTCCCCGGACCGGGTCGAGCCACCCTGCCCGTACGCGAAGCCGGGCGCCTGTGGCGGCTGCGACCTCCAGCACGTCGCCCCGGCCGCGCAACTGGCCTGGAAGACCGCCGTGATCCGCGAACAGCTCGTCCGCCTGGGCGGGTTGACCGACGTCGAGCTGGACCGGCTCGGCGTCCGGGTCGAGGCGCTGCCCGGCGGGCTGCTGGGCTGGCGCTCCCGGGTCCGCTACGCCGTGGACGCCGCCGACCGCGCCGGCCTGCTCAAGCACCGGTCGCACGAGGTGGTGCCGATCGACCGCTGCCGGATCGCCCACCCCGACATTCAGCAGTTGCCGGTGCTCACCGAGCGCTGGCCGGCCGCCGAGGCGGTGGAGACCGTCGCCAGCACCGGCGGGGACGTGACAGTCACCGAGGTCCGCGACGGGGTGCCCAACCCGGTCAGCGGCCCGGCCGAGGTCCGCGAGGTGGCCGCCGGACGGGACTGGACGCTGCCCGCGTCCGCGTTCTGGCAGGTGCACCCCGCCGCGGCGGACACCCTCTGCACGGCGGTGCTGGAGCTGCTGGACCCCCAGCCGGGCGAGATCGCCTGGGACCTCTACGGCGGTGCCGGGCTGTTCGCCGCGGCCCTCGCCGGCCGGGTCGGCGACGCCCGGATCACCCTCGTCGAGTCGAGCCGGGACGGGGTGGACGCGGCCCGGGCCAACCTGGCCGACCTGCCCCAGGTCGAGGTGGTGGCCGCCCGGGTGGAGACCGCGCTGACCCGCCGACGGATCACCGGCCCGGTCGACGTGGTGGTGCTCGACCCGCCGCGCTCCGGCGCGGGCGCCCAGGTCGTGCGGGACATCGTCGCCGCCGGCCCGCGAGCGGTCGCGTACGTGGCGTGTGACCCGGCGGCCTTCGCCCGGGACGTGCGCACCTTCACCGAGCTGGGCTGGCGGCTGGCGGCGCTGCGGGGCTTCGACCTGTTCCCGATGACGCAGCACGTCGAGCAGGTCGGGCTGCTGCTGCCCCCGGCCGGGCGTTGACCGGAGATCCGCGTACCCCGGGAGCCCACCGCGGCGGCCGCGGGTCCGACTCTGAGCAGGCGCTCAGCGGACCCGTCCGGCCCGGGGCGCTCGGCCCGGGCTGCGGAGTGTCGGGCGGCCGATAGACTCTCCGGTCATGAGCGTTGAAGAGGACACGGCCAACCACGGCCGGCTGCTGGGCACGGTCCGCGGTCCGCAGGACGTCAAGCGGATGTCCGGTGAGGAACTGGACGTCCTCGCCGCGGAGATCCGGGACTTCCTGATCGCCAAGGTCTCCCGCACCGGTGGGCACGTCGGGCCCAACCTCGGTGTGGTCGAGCTGACGCTGGCCATGCATCGCGTCTTCGACTCCCCCCGCGACCGGCTCCTGTTCGACACCGGTCACCAGTCGTACGTGCACAAGATCCTCACCGGGCGTCAGGCCGGCTTCGACAAGCTCCGCCAGCGCGGTGGCCTCTCCGGCTATCCCAGCCAGGCGGAGAGCGAGCACGACCTCATCGAGAACTCGCACGCCTCGACCGCGCTCTCCTACGCCGACGGCCTGGCCAAGGCGTACGCCCTTCGCGGCGAGGCGCGCAGCGTCGTGGCCGTGGTCGGCGACGGCGCGCTGACCGGCGGCATGTGCTGGGAGGCGCTGAACAACATCGCCACCGCCGGCAACCCGCTCGTCATCGTGGTCAACGACAACGGCCGCTCGTACGCCCCGACCATCGGCGGGCTGGCCGACCACCTCTCCTCGCTGCGGCTCAACCCCGGCTACGAGAAGGTCCTCGACACCGTCAAGGACGCCCTCGGCTCGACGCCGCTGGTCGGCCGACCGATGTACGAGGTGCTGCACGCGGTCAAGAAGGGCATCAAGGACGCGGTCGCCCCGCAGGCCATGTTCGAGGACCTCGGCATCAAGTACGTGGGCCCGGTGGACGGGCACGACGTGGCGGCGGTCGAGGCTGCGCTGCGCGCGGCGAAGAACTTCGGCGGCCCGGTCATCGTGCACGCGGTCACCCGCAAGGGCTACGGCTACCGCCCCGCCGAGGAGGACGAGGCGGACTGCCTGCACGGCCCCGGCAGCGCCTTCGACGTCGAGACCGGCGCGCTGCTGGCCGCCCCCTCGGTGAAGTGGACGCACGTCTTCGCCGACGAGCTGCTGGCCGTCGCCGACGAACGCCCGGACGTCGTCGGTATCACCGCCGCGATGGCCGAGCCAACCGGCATCGCCAAGCTGGCCCGCAAATACCCCGAGCGGGTGTACGACGTGGGCATCGCCGAACAGCACGCCGCCACCTCGGCGGCCGGGCTGGCGCTCGGCGGCCTGCACCCCGTCGTCGCGGTCTACGCCACCTTCCTCAACCGCGCCTTCGACCAGGTCCTGCTGGACGTGGCGATGCACAAGCTGCCGGTGACCTTCGTGCTGGACCGGGCCGGCATCACCGGCCCGGACGGCCCCAGCCACTACGGCATCTGGGACATGTCCGTCTTCGGGGTGGTGCCCGGGCTGCGCATCGCCGCTCCCCGGGACGCGGCCACGCTGCGCGAGGAGTTGCGCGAGGCGGTCGCCGTCGACGACGGCCCCACGGTGGTGCGCTTCCCGACCGGCGCGGTCGCCGCGGACCTGCCGGCGCTACGCCGGGTGGGCCCGGTCGACGTGCTGGCCGAGTCGGCCCGCACCGACGTGCTACTCGTCGCCGTCGGCTCCTTCGGCCAGCTGGGCATGGAGGTTGCCGCCCGGGTCGCCGAGCAGGGCTACGGGGTCACCGTCGTCGACCCCCGCTGGGTACGCCCGGTCCCGGCGGAGCTGGTCGACCTCGCCGCCCGCCACCGGCTCGTGGTCAGTGTCGAGGACGGCGTCCGGGTGGGCGGGGTGGGCGACGCGCTCGGCCAGGCGATGCGGGACGCCGACGTCCGGGTGCCGCTCAAGGACCTCGGCGTACCGGCCGACTGGCACCCGCACGGCACCCGCGCGCAGATCCTCGCCGACCTGGGCCTGACCGCGCAGGACGTGGCCCGCAACGTGACCGGCTGGATCTCCGGCCTGGACGCCACCCCGGACCGCCTCACCGCCAGCGACGCGGCCGCGCAAAACTGACCCACCCCGCGACACCAACGGCGGGCGGCCCCTCCAGGACCGCCCGCCGCCCCCTGTCCCCGCCCCCGCGCCCGCCCCCGCGTCCACGCCCCCGGCCTTCGTCGATCATGGACTTGTGGTGGTCGATGAGCGATGATTCACCCCTTTTGTGGGGCACCACAACTGCATGATCGACCCGGGCGGGGGCGGGCGGGGCGGGGCGGTGGGGCGGTGGGGTGGGGTGGGGTGGGGTGGGTTAGCGGGGTTTTACTGAGCGGTAGTGGGTTTTGTCGGAGTTGGCGAGGCTGTAGGTCTGGGAGCGGGACGGGCTGGGGATGACCGCCAGGCCGGGGCGCTCGACCAGCAGCGGAGTGCCCGGGGGGACGGACAGGGAGCTGTCCCGGGTGGGCCGCCAACTGAGCACCACCAGCGGCTGGCCGGGCACGGGCAGTTGGTACGCCTGCAACGGGGTGGCCCGGTCGGCGGGCGAGACGACGGGCGTGCCTCCGTCGGCCGGTCGGTAGATCACCGCGGTCATCGCGCCGGCGTCGGTGTCCCAGCTGAGCTGCTGCAACTCCGCCGCCGCACCGCCGCCGAGGGCGACCTCGCCGAGCGAGCGCACCGTGAGCTTCGCCATCGGCCACGACGTCGGCACCGAGCGCGGTGCGTCCCGGTCGCCGATCCGGCGGGGGATGCTGCCGAACGGGCCCCGGTCACCGGCCAGCACGCAGGTGTCCAGGCCGGTCAGTGCCCGCCGTCCAGTGCCGGACTCGTCGCGGATCAGGGGATAGCGCGGATCGACGGTGCCGGTGCCCAGGTCGAGCAGCCGGTCGGCGGCCCGCCCACGGGGCAACGACTCGGTGGCTCGGAGGGTCGCGGTCACTCCGACGGCCGTGCAGGATGGCACGTCGACCGGCGCGCTGAGGCCATCCGCGACGGGCAGCGTCCGGTCCTGTGGCCCGACCAGGGTCTGCACCCGGGCGGAGACCAGGTAGCGCCGACCACCGGCGGTCTGTATCGGCAGGACGTCGGAGTAGACGAGGTAGCCCGGGTCGGTGTACTCGGTGGCGCGGGTCACCGCGTACCGATCGCCGTCGCGGGTGAGTTGCAGCAGCCAGGAGGCGCTCTCGCCGGGCACGTCGGCGGCCACGATCGCCACCGGGGCGCCGTCGACCCGACCGGAGAAGAGGATGCCGGACGAGGGCAGGTGCGCACGGTCGTCGGCCGGTGACCGCCAGCCACGGACCGCGTCGGTGACCGCTGCCGTCGCCGTGGTGTCCCGGGCGAGGTCGCCGCGCGGCGGCCACACGGCCAGCGTGCCGTCCAGGCTGTCGTACCCGACCCGCAGGTCCGCTGGCTTCCGATCGGCTACCGGACCGCACGCCGTGGTGGCCAGCAGCGCGCTCAGCAGGACGGGAACCGCCCTGCCGTACCGACGGCCTGGAGTCACCTGGCCCGCCCCCGATCGCCTCGCCGTCGCTGTCGGAAAGCGCCATAGTACGAGATGTCCGATGCGGGACCTCCGGTGGCCGTCGCCGGAGCAGCCACAGTGGACATCACCGGGGCTAAGGTGGGTTTTCTTTACTCCGGTAGACTCCGCCGACTGTGACGCCTGCCGAGTCCCGCGCCCTGCCCGCGCCGCACCCGGAGTCGGCAGCCGGCTCCGACGAGATGGTGAGCTATCGCACTCCGGCCGGTCTCTTCGTTGGCCCCGCCGCCCTGACCAGCACCTCCACCGCGTCGACCGAGGCACAGCGCGCCACCGACCCCACGCTCGCCACCCCCACCGAGGCCGCCGCGCCCGCTCCGGCTGAGGCCGCCGCGCCCGCTCCGGCTGAGGCCGCCGCGCCCGCTCCGGCTGAGAGCGCCGCGCCGGTTGCCGTGGAGGCTCCGGCCGGGTCTGCGGAGGACGTGGCGGCCGTACCGGCACGGGTCTGGTGGCGTCGGTGGACCCGGCGGCGGCAGCACCTGGCGGTGGGCGCCCTGTTCCTGCTGGCCGCGGTCTGGGTGACCAGCCGGATCTGGCTGGACCCGTCCGGTCGGGTGGCCTCGCTCTACACCGGTGATCCGGCCCAGGTGCAGTTCTTCCTCGCCCACTCGGTACGCGTGGTGCTGCACGGCGAGTACCCGTTCTACACCGAACAGTTCAACTATCCCGACGGCGTCAACCTGATGGCCAACACGGCGGTGCTGGCGTTGGGCATTCCGATGGTCCCGGTGACGCTGCTGTTCGGGCCGGCGGTCTCCTTCGTGGTGCTGGTGACGCTCGGCCTCGCCGGCACCGCCATGGCCTGGTACCTGATGCTGTCCCGCCACGTGGTGCGGGTCCCGCTCGCGGCGGCGGTCGGCGGCTGGTTCTGCGGGTTCTCGCCCGCGATGCTCTCGCACGCCAGTTGGCACCCGAACATCATCAGCCAGTTCCTGCTGCCGTTCATCGTCTGGCGGGTGCTGGTGCTGACCCGCTCCCGCAAGCCGGTCCGGGACGGCGCGCTGCTCGCCCTGCTGGTGGCCGTGCAGGCGTTCATCAACGAGGAGATTCTGCTCTTCACGGCGCTGGCGTGCGGCGTCTTCCTGCTGGCGGTGCTCGTGCAGGAGCCGGCCCGCTGGCGGGCGGCGTGGCGGCCCCTGGGCGCCGGTGTGGTGACCTGTGCGCTGCTGGCCGGGGCGCTGCTGGCGTACCCGCTGTACGTGCAGTTCGCCGGGCCGATGGCCTACCACGGCCTCAGCGACGCCGTGAAGGACTACGGCAACGACATCGCCGCCTTCTTCGCCCCGGGCTCGCCCACCCTCGGCGGCAATCAGCGAGCCAACATCAACCTGGCGCCGAACTACTCCGAGGAGAACGCCTTCTTCGGCTGGAGCCTGTCGCTGATCGCCATCGGCATCGTGGTCTGGTTGCGTCGGGAGTTGATCGTCCGGGCGCTCGCGGCGACGGGCCTGCTCTTCGCCCTGCTCTCGCTCGGCGAGCGAGTCTCCTGGTGGGACCGGGAGTTGGTCACCGGGCCGTGGCAGTGGCTGGTGCACCTGCCGCTGCTGGACGCGGTGGTGCCGACCCGGTTCGGTCTGATCACCAGTGTGGTGATCGGTCTGCTGCTCGCGCTCGCCGTCGATCGGGCCTGGGCGTCGCGTCCGGTCGACAGGCGTACGGTGCGGCTCACCGCCGCCGGCCTCGCGTTCGCGCTGCTGCCGATCGCCCCGATGCCGCTGCGGATGGTGTCTCGCCCGCCGGTGCCGCACTTCATCACCGCGGACCGTTGGCGGGCGTACGTCGGGCCGGACCAGACGCTGGTGCCGATCCCGGTGCCCAGCATGGGCAACACGCACGGCATGCGCTGGGCGGCGGCCACCAACCTCGACTTCAAGATCCCCGGCGGCTACTTCCTCGCACCGCGAAACGGCAACACCGGTGACGCCGGCCGGTTCGGGGGCCGACCCAGCGGGGTGGGCCAGATGCTGGAGGAGGTGGCGACCACCGGTCGTACGCCGAAGCTCGACGACCGGCAGCGCCGCCGATTCACCGACGAGCTGCGGCACTGGCGGGCGGCGATCCTGGTGCTGCCGTTGCGCCAGCAGAACGCCGAGCCGCTGCGACGGACCGTCGAGGAGCTGGTCGGTCCGGGTCGCCAGGAGTTGGACGTCTGGGTCTGGGACGTCCGGACACTCACCGACCGTTCGGCCTGATGACCACCGGGACGACGTCGGAGACCACGTCGCCTCCGGCGGCGGCCAGCACGTCCCGGTCGGCACGGCTGCGCGACGTGCTGGTGGTGGCCGGCTACCTGGGCCTGGCCGTGGTGCTGACCAGCGCCCAGTGGGGTCATCCGTGGCGGCTGTTCCACCAGGCGGGTGACCAGATCCTCTTCGAGTGGATGTTGGCCCACGCGGCGCACGCCGTGGTCGCGGGGGAGAACCCGCTCTACAGCGCCGGGTTGAACGCGCCCGACGGGGTCAACCTGATGGCGAACACGTCGGTGCTCGGCCTGGGTGTTCCGCTGACCCCGGTCACCCTGCTCTTCGGGTCGCAGGTGGCGTTCTGTGTGGCGGTCGTCTGCTGCCTCGCCGGCACCGCCACCGCCTGGTACGCGCTGCTGCGCCACCGGCTGGTCACCAGCCGCTGCGCGGCCGCGGTCGGTGGGCTGGTCTGCGGCTTCGCCCCGGGCATGGTCGCCCAGGCGGGGGCACACCTGCACATCGCCGCGCAGTTCCTGGTGCCCGCGATCCTCGCCCTGGTGTTCCGGCCCGCCTCCGATACGACGCGCCACGGCGTGTGGCGGCCCGGTGTGAGCCTCGGGTTGCTGCTCGTCTGGCAGGTCTTCGTCGGTGAGGAGGTGCTGGTCTTCCTCGCGCTCGCGGCCGGGGTGTTCGCGCTGGGCTACGCGCTCGCCGACTCCGGGGCCGCCCGGCGGCTCGCACCGGCCCTCGTCGGCCGGCTCGCGGTGGCGGGCGGGGTGGCGGCGGTGCTGTTGGCGTACCCGCTGTGGTTCCAGTTCCACGGCCCGCAGCACTACTCGGGGATGGCGTTCGACACGCACGGCTTCCAACTGGACGCCGCGTCGTTCACCGCGTCGGCCCGGCAGACCGTCCTCGGCGACGACTGGCTGCCGGGGTTGCTGTCGCCGAACCCGACCGAGGAGAACTCGTTCTTCGGCCCGGGGCTGTTGGTGCTCGCCGTGGTGATCGTGATCTGGCAGTGGCGCCGACCACTGGTCCGGGCACTGGGCGGTTGTGGCCTGGTCTTCGCCCTGCTCTCGCTCGGCACCGAGGTGCGGGTGGACGGCACCGCAACCGGGATCCCGGGGCCGTACCGGCTGGTCGCCGCGCTGCCACTGCTGGACCTCGCCGTGCCGGCCCGGTTCGCGCTGGTCTGCGTACCGGTGCTGGGTGTGTTGGTGGCGCTCTCCCTGGACCGGGTCCGCACCGTGCGCGGGCCGGCGGCGGCGCCGGGCCTGCCGGTGCGGTTGCTGTGGGCCGGTGCGGTCGCCGCCGCGTTGCTGCCCCTGGTCCCGACACCGATCCGGGTGGTGCCGGTCGCGCCGGTGCCGGCGTTCGTCGCCGACGGCGGCTGGCGTGCGCTGGTGCCGCCCGGCCGGACCGTGGTCGGGGTGCCCCCGGTCACCGGTGCCGGGCGCAGCGCGGTGATGCTCTGGTCGGCGCGTACCGGTCTGGCGTTCCCGGCGCCGGGTGGTTACTTCATCGGCCCCAGCGGCCCGGACGACCCGGCGGCCCGCTGGGGCGCGCCGGACCGGCCCACGTCGGTGCTGTTACGTCGGGTGGCCGAGTCCGGCACGGTGCCGGTGCTCGGCGACGCCGATCGTGACCAGGCCGTCGAGGATCTGCGGCACTGGCGCGCCGCGCTCGTCGTGCTCGGCCGACTGGACCACGGTGACGCGGTCCGGCGGACCGTCGACGATCTACTCGGCCCGGGTAGACCGGTCGACGGCGGGTGGGTGTGGGACGTTCGGGACCGGGTCGGTTAGTCAGCCCACCAGGGCGCGGACGTCCCAGACCCAGACGTCGTCGACCCGCTGGGGCGGCCCGATCAGGCCGGTGACCAGCTCACGCAGCACCGCCTCGCGGGGGTGCGCCCCGAGCACCACCACCGACGCCCGCCAGAACCGCAGGTCCTCGACGGCCTGGCGGCGGTTCTCGTCGGTGAGCACCGGGACCGCGTTCTTGTCCATGGTGGAGTAGACGAGGGTGCTGGTGGGCCGGTTCGGCGCACCGAAGACACCCTCGCCCAGCTCGTTCGGCCCGATGAAGTAGCCGCCCGGGACGGGGAACTCCTGCCCGGTCAGCGCACTCCAGCGCAGCGTCGGCAGGCCGTGCACGTTGCTCGGGATCGGCACCGGCACCAGGGTCCGGCCCGCCGGCACGTACGGTCGCCAGCCGCCCGCGCTGATGAAGTGCGGCGGCGGGTCGATCTGCTGGGCGGGCAGCGGTCGGGGCAGCAGCGGCAGCACGGCGAGGGTGACCGCCGCGTACCCCAGCGGGCGCAGCCACCGACGGCGTGCCGCGACCGGCGCGGGTGCGCCCGGGTCGTCGGACGTCGCCGGGGTCGGCTCGTCGACGCGCTGGGCCGGCACCCGCGCGGGCTCGGCCACCGCGCGCCCCTGGCGGTGCGCGGCGTCCCAGGTCAACGCCAGCAGTACGCCCACCGCGGCGGCGACCACGAGCGTCAGGCGGGTCGGCATCATCATCTCGACGAGCGGCAGGTCGTCCGGCACGTACGACCACGGGCCACGCACGGTGGTCTCCACACCGTCGAAGCGCACCATCGGCCCGATCGCGGCCACGGTGAACACCACGATCAGCACCGCGACGATCCGCGTGACAAGCGACCGGCGCACGAGCAGGACCAGGGACACCAGCGACAGCAGCACCAACGGCCAGCCGAACCAGGTGTTCTGCTCGGTCAGCCCGATCGTCTGCTCCACCGCCGGATCACCGGCCCAGGTGTCCCGGGCGAAGGTGACGAAGGCCATCAGGTCCTCGCCCCAGTTGTGGAAGACGCCGCCCTGCAACCCCCGGTAGGACTGCGGGCCGTTGAACTGGAACCAGATCGGGTACGCCGCGAGCACCAGGGCCAGCCCGCCGGCGACCCCCAGCCCGGCCGCGAACGTGCCGGCGGCGGCCCAGGCGGCGCGCGGTCGCTGCACGGCGTACGCCAGCACGACGACCAGGCAGGCCAGCGCGGTGAGCAGCAGCATCTCCTCGTTGATGAAGATCTGGTACGTCACCAGCGCGCCGAGCACCAGCCCGTTGCGCCGCCACCGGCCCGGCTCGCCGAGGCGCAGCACCCGCACCACGATCAGTGGCAACAGGAAGTTGGACACGAAGTTGGGTTGACCGTTGGCGTGGTGGATGATTCCCGGCGCGAAACCGAGGAACGCGCCGCCGACGAACGCCGCCGCCCGGGAGCGCACCAGGTGGCGGGAGAGCATCCAGTACCCGGTGCCGGCGGTGGCCGCCAGCGCCGCGCCCAGGTAGAGCGGGTACATCACCTGGGGGCCGAGCAGCATGGTCAGCGGGGCCAGCGGCAGGGTCACCCCGAGCAGCGAGGTGTTGGCCATCATGTTCACCCCGTCCGGGGCGTTCTGCCGGGCCGTGAAGAGCGGGTTCTCCAGGTGCCGCACCGAGTACGCACCGTGCGCGAACAACCACTCGAACCAGCTGTGGTCGGTGGGCAGGTGAGAGGAAACCCGGCCGGTGACGTCACCCCAGTAGTTGAGGCAGACGAAGATGCCCAGCAGCACATAGGCTCCGAGAGCCAACAGGTCGGCGCGGGCCGGGCGACGTCGGGGCCGCCGTGTCGGCTCGACCTCGGCCGGGTCGGCATCGGTTACGGGATTCAGCGAAGGGTCTACCACCGGCACAGCCACGACGCGCCATCGTACAGGCGCGGGTGCGTCGCTTTTGCCGGCCCGGTGCACTCACGGTCGGTTTGCCGGACGTCACTCGACGGCCAGCACGGCGCGATCACGGAGGGACGGTCGTTGTCGATCATCGAGCTGGGTGAGATCGGGGACGAGTCGACCGCCGGTCCGCCGGTCCGCCGGCCACCCGCCGCCGACCGCCCGGTGCGCGGCGCCGCCGTGCTGCTGCTCACCCTGGTGCTGCTGGCCGGCGCGACACCGCAGCCGCGACGGACGATGACCGTGGTGCCGGCGTCGCGGGCGGACACCGCCTTCCTCACCGCGGACGGCGTCATCGTCATCGACCCGCCGACACCCGACGCGGACCGGCACCTGACCGTGTACGCCCGGCCGGCACCGAACGGCGCCGGTGCGCGGTGGCGGGCGCCGGTGCCCCGCGGCGACGACTACCTCGGCGTCCGGGTCGAGCGGGGGCTGGTGCTGGCCACGAGTGTCGATGCCGAAGACGGGGTGATCGAGACCACCGCCTTCGACGCCGAGACGGGCCAGCAGCGGTGGCGGCACGGGGGCGCCCCCGTGCCGATCGCCGACGGCGGGCTGCTGCTCACGGACATCCGTCAGAACGGGGCGGACCGGATGAGCCGGATCGAGCCCGACACCGGCCGGGTGCTCTGGTCGGTGCCCCTGCTGTCGCCGACCGGCCCCGGCTTCCACGTGAGCGACGATCGGATCGACAGGTTCGTCCTGGTGCAACCCAGCGGCGAGGTCCAGGTGTACGACGCCGACAGCGGTCGCCTGCTGCGCAGCGTCGACACGCTGCCCGGCGACCCATCGGTGTTCCAGCGGGTCCAGGTCGTGGACGACCTGCTGCTGCTCCTCACACCCGGGGAGGTCCCGACGGTGGTGGCCTACGGGCTGGCCGGGCTGGAGCACCGCTGGACGGCCCAGGTGTCTCCGGTGTCCTTCGTGGTCGGTTGTGCCGACCTGCTCTGCGTGTCGGGGCAGGACGGGAGCCTCCAGGTCCTCGATCCGGTCACCGGCGCGGTGCGCTGGTCGGACCTGGGCCGGGAGTTGCTTGCCGACGTGCGCGGCGACCGGCTGCTGATGGCCGGCTCCGGCCGGCGGTACGCGGTGCGCGACGCGGCGACCGGGCGGACGCACACCGAGCTGGGCGACTGGGACCTGCTGCCGGTGCTCTGGCGGGACGATCCGCTGGTCGGGCTGCGGCACGGCGACGACGGCCGGCTGGTCGTCGCCGAACTGGACCTGGCGGCCGGCCGGGCGCGGATCCTCGACGTGCTGCCGGACATCGCGGGCGGTTGCCAGGCGTCGCTACCGATCCTGCTCTGCCAGCGTCTGGACGGCTCGACCGCGCTGTGGCGGTTGCGATCGTGACCGGCCCGGTGATCGACCTCGGTGAGCTGCGGCACGGCCCGGATCCGGAGCCGCTGCCTCGTCCGCCCCGCACAACCGGTCGGCCGTTGCGCTGCGCGCTGGTCCTGCTGCTCGTGTTGGCCACGCTCGTCTCCGCCGCCGTGCCGCCGCGCCGCCCCGCCGCGGTGACGTTGCCCGCACAGCTCGCCGCCGAGACGCTGCTCACCGCCGACCTGTTCGTGGTGCTCGACCCGGACCCGGAGCAGCCGACGCGGCGGCGGATGAGCGCCTTCCGGTTGCCCGACGGCCCGTTGCTCTGGCAGACCGTGGTGCCGGTGCAGGGCCGCAACTGGGGGATCGTGGTGGCGGGCGGGACCCTGCTGGTCACGGTCTACGAGGCGCTGCCGCCCGAGGGGAGCATCCTGACCCTGGCGTTCGACCGGAAGACCGGGGCGTACCGCTGGCAGCAGCCGGGCCGCCCCGACCCGCTGGCCGACGGCAACGTGTTGCTGCAGTCCGGCGCCGACGACGAGCCGGTCAGCCTGCGCGCGGTCGATGCCTGTTGCGGCACCGCGCGCTGGCAGCTGCCCGACGCCGCCGATCACGTCAGCCTCCGGCAGAACTCCCGCGGAGTGGACCGGGTGATCCTGCACCGCAGGAACGGGTTCACCGAAGTGCATGACGCGATCACCGGCACGGCGCTGGCTGGGGCCAACCTGCCCACCGGGTCGCTCGAACAGGTACAGGTGGTGAACGACCTCCTGGTGACCACCCGCCCGGTGCCGCCCACGATCACCGCCTACGGGCTGGACCGGCTGGACCAGCGCTGGAGCACCGCCACCACCGATCGGATCGACTTCGTCGATGACTGCGGTCCCGTCCTGTGCTCGCAGCGACACGAGGCCGGGCTGTGGGGAGTGGATCCAGCGACCGGCCAGGTGCGCTGGCGCAGCGACGGCTGGGCGTGGGTCTTCCCGTACGACGGACGGGTAGTGGCCATCCCGACGAGCAACGCGCGCGCCACGGCCCAGCAGTTCGTCGTGCTCGATCCGCTGACCGGCCGGAAGCTGGCCGACCTGGGCCGGTGGGAGCTGGCCCAGTTCGACCTCGACGGCCCGCTTGTCGGCATGCGTCCACACCCGGACGGCGGGATGGTCGTCGCGGAGTTGGACGTCCGCGCCGGAAAGGCGCGCGTGCTGGACGTGCTCGCGGACGTCGCCGGAAACTGCCAGGCGGTCGTCGGCTTCCTGCTCTGCCAGTCGGTGGACGGCTCGTACCGGCTGTTCCGGATGCCGCGGTGACCGGCTCGATGATCGACCTCGGCGAGCTGCGGCACGGCCCGGAGCCGGACGCCGCGTCGTTGCCCCGCCCACCACGCGCCCACGGCCGGCCGCTGCGCTGCGTGCTGGTCCTGCTGCTCGTGCTGGCCACCCTCGCCGCCGCCGCCGCGCCACCGCCGGGGCGGGCCGTGGTGACGGTGCCCGCCCAGGCCGGCGCCGACATGCTCGTCGACGGCGACCTGGTCCTGGTGATCAACCCGGTCACCGTCCAGGCGCCGCAGTGGCGGCTCGCCGCCTTCCGGCTGTCCGACGGCGAGCCGGTCTGGGACGCGCCGCTGCCCGGGCAGGCCCGCTTCTGGGCAATCCTGCCGAAGAGCGGAATGCTGCTGGTCACCGGCTACGAGATCGGCGCGGACCCGCAGGCCAGCCTCACCGTGGCGCTGGACCGGGCCACCGGGGCGTACCAGTGGCAGCAGCCGGACAGCCCCGTCGAGCTGGCCGACGGCAACCTGCTCCTGCGCTCCAACGGCGAGGAGGAACCGGTCCGCCTGCGGTCGGTCGATCCCTGCTGTGGCACGGTGCGCTGGCAGGTGACCGCCCCCACCGTCGGCGTCGACGCGCAGCTCGCCGACGAGAGGGCGGAGCGGCTGGTGTTCACCGACGTGGACGGCCCGGTCGAGGTACGCGACACGCGGACCGGCGCGGTGCTGGTGCGCGCCGACCTGCGCCCACCCGGCGGTGGGCCACTCACCTACGTGCAGGTGGTGGACGACCTGGTGCTGACCGTCGGTGGGGAACCGAAGGCGATCACCGCCTACGGGCTGGACCGGCTGGACCGGCGGTGGAGCACCACGACCGACGAGGTCGACATCGTCCAGGACTGCGGCAGCGTCCTGTGTCTGCGTACCCGCTCCGCCGGGCTGTGGGCGGTCGACCCCGCGACCGGCGAGGTGCGCTGGCGCAGCGACCGCTGGTCGTGGGCCTGGCCGTCCGGCGGCCGGCTGCTGTCCAGCGTGATCAGCAACGATCCGGCGGGGCAGTTCTTCGCCATCGACGCGTTGACCGGCCGGGAGCTGGCCGACCTGGGCCGGTGGGAGCTGTCCGAGGTCGACACCCGTGGCCGGCTGCTCGGCGTCCGCCAGAATCCGGACGGCGGGGTGCTGGTCGGCGAGTTGGACGTCCGCGCCGGCCAGACGCGCATCGTGGACGTGCTGCCGGAGGCCACCGGGGCGTGCCAGGCGATCTCGGGCAACCTGCTGTGCGCCGGCACCGGCGGCTCGTACCGGATCTGGCGGTTGCGCGACTGACCGCCGGCCGGCCTGGGCGGGCGGCGAGGGAGGATGGTTGCTGGCTGGCACTAGGTTGTCGGTGGTCAGCAGCGAGGAGGCCGGGATGCGGGTACTGGTGGTGGAGGACGAGCGCAACCTCGCCGACGCGATCGCGCGCGGGTTGCGCAAGCGGGGGATGGCTGTCGACGTGGCGTACGACGGCGACGCCGGCCACGAGGCGGCGTTCGTCACCCGGTACGACGTGGTGGTGCTCGACCGCGACCTGCCCGGCGTGCACGGTGACCAGATCTGCGCGGACCTGGCCGCCTCGGGCGCACTGACCCGGGTGCTGATGCTCACCGCGAGCGGCACGGTGGCCGACCGGGTGGAGGGGTTGCAGATCGGCGCGGACGACTACCTGTCCAAACCGTTCGCCTTCGACGAGTTGGTCGCCCGGGTGCAGGCGCTGGGCCGGCGGGCCACCCCGGCCGCACCGCCGGTGCTCGAACTGGCCGACCTGGTGCTCGACCCCGCCCGCCGGGTGGCCACCCGCGCCGGGGTGCCGGTCGACCTGACCAACAAGGAGTTCGGGGTGCTCAGCGAGCTGCTCAAGGCGCGCGGCGCGGTGGTTTCCAGCGAGGAGCTGCTGGAACGGGTCTGGGACGCGAACACCGACCCGTTCACCACGATCGTCCGTGTCACCGTGATGACGCTGCGCAAGAAGCTCGGTGACCCGCCGCTGATCGAGACCGTGGTGGGCGCGGGCTACCGCACGGCCGAGGTGGGCGCGTGAGCCGCCGGGTGCGGCCCACCCTGCGGTTGCGGCTGACGCTGCTCAACGGCGTGCTGCTGGTCGGCGCGGGTGCGATCCTGGTGCTGCTGGCCTGGCTGCTGGTCCGCGACGCGCTGCGCCCCACCGACGAGCTGCTGCCCGGCACGACGGTGCTGCTCTCCGACGGCGGGCGGATGGACGCGGCCGAGTGGCAGCGGCGACTTGTCGACGCCGCGTCCGGGGAGCTGCTGGCCAAGGGTCTGGTCGCGCTCCTGGCGATCAGTGTGGTCGGGGTGGCCGGCGCGTACGCGGTGGCGGGTCGGGCGCTGCGCCCACTGCACCAGGTCACCGCGACCGCGCAGCGCCTCGGCGAGGCCACCCTGGACCAGCGGATCGGCTACTCGGGCGCCGACGACGAGGTGGCCGAGCTGGCCAAGACGTTCGACGCCATGCTGGACCGGATCGCATCCGCGTTCGAGGCGCAGAAGCGTTTCGTGGCGAACGCCTCGCACGAGCTGCGAACTCCGCTGGCCGTGATGCGTACCGAGATCGAGGTGACGCTCAGCGACGACGACGCGGATACCGCCGAGTACCGCCGGATGGCGACGGTGGTCCGGGACGCGTCCGAGCGGGCCAACGGCCTGGTGGACGCGCTGCTGGTGTTGGCCCGCAGCGAGGCGCAGGCCGGCCGGCAGTTGGGCCGGCGTACCGAGTGTGACCTGTCGGCGGGCACCGCGAACGCGTTGTCGGCGATGCGCCGCGAGGTGGAGCGGATCGGCCTGCGGGTGCAGACGTCGCTGGAGTCCGCGCCGGTGGTGGGTGACCCGGGGCTGCTGGACCGGTTGGCCGGCAACCTGATCGAGAACGCGGTTCGCTACAACCACCTGCACGGCCGGCTCTGGGTGCGTACCGGCACCGACGGTCACCGGTCCTGGCTGGTGGTCGGCAACACGGGGTTCGAGGTGGACCAGGCCGACGTGCCGGGGCTGTTCGAGCCGTTCCGGCGTGGCGGCCGGGAACGCACCGGGGCCCGCGGGTCCGGGCTGGGCCTGTCCATCGTCCGCGCGGTCTGCACGGCGCACGGCGGCACGGTACGGGTGATCGCGCAGCCCGGCGGTGGCCTGGAGGTCACTGTCACGCTGCCCTCGGCCGACGCCCCGGCGGTGAACGGCTCGGTGCCCACCGTCGGCTGAACGGGGTTGCGTGCCCCGCTCCGCCGATGGCAAGATCGCGTGGTCAGATCGAGACGGAAGGGGGTGCGTCGATGTCCACCAACCACGACTCCGCGCCCCGGGTCCACGAAGGCTGACTCCCCGAGGCGGAGCGTCCCATCCTGCTCGGAGGGAACACCCGTGTATCCACGGATCCGCAACATCAGTTTCGACTGCCACGACACGTACGCCCTGGCTGGCTTCTGGGCCGCCGTGCTCGGGTACGCCCGACACTCCGACGACGCCCCGGGTGACCCGGAGGCGGCCCTGCTGCCGCCGGACGACGCCACCCCGAACCTGTTCTTCCAAGAGGTGCCGGAGGAGAAGGTGACGAAGAACCGGCTCCACATCTGCCTGGAACCTGTCGACCGGACCAGAGATGAGGAGGTCGAACGGGTGCTCGGCCTCGGTGCCACCCTGGTCACCGACCGTCGGAACGCCGATGGCACGGGCTGGGCGGTGCTCGCCGACCCGGAGGGGAACGAGTTCTGCGTGCTGCGCAGCGCCGGGGAGCGTGTCGCCACCACCCCTGTGGAGGAACAGCTGTGAGTTCGACGATCCACAACATCAGCATCGACTGCCATGACACGTACGCCCTGGCCGGCTTCTGGGCGCAGGTGTTCGACTGCCCCCGGCATCCGGACGACTTCCCCGGCGACCCGGAGGCGATGCTCCTGCCGCCGGGTGGTCCGGAGGTGCTCTTCCTCGCCGTGCCCGAGGGCAAGACGGTGAAGAACCGACTGCACCTGGACCTGCAACCCGCCGACCGCACCCGGGCCGAGGAGGTCGAGCGGCTGATCGGCATCGGCGCGACGCTTGTCGCCGATCACGTCGGCCCGACCGGCGGCGGTTGGGTGGTGCTCGCCGACCCGGAGGGCAACGAGTTCTGCGTGCTCGGCAACGCCGCCGAGCGGGCGGCCGCAGCGGCGGCGCGGGCCGCGGTGGGCGAATCGGCCTGACCACCGACATGCGGCACGAGGCCCCGGGCACCCGAGGGTGGCCGGGGCCTCGGTCACGTACCGGTCAGGAACGCTGTTCGATCTGACCGCGGATCGTGGTGAACTCGGCCTTCGCCTGGTCGGCGGACTTGAAGTACATGACCACCGCGCCGACGCTGCCCCGGTCGGCCCAGATGCAGACGCCGAGCGGCACGCCATTTGTCGTGCCCGCGCCGCAGCGCGCCTTGCCACCGAGCGGACCCGGCTCGACCGGCGCCATGCCGGTCAGGCTCAGCTCGGTCTTGAAGCCGGTCTCCGCGTCGTTCAACTCCTTGTCCGGGTCCGCCCAGATGCCCGAGGCGGCGACCATCATGAGGAGATCCTGCTTGGCCGGGTCGCCGTAGAAGCCGCCGACGGCGCTTGTCTCGTTCTGCGCCGTCGACTTCAGGTCGGTGACCATCATCTCGGCGGCCGTCAGCAACTCCGGGTTGGTGTTCTTCGGCCGGCCGGCGAGGGTGTCCGGCGCGACCACCCGGGTGTTGGCGGCCTCGACCGCGTCGCCCACGTCGTCCTTGAGGGTGAACCAGGCGATCGCCGCGCCGCCCAGGCAGAGCACCAGCAGCGAGGCCAGCACGATCAGCACGATCTTGCCGACGTTCGACTTCTTCGCCGGCGGCGGGCCGGTGAGCTGGCCGGGAGCACCGTACGGCTGGCCCGGCTGCGCGGGCGGGAACCCCTGCTGCTGCGGCGGTGGCCAACCACCGGGCTGCTGCGGCTGGCCCGGCTGCTCCGGCTGGCCGGGCTGCTGCGGCGGGTTGGGGGAATCGTGCGGCGGGCCGTACGGGGTGGCCGGCGGCTGAGACATCAGTTAGCTCCAAGTCAGGGGTGCAAAGCGCGTGATCCTAACCCGCCCCGGCCACCGGTGCCGCCCCCGCGTGGCTCCCCTCCGCTGGCCGGCTGATCACAAACGGTCGCGGTGGTCGGCCGTCCACGAGGGGCGGTCCGACCACCGCGACGGTGGTGCTGCGCTCTTTCTCAGGCGGGCAGGCTCGCCGCCCCGCGGGGCAGGAACCGCTGACCGGTGACCCGCTCGGAGGTGCCGGTCCGATCCAGGTACGGCGTCACGCCACCCAGGTGGAACGGCCAACCGGCGCCCAGGATCATGCACAGGTCGATGTCCTGCGCCTCGGCGACCACGCCCTCGTCCAGCATCAGCCGGATCTCCTGCGCGAGCGCGTCGAGCGCGTTCTGGCGTACCTGCTCGGCGGTCAGCGGCTGGTCACCCACGACGAGCAGCTTGGCCACCTCGTCGTTGACCTGGTCGTCGACCACGATCGGCTGACCGGAGTCGGCGATCCGCCTGAGGTTCTCGCTCACGCCGAACCGGTCCGGGTACGCCGCGTGCAGGGTGCCGCCCACGTGGTACGCGACGGCCGGCCCGACCAGCTGGAGCAGGGCGAGCGGGCGCATCGGCAGGCCCAGCGGGTCCAGTGCGCTGTTCGCCACGTCGAGCGGGGTGCCGGCGTCCACGGCGGCGAAGACGGTGCCCAGGAAGCGGGTGAGCAGCCGGTTGACCACGAACGCCGGGGCGTCCTTGACCAGCACGCTCGACTTCTTGAGCTGCTTGCCGACCGCGAACGCGGTGGCCAGGGTGGCATCGTCGGTGCGCTCGCCCCGGACGATCTCCAACAGCGGCAGCACCGCGACCGGGTTGAAGAAGTGGAAACCGACGACCCGCTCCGGGTGCTCCAGCTCGGCGGCCATCTCGGTGATCGACAGCGAACTGGTGTTGGTGGCGAGCACCGCCTCCGGGGAGACGATCTTCTCCAGCTCGGCCCAGACCTGCTTCTTGACGCCCAGGTCCTCGAAGACCGCCTCGATGACGAAATCGGCGTCGGCGAAGGCGCCCTTGTCGACAGTGCCGCTGACCAGGCCGTACAGCTTGGCGGCGGTGCCCTTGTCCATCCGGCCCTTGGTGACGGCCTTCTCGATCTGGGTGTGCACGTAGCCGACGCCCTTGTCCACCCGGGACTGGTCCAGGTCGCTCATGACGACCGGCACCTGGAGACGACGGGCGAACAGCAGCGCCAACTGGCTGGCCATCAGGCCGGCGCCGACGATGCCGACCTTGGTGATGGTGCGGGCCAGGCCCTTGTCCGGTGCGCCGGCCGGCCGCTTGGCCCGCCGCTGCACCAGGTCGAAGGCGTACAGGCCGCTGCGCAGCTCCTCGGAGAAGACCAGGTCCGCGAGGGCCTCGTCCTCGGCGGCGGTGCCGGCGGCGAAGTCGCCGTCCTTGGCCGTCTCCAGCAGGTCCAGCGCCTTGTACGCGGCCGGGACCGCGCCGTGCAGCCGCTGGTTCAGCGTCTCCCGGGCGAAGTAGAGCACGCCCGCCCACATGTCCTTGTCGACCTCGGGCCGGGTGACCGTCACCTGACCGCGCACCACGTCGGCCGCCCACTCCAGGGAACGCTCCAGGAAGTCGGCCGGCTCCAGCAGGATGTCCGCGATGCCCAGCTCGGCGGCCTGCTTCGGCTTGAGCATCTTGTTCTGCATCAGCGGGTTCTGGATGATCACCTGGGTCGCGGCGGGGATGCCGATCAGGTTCGGCAGCAGTTGCGTACCGCCCCAGCCGGGCACCAGACCGAGGGAGACCTCGGGCAGCGCGAGGGCCGCCGCACCACCGGAGAGCGTCCGGTAGTGGCAGTGCAGCGCCAACTCCAGGCCGCCGCCCATCGCCGCGCCGTTGACGAACGCGAAGGTGGGGACCGTGCTGTCCTTCAGCCGGGCGAAGACCCGGTGGCCGAGGCGGCCGATCTCCAACGCCTGCGCGCGGTCGGCGAGCTGCGGCAGGCCCAGGATGTCCGCACCCACGCAGAAGATGTACGGCTTGCCGGTGACCGCGATGAACGCCGGGTCGGCGGCGAGCGCGGCGGTGATCGCCTCGTCCAGGCTGGCCAGCCCGCCCGGCCCGAAGGTGTTCGGCTTGGTGTGGTCGAGCCCGTTGTCCAACGTGATCAGGGCGGCGGGCCGGTCCAGCCCCGGCACGTTCACCTGGCGCAGCAGCGCGCGGGTGACGACCTCGTTCGGTGCGGTCAGTGCGCTCACTTGTTGCCACCCTCCCAGTGCGGGTTCTCCCAGATGACCGTGCCGCCCATGCCGATGCCGATGCACATCGCGGTCACGCCGTAGCGGACCTCGGGGTGCTCGGCGAACTGCCGGGCCAGCTGGGTCATCAGCCGTACGCCGGAGGACGCGAGGGGGTGGCCGATGGCGATCGCGCCGCCCCACGGGTTGACCCGCGGGTCGTCGTCGGCGATGCCGAAGTGGTCGAGGAAGGCGAGCACCTGCACGGCGAACGCCTCGTTCAGCTCGAACAGGCCGATGTCGTCGATGCTGAGCCCGGCGAGACGCAGCGCCTTCTCCGTCGACGGGATCGGGCCGACGCCCATCACCTCCGGCTCCACACCGACGAAGCCGAACGACACCAGCCGCATGGCGACCGGCAGACCCAGCTCGCGGGCGGTGGCCTCGTCGGCGAGCAGGCTCGCGGTGGCGCCGTCATTCAGGCCGGCCGCGTTGCCCGCGGTGACCTTGCCGTGCGGGCGGAACGGGGTCTTCAGGGTGGCGAGCTTCTCCAGCGACGTGTCCCGTGGGGCCTCGTCCACCGTCGCCAGGCCCCAGCCACCCTCCGCGTCCCGGATGGACATCGGCACCAGGTCGTCCTGGAGCTTGCCGTTGGCGTACGCCTTCGCGGTCTTCTGCTGCGAGGCGAGCGCGAACGCGTCGGTGCGGGCCTTGGTGATGTGCGGGACCCGGTCGTGCAGGTTCTCCGCGGTGGCGCCCATGACCAGCGCGGACGGGTCGACGAGCTTCTCCGCGATGATGCGCGGGTTGGGGTCGACGCCCTCACCCATCGGGTGGTGCCCCATGTGCTCGACGCCACCGGCGATGGCGACGTCGTAGGCGCCCATGGCGATGCCGCTGGCCACGGTGGTCACCGCGGTCATCGCGCCGGCGCACATCCGGTCGATGGCGAAGCCGGGAACGGTCTTGGGCAGACCGGCCAGCAGGGCGGCGGTGCGGCCGATGGTGAGGCCCTGGTCGCCGATCTGGGTGGTGGCCGCGATGGCGACCTCCTCGACCCGCTCCGGAGGCAGTTGCGGGTTGCGCCGCATCAGCTCACGGATGCAGCGGATCACCAGGTCGTCGGCGCGGGTGTTGGCGTACATGCCACCCGCCTTGCCGAACGGGGTACGGACACCGTCGACAAAGACGACATCCCGAACTTCACGGGGCACTTGAGCCTCCTATTCGACCACGATCCGACCTTCGCGGAGCGGCACTCCGGACCGGACAAGGGTCGCCGACACGGGCACGTTCCCCCAAATGCTACTCGCCAGTAACCACCCCGGTCCCCAAGCCCCCCTGTGGCCCACCCCACACCCCCACCCCCCGATCTTCCGTTGATCATGGAGTTGTTGTCACGACACGCCGGTGACGGTGGCTATAACTCCATGATCAACGGAGAAGTCAGGGGGTTAGGGCTTCGGTTAGGGCGGGGGTTAGGAGGCTGATCTGCCATTCGCGGGCGTTGAGGCCGCGCAGGGTCTCCGCGACCGCGTCCTCGGTGAGCTCCTCCGGCGGGGTCCAGGCCAGCCGGCGAATCGAGTCCGGGGTGATCAGGTTCTCCGGCGGCAGGTTGTGCTCACCGGCGATGCGGACCACCACCTCCCGACACCGGGCCAACCGGCCAGCCGCCACCGGATCCCGTTCGGCCCACCGGTGTGGCGGTGGTGGGCCCTCCACGGTCGGGGAGACCGGCAGCGAGTCGTCCGGCAACTGCCGGGCGTCGTCGAGCGCGGCGAGCCAGGTGCGGGCCAACCGCCGGACCGACCGACCGCCGAAACCGGGCAGGGTCAGCAGGGTCTTCTCGTCCTTCGGGTCCAACTCGGCAGCGGCGATGATCGCCGAGTCGGGCAGCACCCGACCGGGCGCGGCGTCCCGCCGGGCCGCGATCTGGTCCCGCGCGTACCACATCGAGCGGACCCGGGCCTGGGCCCGCGCCCCCCGCAGCCGGTGGATGCCGGAGGTACGCCGCCAGGGCTCCGCCCGGACCCGCGGCGGGCGCGCACCGGTGCGGACCAGCGCGGCGAACTCCTCCGCCGCCCAAGCCGACTTGCCCTGTCGGGTCAGCTCGGCGTCGAGTGCGTCGCGCAGGTCGGTGAGCATCTCCACGTCGAGGGCGGCGTACGTCAGCCACGACTCGGGCAGCGGTCGACTCGACCAGTCGGCGGCCGAGTGGTGCTTCTCCAGGGTGAACCCGAGCAACTGCTCGGTCAGCGCGGCCAGCCCGACCCGCTCGAACCCCGCCAGCCGAGCGGCAAGTTCCGTGTCGAACAACCGGCGCGGGCGCAGCCCCACCTCGGCCAGGCAGGGCAGATCCTGGCTGGCCGCGTGCAGCACCCACTCGGCATCCCCGATCGCCGCGTCCAGCGCACTGAGGTCGGGCAGTGGCAGCGGGTCGATCAGCGCTGTGCCGGCGCCGGCCCGGCGCAGTTGCACCAGGTACGCGCGCTGGCTGTAGCGGTAGCCGGAGGCGCGTTCGGCGTCCAGGGCGACGGGGCCGCTGCCCGCCGCGAAGCGGGCCACGACCTCGGCGAGCTGGGCCGGAGCGGCCACCGGCTCAGGGGTGCCGTCACGCGGTGCGATCAGCGGAACGGGCCCACCGTCGGTCGGGTCCACCCCGTCGCCCGCCGGCTGCGGCTGGGCCGACGGCGGGTGCTGGGGTGCGTTGCCCGGGAGTTCTTCGGTGGGCCGACGGCGCAGGGGTGGTTCGTCGGTCACCTGCCAACCCTAGTGCGCGCGATGATCCGGCGTGTGCAGCCGGTCCGGCGCGTGTCGGTCAGGTGTCCGCGGGGTGTCCTTCCGGGCGCCGACCATCAGGCCGCGCCGGCGGGGCGGCGGTCGGAGAGGGCTGTCACGCCGGGTGGGGGAAGGCCGGCTGTGGAGGCGAGCAGTGCGCACCAGCCGAGCAGGTGCGGGGTCAGGTCGTCGTCGACAGGCGTCCAGGAGGCGCGGATCTCGATGTCGCCCACCGTCGGTGGGCCGGCCAGGTCGCCGAACCGGGTCGACATGGTCTGCGTCACCGTCCCGCCGATCGCCCGGTGGCCGGCATCCTGGGCGTCCAACGCGTCGGTCAGCCACGTCCAGCCGACCCCGGGCAGCAGCGGGTCGGCGGCCAGGTCGACCTCCAACTCGGCGGTCACGTAGGTGACCAACCGCAGGGTGCCCTGCCACGCCTCGTGGCCGACCGGGTCGTGCAGCAGGATCAACCGGCCGGTCGCCACCTCGTCGCCGTCGCGCAGCACGGTCGCGGAGAGCGCGAACGTGTACGGGGCCAACCGTTGGGGGGCGCCGACCTCCTCCAGCGTGATCTCCGGCCGGGGGGTCGCCGATCGCAGCCCGGCGACCGCGCGGGCGAACGTCTCCGGGAGCGCGATCGGGGGGGCCATGTCGGCAGCCTATGCCGCAGTCGGTCCCCCGCTTCGACGGCGCGCCGACACCCGTGCCGCACCGGGGCTCCGGCAGAAGTCGCTCGTCCTTTCACCCCAGGTGGGGTGGGGGTGGTGGGCGTGGCACGATTGCGGCGATGACCACGGACACCACGGGCTCTGTCGCCCGAGACGGAGAACCCCGCCCCGGCGGACCAGCCGACTCGCCCTTCGTCAGGGCCTGCCGACGGCGGCCCGGCCCGCACACCCCGGTCTGGTTCATGCGCCAGGCCGGCCGCTCGCTGCCGGAATACCGGGAGATCCGGGCGACCGTGCCGATGCTGGAGTCCTGCCGCCGCCCGGAGCTGGTCACCGAGATCACGCTCCAGCCGGTGCGCCGGCACGGAGTGGACGCCGCCATCCTGTTCAGCGACATCGTGGTGCCGGTCGCCGCGGCCGGCGTCGACCTGGACATCGTGCCGGGCACCGGCCCGGTGGTCGCCGAGCCGATCCGCACCGCCGCCGACGTCGAGCGGGTCCGCCCGATCACCCGCGACGACGTCTCGTACGTGGACGAGGCGGTCCGGCAGTTGGTGGTCGAGCTGGGCGACACCCCGCTGATCGGTTTCGCCGGCGCGCCGTTCACGCTGGCCAGCTACCTGGTCGAGGGCGGGCCGTCGCGCACCCACGCGAAGACCAAGGCCCTGATGTACGGCGACGAGGCGCTGTGGCACGCGCTCTGCGGCCGGCTGGCCGAGGTGACGCTCGCCTTCCTGCGGGTGCAGATCGAGGCCGGGGTCTCCGCCGTGCAGCTGTTCGACTCGTGGGCCGGCGCGCTGTCCGAGGCCGACTACCGCCGCTACGTGCTGCCGCACTCCACAGCCGTGCTGAGCGGGCTGGTAGACGACTGCTCCGGGTCGGGGCGCGGCGACAGACGCGCCGAGCCGGAGCGGTCGCACGCCGGGGTGCCGCGGATCCACTTCGGGGTGGGCACCGCCGAGCTGCTCGGCGCGATGGGCGAGGCCGGCGCGGACGTGGTCGGCGTCGACTGGCGTACCCCGCTGGACGTGGCGACGCAGCGGATCGGCCCGGACAGGGCGGTGCAGGGCAACCTGGACCCGACCGTGCTGCTCGCGCCGTGGCCGGTGGTGGAGGCCGAGGTGCGCCGCATCCTGGAGCAGGGCCGGGCGGCCCCCGGGCACGTGTTCAACCTCGGCCACGGTGTGCTGCCGGAGACCGACCCGGAGGTGCTGACCCGGGTGGTCGCGCTGGTGCACGAGCTGTCCAGCCGCCGGGCCGACCAGGGCTGAGCAGGCGATGCGGCAGCCCTGGCGGGTGGCGGTGGTCGGCGGCGGGATAGCCGGGCTGGCCGCCGCGGTCCGGTTGCGCGAGCGCGCACCGGCCGGCACCGAGATCACGGTGTACGAGCAGTCCGGCGCACTGGGCGGCAAGCTGCGTACCGGGGAGTTGGCCGGCCAGCCGGTGGAGTTCGGCGCCGAGTCGTTCCTGCTGCGGGACCCGACCGGGGGCGAGTCCGCCGCGGTGGCCCTGATCCGGCGACTCGGGTTGACCGACAAAATCGTGCACCCGACGGTGGGGCAGGCCGCGCTGGTGATCGACGCTGGGCTGCGCCCCATCCCGGGCGGCACGCTGGTGGGCGTACCCGGGGATCTGGACCGGGTGACGTCGGTCGCCCGCCCGGCCGCGGGCGCCGACACCGACGACGGGCGGCCGCTGGTCGGGCCGGACGCGGACGTCTCGGTTGGCGCGTTGGTCCGGTCCCGCTTCGGTGACGAGGTGGTCGAGCGGCTTGTCGACCCGATGCTGGGTGGCGTGTACGCGGGCCGCGCCGACGATCTGTCGCTGGTCACGACGATGCCGGCGCTGGCCCGCACGGCCCGGGTGGAGCACACCCTGACCGGCGCGGTCCGGGCCGCGCAGGCCGCCGCGCCGCGTGCTCCCGGCGCCCCGGTGTTCGGCACCCTCGCCGGTGGGCTCACCGCCCTGGTGGAGGCGGCGGCGACGGTCAGCGGCGCGACGGTACGGCGAAACGCCGCGGTCCGTGAGCTGACCCCGACCGGCACGGGCTGGCGGCTCACCGTCGGCCCGACCCGCGATCCCGTGCTGGTCGACGTGGACGCCGTGGTGCTGGCGGTGCCGGCGCGACCGGCGGCCCGGCTGCTCGCCGACCTGGCCCCGGCGGTCGCGGCGGGCGTCGGTGCGCTGGACTACGCGAGCGTCGCGCTCGTCACCCTGGCGCTGCCACAACCGCACCTGCCCGAGTTGTCCGGCTTCCTGGTGCCCAGCACCGAGGGGCTGTTGATCAAGGCGGCGACCTTCTTCACCACCAAGTGGGGGCACCTGCGCCGGCCGGACGGGCTGGCGTTGGTGCGCGCCTCGGTGGGCCGGTACGGCGAGGAGGCGCACCTGCAACGCCCCGACGCGGACCTGGCGAGCACCGTGCATCGAGAGTTGTCGGCGGTGCTCGGCACCCCGCTGCCCGCCCCGGTCGACGGGCACGTGCAGCGGTGGGGCGGCGCGCTGCCGCAGTACGCCCCGGGGCACGCCGACCGGCTCGCCGCCGCACGGGCGGCGTTGCGGGCCGCGCACCCCACCCTGGTCCTCGCCGGCGCCGGTTACGACGGCGTCGGCATCCCGGTCTGCGTCCGCTCCGGCGAGACGGCGGCCGACGAGATCATTACAGCACTGGGAGGATCGGCGAGATGACCGAGCAGACCAACGCGGCCCGCCTGCGGGAGCTGAACGACAGCATCCGCTACACGATGTGGTCGGTGTTCCGGGCCAGTGCCCCGCTGCCGTCCCTGCGGGACAACGTCACCGGCGAGGTCGTGGCCCTCTTCGACGAGTTGGCCGGCAAGGACGTGGTGGTCCGGGGCGTGTACGACGTCTCCGGTCTGCGCGCCGACGCGGACGTGATGATCTGGTGGCACTCGGCGTCCCCTGACGCGCTGCAGGACGCGTACCTGCGGTTCCGCCGCACCACGCTGGGTCGGGCGCTGACCCCGGTCTGGTCGCAGATGGCGCTGCACCGGCCGGCCGAGTTCAACAAGAGCCACATCCCGGCGTTCCTGGCCGGCGAGGAGGCCCGCCCCTACATCTGCGTGTACCCGTTCGTCCGCTCCTACGAGTGGTACCTGCTGCCCGACGCCGAGCGGCGCGAGATGCTGGCCGAGCACGGCAAGATGGCCCGCGGCTACCCGGACGTACGCGCCAACACGGTCGCCTCGTTCGCGTTGGGTGACTACGAGTGGATGCTCGCCTTCGAGGCCGACGAGCTGCACCGGATCGTGGACCTGATGCGGGACCTGCGCGCCTCCAGCGCCCGCCGGCACGTCCGCGAGGAGGTCCCGTTCTACACGGGCCGCCGCCGCTCGGTCGCCGAGATCGTCAACTGCCTGGTCTGACCCCCCGGCTACCCGCCGGCCGGTGCCGCACCCCCGCCCGGGTGCGGCACCGGACGGAGGTCAACTGGTCGACGTGCAGGTGACCAGCGGAACCGGGTTGCTGCCGTTCCACGAGCCGAGGAAACCGAACGTGGTGCTCGCGCCGGCGGCGAGGGTGCCGTTGTGGTTGGCGTTGCGTGCGGTGACCAGCGTGCCGTTGGTGCTGACCGTGGAGTTCCACGATGAGGTGACCTGCTGGCCGTTGTTGTAGTTCCAGCTCACCGACCAGCCCTTGGTGGGCGAGCCGCCCGCGCTGACCTTCACCTCGGCCTGGAAGCCGCCGGCCCACTGGCCGGTGACCTGGTACGTCGCCGTGCAGGCCCCGGCCGGCGGCGGAGTGCTCGGCGGCGGGGTGGTCGGCGGCGGCGTGGTGGGCGGGGGCGTGGTGGGCGGGGGCGTGGTGGGCGGCGGGGTGCTCGTGCCGCCGCCGAAGGTGACGTCGCTGCACAGGTAGTACGACTGGTCGAAGTGGCTGGCCTGCCAGACGGTGTAGACCATGTGCCGTCCGGTGCGCCCGGGCGCGTTGACCGGGATCTGGATGGAGACACCACCGGTGTCCGGGTTCCACTGGGAGGCCGGGGTGTTGCCGATCTGACCGGCCAACTCCAGGTCGTCCCAGCCGAGCGGCTCGGTGAGCGCGTCGAAGCCCTGCTTGGTCACGTACACCCGGATGTAGTCGGCGCCGTGACTGGCCCCGTCGAAGAAGCGAAGCCGGAAGTTGTTCGACACCGCTGTGGTCTTCCACGCGCCGATGGTGTCCAGCGCGTTGTAGCGACCGTTCTGGGTGCGACCGCCGCTGCACAGTTGGCCGTTGGGGACGGCGGCCTGGTGGTTGCCGCCCACACCCTCACGGAACAGGCCGTTCCAGTTCCACATGGCCTGCGGGTCGGCCTGCCAGGCCTGCCAGCACATCGGGTCCTCGGTGGCCATCCGGGGGTTCTGGAACTCGGCGCCCCACCGTTGCCAACAGCTGTAGTTGCGCGAGGCCGGGTCGACGACCGACCCGTGCGCGGAGGCGGGCTGGGCCCGCATGGTGTTTATCGCGGTCGTCAACAGCAGCGTGCTGGTCGCCACGATGGCGAACAACCAGAGCACGCGTCGAGATCGGGTGAGAGTGGACATGGAGCCCCCGGGGGGATGAGGTCGGTCGGACGACGGCACCCGGATCGACGGGAGTTGCCCACTCCCGTGCCCACTCGCTGGCTCCCGCGATGGCTCTCCCCGGAACGATGCCAGGTTGATCGTCAGCCGTCAATGGCCTCGCGCCGCATCGGGGTGTGCGGGATGCCGTCCTCGACGTACTCCGGGCCGCTGACCGCGAAGCCGTGCCGGGTGTAGAACGCGACCAGGTGCGACTGGGCGTCCAGCACGCAGGGCCGGTTGCCCACCACCTCCAACGCCGCGGTCATCAGCCGGCCGGCGTGTCCGCCGCCGCGCGCCGCCGGGGCCACCACCACCCGACCGATCCGGGCGGCGCCGTCCGGGTCGGCCAGGATTCGCAGGTACGCCAGCGGCGCGCCGCCGTCGGTGAGCCAGAGATGCCGGGTGCCCGGCTCCACGTCGCGTCCGTCGAGTTCCGGGTAGGGGCAGTTCTGCTCCACCACGAACACGTCGACGCGCAGTTTGAGCAGGTCGTGGAAGGTGCGGGCGTTCAGGTCGGCGAAGGACGCCGTCCGGATCTCGGTGGTCTGCTGGGGCATCCACCGATGGTAGGTCGGGTCGGTCTACCTGGTGTCGTCCCGGTCGGGTGCCAGGTAGGTGGCGGCCACGGCGGTGAGCAGCAGGGCACCGCCGACGCTGACCGGCAGCGGCAGCGGCTCGTGCAGCAGGGCCACCGCCAGTGCCGCGGCGGTGAGCGGTTCGAGCAGGGTCAGCACGGCGGCGACGCTGCCCTCGGTCGTGCGCAGGCCGGCGTAGAACAACGCGTACGCCACCGCGGTGGTGACCACCCCGAGGTGCAGCAGCAGTGCCATGGTGTCCAGGCGTACCGGCACGCCGGCCCCGGCGACCAGGGCGAACGGCGCCAGGGTCAGCGCACCGACCACCGTGGAGATGGTGGTCAACGTCATCGGCGCGGTGCGCTGCGACAGGTCTCGGCTGATCAGGGTGGTCACCGCGTACCCCAGGCCGGAGCCCGCCGCGGCGAGCAGGCCGAGCAGTGGGGCGGGCGCCGCCACGCTGGGGTCCGCCGTGGCGCCGGTGATCAGGGCGAGACCGGCCACGGCCGCGACGAGTGTGCCGAGGCGCAGCGGGCCGGGAATCCGGCGGGCGCGCGCCGACTCCCAGGTCGCGGCGAGCACCGGGGCCAGGCCCAGGCTGACGACTGTGGCGACGCTGACGCCGGCCCAGGCCACGGCGGCGAAGTAGAGCGCCTGGTAGAGGCCGAGGCCGATGCCGGTGAGCAGCAGGGGTACGGGTGCCGCGCGCAGGGCGGACAGGATCGTGCCGAGTCGGCCGGCGGTGCACGCCAGCAGTACGAGCGCGGCGATCGCGAGTCGATGGAATCCGATGCTCACCGGGCTGAGCCCGGTGCTGTCGCGCAGGAGTTGCACCGCCACGCCGGTGGTGCCCCACAGCACGCCGGTGACGGTGATCTGGATCAGGCCGGTGCGGGCCGAACGGACGGTCGTGGCCGGGGCGGCCGGCGGCACGGTACGGGAGAGGGACACGGATGCGCTCCGAAGGGTGAGCCGTTGACGGGGACGACGTCGACGGAGCGCGTACGGCAGGGGGCCGAGCCGGGTCAGTCACCCGGTCGGCGAAGGCGCGGCGCTCCGTTCAGGAGCGCGGCGGGGGAAGAACACCCAGCGGTGGCCGCATGGCGACGACCGTACCGCAGAATCGCGGTCAGGCGGGGCGTGCGCCGACGGCGTCGCGGATCTCGGCGCCCTCGGCGCCCTCGACGGCGCGGGCGCAGTGCCCACAGCAGAAGAAGCGGCCGTTGACCTCGACGCCATGCCCAACGATCTTGACTTGGCAGTGCTCGCAGATCGGTGCCATCCGGTGGATCGCGCACTCGAAGGAGTCGAAGGTGTGCACGTCACCGCTGACGGTGTGCACCTCGAACGCCATCCAGTAGTCGTTGCCGCAGACCTCGCACGTGGCCATGACCAATCTCCCTCATTGCGCCGTTTCGCCCCAGAATGCCGGAAGTCTGTACGCGTGCGCGGCGAAATGCCGCTCTCCGGCGGCCCGGGCGGCGTGTCGGGTCCGGCGTGTTGCGCTACCTCGCCACCATCTGGATTTATCGATGGGGGTCTTTACTGTTAACAATGTTTAAATTACCTTGGGGGGCACCTACCGGACCCTGGAGAAGGAGCCGCCCCGATGCGTCGAAGAATCACCATCCCGCTGGTGGCGGCCGGTGCTGTCACCGCCACCCTCGCCCTCGCCGCTCCGGCGCAGGCGCACGGCTACGTCTCCGCCCCGCCCAGCCGACAGGCGCTCTGCGCACAGGGCCGGGTGCCCGACTGCGGGCAGATCAGGTACGAGCCGCAGAGCGTCGAGGGGCCCAAGGGCCTGCGCAGCTGCAACGCGGGCATCGCCCAGTTCGCCGTGCTCAACGACGACAGCCGCGGCTGGCCGGCCACCTCGGTCGGCAGCTCGCTGACCTTCACCTGGGTGAACACCGCCCGCCACGCCACCAGCAACTGGGAGTACTGGATCGGCAGCACCCGGGTCGGCGTGGTCAACGGCAACGGCCAGCAGCCGGGCGCCACGGTGTCGCACACCGTCAACCTGGGCGGCTTCTCCGGGCGGCAGAAGATCCTCGCGGTGTGGAACATCTCCGACACCGCGAACGCCTTCTACTCCTGCATCGACGTGCAGATCGGCGGCGGGTCGAACCCGAGCCCCACGCCGAGCGCCTCACCCACCCCACGGCCCACCCCGACCACCACCCCGACCACCACGCCCGCCCCGGGCGGCAGTTGGACGACGGGCCGGGCGTACCAGGTCGGCGACCAGGTCACCTACGGCGGAGCCACGTACCGCTGCCGGCAGGCGCACACGGCGATCCCCGGCTGGGAGCCGCCGAACGTACCGGCGCTCTGGCAACAGGTCTGACCCCCACGGGTGCGGCCACCTGCCGCACCCGTGTCGCCGTCCCCGCGTGAACGGAGCACCCGACATGCCCCGTCGTACCCGTCTGGTGTCCCTCGTCGCCGCGCTGCTGCTCACCGGCGGCTGCGGCGGGTCGCCCACGTCGAGCCCGCCGGTCGTGCCACAACCGGCGCCCGCGTCCCCGGCCGGACCGGCGTCGGCCGGGGGCGCCGCGTCCGGGGGCGCCGCGTCCGGGGGTGCCGTAGCCGCGATCGCGCCGGACGCGATGAGCGGGATCGACGTGGTCTTCCTGAGCACCATGGTCGGGCACAGCGAACGCACTCTGCAGATCGTCGCGCTGGCCCGGGACCGGGTGCGCGACGCCACGCTGCGTACCCTGGCCGCCGCGATCGAGGCGACCGAGGCTGACGAACTCACCGCGATGCGCGGCTGGCTGCCCACGGCCGGGCCGGGGGCCAGCGCGGGCGTACACCGGCATGACGGGCACGGCGACGACGCCGCGCTCGACCGGCTGCGGACCGCGCCCACCGCGGACGTCGACCGGGTGCTGCGCGAGGTGCTCGCCGAGCACCAGCGTGCGGCGGCCGACCTGGCCCGGGCCCAGGTCGGCGTCGGCCGAAACGAGCAGGTCCGCGACCTGGCCCGGCGGATCGAGCAGTCCCGGGCCGCCGAGGTCGACCTGCTCGGGGGTACGCCGTGAGTGCGTCGCCGGGCCCGGACCGCTCAGGTCAGTGGGGTTCCAGCCGGACCGAGATCGAGTTGACGCAGTGCCGGGTGTCCTTCGGGGTGAAACCCTCCCCGTGGAACACGTGCCCGAGGTGGCTGTCGCAGCGCGCGCAGCGGATCTCGGTGCGGGCCATGCCGAGGCTGCGGTCCTCGATCTCCTTCACCCGGCCCGGGATGGCGTCGTCGAAGCTCGGCCACCCGCAGTGCGAGTCGAACTTCGTGTCACTGGAGAACAGCTCCAACCCGCAGGCGCGGCAGTGGTAGACCCCCTGGGTCTTCGTGTCCACGTACTCACCGACCCACGGGCGCTCGGTGCCGGCCTCCCGCAGGACGTGGAACTCCTCGGGGGTCAACCGGACCCGCCACTCGTCTTCGGTGCGGGGCAGCTCGTTGTCGTCAAGACTCACCCGTCAACGGTACGTCGAACGTCGGGGGTGTGGCATAAGGTCGCGAGATGGCGGGCACCAAGGCGGCGGTCACCGAGGTCGAGGTGGCCGGCCACAGCGTACGGCTGAGCAGTCCCGATCGGGTGATCTTCCCCCAGCGGGGCTTCACCAAGGCGGACGTCTTCCACTACTACCTCGCGGTGGGCGACGGGATCATGCGTGCCCTGCGGGAGCGGCCCACCACGCTGCAACGCTTCCCCGAGGGCGTCGAGGGTGAGGCGTTCTTCCAGAAGCGGGTGCCCACCCGAGGGGTGCCGCCCTGGGTGACGACCGCCCAGATCACCTTCCCCAGCGGTCGCGGCGCGGCGGAGCTGTGCCCGGCCGACCTGGCACACGTGGCCTGGGCGGCGCAGATGGGCACCATCGTCTTCCACCCCTGGCCGGTGCGCGCCGCCGACGTCGACCGACCCGACGAGCTGCGCATCGACCTCGACCCGCAGCCCGGCACCGACTTCGCCGACGCGGCGCGGGCCGCCGCGCAGGTCCGCGCGCTCCTCGACGAGCTGGGCGTGACCGGCTGGCCGAAAACCTCCGGCGGTCGCGGCGTGCACGTCTACCTGCGCATCCAGCCCCGCTGGACGTTCACCGAGGTGCGCCGGGCCACCATCGCGCTGGCCCGGGAGGTGGAGCGCCGCAACCCCGACCTGGTCACCACCGCCTGGTGGAAGGAGGAGCGCGGCAGCCGAGTCTTCGTCGACTTCAACCAGATGGCCCGGGACCGGACGATCGCCTGCGCGTACTCGCTGCGGGCCAACGCACGGGCCACCGTCTCCACGCCGGTCACCTGGGACGAACTGCCCGACGTCGACCCGGACGACTTCGACCTGCGGACCGTGCCGGCCCGGCTCGCCGAGCGCGGCGACCCGCACGCCGGCATCGACGACGCACCGTGGGACATCACCCCGCTGTTGGAGTGGGCCGACCGCGACGCCGCCGCCGGCCAGGGCGACCTGCCGTACCCACCGGACCACCCGAAGATGCCCGGCGAGCCCAAGCGGGTGCAACCCAGCCGCGCCAAGCGCACTCCGGAGGGCGAGAGCGCCTGAGCGAGGCGCGGGGCGTCTTCGCTGGACATCGGTCACCGGGTCCATCCGACGAACCTTTCCCACAACTCACCTGGGGCGGCGGCGGACAGTTCGGCGGAGGCCACCGGATAGAGCGCCCCGCAGTACATGGCGAGGTTGACGCGATCCCGGCCGTACGCCTCAGCCAGGCGAACTCGGGCGGGATCACACGGCCACTGAAGGAACGGCAGCAGTGGTCGCACACATCGGATCGAGTTTGGATGTTCACCACAGCCGTCCCGTGAATGGGACGCTACGGGCTGCCAGGGGTGGCCAGGCGGCTGTGGCTGTCCGCCGCCTGTCCGCGCCTGTCCGCGGACACCCGCCCGGCTAGCCTGTGCGGGTGAGCGACTACGTGCAGGTGTCAACAGCCGCCCCCACGCGGGAAGCGGCGGTGAAACTGGCCGAAGGAGCAACAGCGGCTCGCTTGGCGGCAGGCGCGCAGGTAGCCGGACCGGTGCTGTCGGTGTATTGGCACCTCGGCGAGCAGGGCTCGAGCGAGGAATGGCAGGTGCTGCTGTACACCACGACCGACAGGTACCCGCAGTTGGAGACGCACCTCATCGACGCGCATCCGTGGGACAACCCGCAGGTCACCGCCACGGCGGTCGTTCACGCCTCGGCCGCCTACCTGGCGTGGATCAAACGGACAGTCGAGGGCGGGTAGACGCCTCGGCGGCCAGTGTCCGAAGCTCAACGACACATGGCATTCCGCCGTGTGGCCTCAGCCGGTTGAGGAACGAGTTGAGACGCTGCGCGGGCCGCACCGACCCCACCCCACCCGCGAGCCGCACTGCTGCGGCGGCAGTGGCGCAGGCATGTTCAACCTCGTTGGCGTCGAGGTAGGCGTCGGCCAGCCACGACAGGTAGAGGGCCTTGTCGCGGGAGTGGGTGTCATCGAAGCGAGCGAGGGCGCGCTCCAGCACGGGGATGGCGCGCATCGGCCGATGGAGCACCGTCCAACAGCGCCCAGTCATGATCTCGCCCTCAACGTCGTCGACCCAGTACACCCAGTCGGGTTCGGGTCGGTCGTCATGTTCGCTGAGACAGGTGGTGCCCTGCGCGAGCTGTCGGTCTGCCGCATCGGCGTTGCCCGCGACGGCGTGCGCCCAGGCGGCCCTCAGATGCAGCAGTGCCCGAACGGTGGGCGTGGCGGCAACTGCGGCGTCGCATGCGGCTGTGGCGGTGTCGGCAGCGGGCCGACCAAGGGCTAACTGTTGGTAGGCGAGGAACGCGTAGGCGTTGCCGACAAGAGCGTGGTCATTGGCGTCACCTGCGGCGGAGATGCTGGTTCGGTAGAGCCGGTTTGCGTCGGTATGCCGTCCAGCGTCGAATGCCGCCCATCCTGCGAGTTGGGTTTGTTCGGCGAGGACGGCTAGGAGTTGCCGGCCGACGGCCTCGCTGTAGGAGCCGTCCTTTATGAGTCGGGCTGTGGAGTCAGCTTCGGCCGCGTACAGGTGCTGGGTGTCGGCACCGCCGAGGAAGTTGTCGAGGCGGCGGAGCCGGGCGGTGCGTTCGGCGAGCCGCCCGGCGGTGCCAGGTCCGACGTGGCGACCGTGGCTGACGAGGGTGTGAGGTAGCGCGGCGGCAAGTCCGGCGGCGGCCACGAATTCCCGGCGCGGGATGGTGGGCTGAGCAGCAAGGGCGACAAGTTCGCCAGCGGCGTTGAGGGCGTCGTCGATGCGCTGGGCAACCTGGCTGGTGGGCGTTTTCACGCCGGTCTCCAGCTCATGCAGATACGTCTTGCCGTGAAACGTGATCCTCGCGAGGTTGCGCAGGGAGATGTGCTGCGCGTCGCGGAGCTGTCGCATACGTTCGGCGAACGACGGTTCGGTCACGGCGGGCCTGCCTTCGGGATAGAGGACCCGATGGCGGCACCGCCGGCCTCTACCCCGGTTGGCCGCCGACCGAGAGGCTACTCCTCGCATGTATCGCCGTCACGCTCCGCAGGCGTCAAGCATGAGTGCGCGCACCACACCATTTCGTTCGACCCTGCCCGGTCATCGGGAGGCGGGTCTGCTGGATTGGTGAAGACGCATTCGACATTCTCGGTACGCGACCGTCGGCGTCGCGGAAACTTGTCGTACACCTGTTCTAGGATTTGTTGGTGATCGATGAGTTGGCACGGGCGGAGCGTGCGGTGGCGACCTGCGCCGATGCCTCGGCCTGGGCGCTCTCCGAGCACGACCTGGTCGCGGCGCTCGACGCCACGCACCGGCTTCAGCAGCGGCTGGCGGCGGTGCAGGTGGCGGTCGTCCGGGAGTTGGACGGTCGGGGCACCGCGGTCGGGCAGGGCGCGTCCTCGACGACCGTCTGGTTGCGGCACCGCCTACGCCTCGACGTCGCCGCTGCCCGTCGGCTGGTCGGCCTCGCCGCCTCGCTCGACGGGGCACCGCCCGCCGTGCGTGCCGCTCTGGCGAGCGGGGCGGTCACCGTGGAGCAGGCCCGGGTCATCGCCGAGGCGGTCGCCACCGTGTCGGCCCGCGCCGGGGTCGAGGTCGCCGACAAGGCCGTGGGCGTGCTTGTCGACTGGGCCGCGCAGTTCGACCCCACCCTGCTGCGCAGGCTCGGCAGCCGGATCCTCGACCACGTCGCACCCGAGATCGCCGACGCCGCCGCGGCGGCGGCCCTGGAGGCCGAGGCCGCTCGGGCCGCCCGCGACCGGCACGTCACCGTCTCCGAGCGGGCCGGTGGGCGACTACGGCTCAGCGGCACCCTCGACGCGGAGACCGCCGCGCTCGTGCGCGCCGCCATCGACCCGCTCAGCGCACCCTGCGGGTCCGACGACACCCGCACCGCCAGCCAGCGTCGGCACGACGCCCTCGGCGAGGTGTGCCGGCTGGCGCTGCGTACCGGCGAGCTGCCCGAGCACGGCGGCGACCCGGCCCAGCTCGTCGTCACCACCGACTTCGACGGGCTGACCCGGCAGTTGGGTGCCGGCACCCTCGACACCGGCCCGCACCTCACCCCGGAGGCCGTCCGTCGGCTCGCCTGCGACGCCGCCGTCCTGCCCGCCGTGCTCGGCGGTGCCGGCCAGGTCCTCGACGTGGGCCGGCAGCGACGCCTCGTCACCGGCCCGCTGCGACGGGCGTTGGCGTTGCGCGACGGCGGCTGCGCCTTCCCCGGGTGCGACCGGCCACCCCGGTGGTGCGCCGCCCACCACATTCGACACTGGGCCGACGGCGGCCCGACAAGTCTCGACAACGCCGTGCTGCTCTGCGGCCACCACCATCGGCACCTGCACCAGACCGAGTGGGCGGTTCGGCTGGAGGGCGACGGCACACCGGAGTTCGTCCCGCCGGCCTGGCTCGACCCCGACCAGATCCCGCGCCGCAACCACTACCACCGGCGGACGTAGCCGATCCCCAGCGCTGCCTACCAACGACCAGGGCTGACGCGGGTTCTGGGTCAGCCCGGTGCGAGTAGGCAGAACTCGTTGCCCTCCGGGTCGGCGAGGACCGTCCACGGGATGTCGCTCTGGCCCAGGTCGACGGCGGTGGCGCCGAGCGCCCGCAGTCGGGCCGCCTCGGCCTGCGGGTCGTCACCCGGGTACGGGCGGACGTCGAGATGGACGCGATTCCATCCGGTCTTCACGTCGGGCGTACGGATGAACTCCAGATAGGGGCCGACGCCCTGGGCGGAGCGCAGCACCGCGCTGTCGTCGGTCACCTCGTGCAGGGTCCAGTCCGTGGCCCTGTCCCAGAAGCTGGCCAAGGCTCGCGGGTCCGCGCAGTCGACCACCACGGCGGCGATCGGCCCGGTGTCCTGGTAGCGCGGTCGGGGTTCCAGCACGCAGAATTCGTTGCCCTCCGGGTCGGCCAGGACCGTCCAGGGCACGTCGCCCTGGCCGATGTCGGCGGGTGTCGCACCGAGATCCAGCAGGCGCGTGACCAGTTGCGCCTGCTGGGCCGCCGAGGTGGTGGCGAGGTCGACGTGCACGCGGTTCTTCACCGTCTTGGGTTCCGGGGAGATGACGAGGTCGACGCAGACGGCGACGGGGTCGGGATAGACAAAGCCCTCGGGTTCGAGGTTTGTCACACCGGGTCCCTCGCTGGAGACTCCCCAGCCGAGTGCCTGCGCCCAGAAACCGCCCAGGGTGGAGTCGTTGCGAGCCTTCATGTTGATCTGCACGAGCCGCGTTGCCATGGCGACGATGCTAGGGCGGGGGCGGGGCGCGGCGGGCAGTGGGTCGGCGTGGCAACAGCGTCGGTCGTGGCGGTTAGCCTGCCGTCATGGCGAGCCCCGAGCTGGATGAGTTGATCGTCGCGGACGCCGACGCCCTGCGCGTGTGGTTGTCGGCCAACCACGCCACGTCCCCCGGTGTCTGGTTGGCCCTGACCAAGAAGGGCGGCACCGTCACGACGCTGACCTGGCAGCAGGCGGTCGACGAGGCCCTGTGCTTCGGCTGGATCGACGGGCAGGCCCGGAAACGGGACGAGGAGGCGTCCTGGATCCGGTTCACCCCACGCCGGTCCCGCAGCTCCTGGTCGCAACGCAACGTCGCCCACGTGGCCCGGCTGGAGGAGCAGGGGCTTATGCAACCCGCGGGCCGCGCCGCTGTCGAAGCCGCGAAGGCGGACGGGCGGTGGGCTGCCGCGTACGCCCCGTCGTCGGAAGTCGAGGTGCCGGCCGACCTCCTCGCCGCCATCGCGGCCGACCCCGCCGCGCAGGCCATGTTCGACGTGCTCACCAGGACCAACCGGTTCGCTCTCACCCACCGCGTCAATGGCGTCAAGAAGGCGCAGACCCGCGAGCGCAAGATCGCCGAGTTCGTCGCCATGCTGGCCCGCCACGAGACGATCCACCCGCAGAAGGCGAGGCCGGTGTCTGGGCCGACGCCTGTCCGGGCGGGAGACGACTCCTCGGCGAGCGATTGACTTTCGATAGGTAACGAGCGAAACTCGATGCATGGTTACAGAGCATCGAGCGGTAGCCGCTCTCAGAGTTTTTCTCGGGGTGCTGTTCGTGGTCCTGATCGGGTTCCAGACGTTCTCGCTGCCCGGACAGTTCGCGCACATGGCTCAGGAGTCCCCGGAGGATGCCTACCTCCGGTGGCCGTTGACCGCGATCACGGTGTTCTGGGTGCTGTGCGTCCAGGTGGTCATCGTGTCGACCTGGAAGCTGCTCAGCCTGGTCAAGAACGACCGCATCTTCACCGAGGCGTCCCTGAAGTGGGTCGACCTGATCGTGTGGGCCGTCGGCGCCGCGTGGGTGGTGCTCGTGGGTGTCTTCCTCTACGTCGGCTTCAACGCCGATGACCCGGGTGCTCCGATCCTGCTGTTCCTGCTGACGATGGGCGTCACGGTGCTCGGGCTTCTCATGGTGGTGATGCGTGCGCTGCTGCGACAGGCGACCACGCTGCGGAGCGACATGGAGGCGGTGATCTGATGCCCATCGTCGTGCGTATCGACGTGGAGTTGGCCAAACGCAAGATGAGCGTCGGTGAGTTCGCCGAGCGTGTCGGGCTCACGCCCGCCAACGTGGCGGTGCTCAAGAACGGCCGCGCCAAGGCCGTCCGCTTCAGCACGCTGGAGGCGATGTGCCGGGTGCTCGGCTGCCAACCCGGCGACCTGCTCGAGTGGGTCGAGGAGGACAACCCATGAGGTACGCCCTGACCGTCGGCGTCATCCTCGTGATCGCCCTCGGCGTCGCCGGCATCGCGCACGGGGAGGCCGACGACTCGCCCGGTCTCCAGCTCCTGGGCGTCGTGCTGGTGATCGGCGCGGCGGCGTTCGGCATCCGCAACCTCCGCGGCGGCAGCTAGCCAAGCGGCGGCAGCTAGCCAGCCGGGGCGCACGCCGATCCCGCTCCTAGTAACGATCATGTAACGGGCGCGAACCTTTCCCGGTAGGTCGCCTGTCTTGATGGTCGTCGGCCCGTCAGGGCCAGGGGAGGCGTCGGATGAAGCTGGTGTGGAGGCGGGCCCGGGAGGCGCGCGGGTTGCTGGTCGCCGCGGTGATCGCGGCCCTGGTCGCCGTCGCGTTGGTCACCGGGTTGTCCGACTACAACCGTCGGGCGGTGGATGCCGGGCAGCGGGCGCTGGTGGCCGCCTCGCCGGCCGAGGAACGTGGCCTCCTGGTCAGTGGGTCGGGTGGACGCGACGCGGCCGAGTTCGCCACCCGCGACGGGGCAGTCCGCGCCGAGTTCACCGACGGGCTGGCCGGCGTTCCGGTCAGCGTCTCGGTCGCCCGGTACGGCACCGGGCGGGAGCTGACCGGCTCGCTCGGATCCGTGCCCCGTACCGGCGACGAGCCCGTCTTCGCCAACCTGGCAACCCTCGACGACCTCGCCGCGCACGCGGAGCTGACCAGCGGGGCGTGGCCAGACCCGGGAGGCAACCCGATCCAGGTGAGCCTCCCGGAGCGGGCCGCGGGTGCGCTGGGCCTCAGCGTCGGGCAACGCATCCCGGTACGCGACCGGGCCACCGAACGGCGCAGCGAACTGGTGCTCGCCGGCACCTGGCGGCCCCGCGACCCGGCCGACGCGTACTGGCTGCTGGCCCCCGGGGTCGGTACGGGCAGTGCCGGTTCCGGCACCTCGTACGGGCCGTTCGCACTCGACCCGGCCGACTTCGCGGCGGTCTTCCCCGGCTCGGTGTCGGCATCCTGGCTCGTCGAACCGGATCTCGGTGGCGTCGACGTGGCCGACCTGCCCGCCGTGCGCAAAGCCCTCACCGTGGCGTCCACGGGGGTGCCCGAAGCCGCCCAACTGGGCACCTCCGGGCAGGCGGTGACCAAGATGCCGCAGCTGCTGGATCGGATCGCCCGCGCCGACCTGGTCGGCCGTTCCGCGCTGGCCACCCCGCTGCTGCTCATCCTGGTGCTCGGCGGGTACGCGCTGGTGCTGGTCGCCGCGCTGCTGCACGAGGACCGTCGCGCGCAGACCGCGCTGCTGCGTGCCCGCGGTGCCGCCCGCCGACAGTTGGCCGGCCTGGCCGCCCGCGAGGCGACCCTGGTGGTCGCCCCCGCCGTCCTGCTCGCGCCGGTGATCGCCACCGTGGCGCTGCGATTCGTCCGACCCGGCGGTGCCGAGCGGTTGTCCGCCGCCGGCGGCAACACCACCCTGGTCTGGGCGGCCGCCGCGGCCACGGCGGCCGGCTGCCTGGTGGCCATGGTCGCCCCGACACTGCGCGGCGCCGGCACGTACGTGGCCGACATGGCCGCCCGGTCCCGCCCGAACCGGGCGGCGAGCGTCCAGCGGGCCAGCGTGGACCTGGTGCTCGTGGCGCTCGCCGTGCTCGCCTGGGTGCAACTGCGCCGGTACGCCTCGCCGCTGGCCGGCTCGGGCGGCCGGCTCGGGCTCGACCCGCTGCTGATCGCCGCCCCGACGCTTGGTGTGCTGGCGGGTGCCGTGCTGGCGCTGCGGGTGCTGCCACCAGTCACCCGGTTCGCCGAGCGGTTCGTCGACCGGCGGCCCTGGACGGCCACCATGTTCGGCATGTGGCAGGCCGGTCGGCGTCCGCACGCCGGCCCGGTGCTGCTGCTCGCCCTCGCCGTCGGTGGCAGCACCCTGGCCTGGTCCCTGATCAGCACGGGGGAGCGGTCCCAGGTCGAGCAGGCCGGGCACACCGTCGGCGCCGACCTGCGGGTCACCGAACGAGCCGGGGCCGCCCCGCTCACCCGGGCCGGTGAACTCGCCGCGCTGCCGAGCGTGAACCGGGTGCTGCCGGCGTGGCGGGACGACATCCGGGTCGGCCGGGAGGACCTGCCGGTGACCGTGATCGGCATCGACCCGGCCAGCGCCCCCGGTGTCGTCCGACTCGCCGACCGGCTCAGCGATGATCCGGTGTCGGAGCAGTACCAGCGCATGATCCAGGCGCGCGGTGCCAGCGGGGGAGTCGAGCTGCCGGCGGGCACCCGGGCCGTCACCGGCACCGTCCGTACGCCGTTCACGCAAACCGCCGAGCCGCACCGGATCGCGGTGGCGCTGCTGTTCACCACCGCCGACGGCCTCGCCTTCCGGCTGCCGGCGGTCGACGCGCCGAGCAGCGGACAGGCCACGCGGTTCACGGTCACGCTGCCGGACGTGGGCGGAGCACGGCTGCGGCTGGCGGGCTTCGAAGCCGACACCGGGAACGCGGGCGGCATGTCCTACGGGTTCCAGGTGGAAGGGTTGGCGTTTGTCGATGCCGGCGGCACGGCCCGGCCGGCCGAGCTGCCCGGTGACTGGACGGCGACGTGGCCCGGTGGGCCGCGCACGCTGGTGGAGTCGAGCGGTGCCGGGCTCGTCACCGACCGCCCCGTCCAGCTGATCACCGAGGGGGCTCGGATGGATCGGCCGGCGAGCCGATTCGTCGTCGTACCGGGAGTGGCAGGCGGACCCGTCGCCGCCGTGCCGGTGCTGATGACCCCCGGGGTACGCGACGCGCTGAGCCTTCGCGTCGGCGACACCGTCGAGCTGGCGCTCTCCGGGGTGACGCTGCGGGCCCACCTGGTCGGCGAACTGGAATCCGTGCCGACCACCACCGGCGAGGGCGTCCTGCTCGACCTGCCGGCGGCGGTCGACGTGCTTCTCGGTTCCGGCGGGACGATCCGCCCGACACCGGAGTGGTGGATCGGTGCCACCGACGCGACGACTGCTGCCGGCGCGGCCGCCGAGCTGCCCGGAGTGACAGTCCTCGACCGGCAAGCGGTGATCACCGCCGCGGCCGACGACCCGTACTGGCAGGGTTCGCGGACCGGCATGCTCGCCGCGGCGCTCGGCGCGGTGCTGCTCGCCCTCGTCGGCCTGATGGTGGACGTGTGGGCCACCGCCCGACGCCGGCTCAGCGAGTTCGCGGTGCTGCACACCCTCGGCGCCACGCCTCGGCTGCTGGCCCGGGCGCTGCTGGCCGAACAGACCTTCCTCGCCGGGATCGGCGTCGGGGTCGGTCTGCTGCTCGGCGCCGCGGTCGGAGCCACCATGGCCCCGCTGGTCATCCTCACCCCGGCCGCTGGTCGGCCGATCCCCCCGGCGACGTTCGCGCTGCCCTGGGTGCCGATCGGTCTGACCGCCGTCGGTCTGCTGCTGGCGGCGCTCGCCTTCAGCGCGTTCATCGCCGCCGGCATCCGTCAGCGGGTGGCGGCGGTGCAGCTGCGAATCGGGGGAGAACGATGAGCGTCGGCGCGGCGGTCCGGCGGGTCCGGGCGTACGGTGGGCAGTTTCTGCTGCTGGCGGTGCTGACCCTGGTGGTCACGCTGCTGATCAGCGGCGTGCCCCGGCTGGTCAACCGGCTCGCCGAACAGGGGCTTCGGGCGCAGCTCACCAGCGAGCTGCCGGCACGCCGGGATCTCTCGTACACCACGGGCGTGGGGTCCGCCCCCGCCCTGAAGCCGGCGATGGCCTACGCCCGCGAGCGGTTCGACGCGCTGGCCGCGGACCTGCCGCCGCAGGTGCGGTCGGCGGTGACCGAGCGGTGGTACAACGTGGACGCGGAACCGGGCCGGGTGGTCGGGCCGGACCTCGCGGCCCGCAACCTGCTCGTCGACCTGGGTCTGCGGGGCATGCCTGGCGTCCAGGACGCCAGCACCCTGGTCGAGGGGGCGTGGCCGAGCGAGACGTACCTTCCCGACCGGCCGATCGAGGTGGCGCTCGACGTCGACGTGGCCGGCAAACTCAACCTGCGCACCGGCAGCCAACTGCGCATCGGTTGGGTCGACGAGCAGAAGCGGCTCCGCGACGCCGTCCCGCTGACAGTGGTCGGGCTGTTCCGCCCCGTCGACCGTACGGGTGGCATCTGGGACGGGCTGCCGTCGATGCTGCAGATCATCTCACCGGAAGGGGACGGTCAGCCGTTCGTCGCCTCCGGTGTCGTCGCCCAGTCGACCCTCGACAAGCGGGCCGCGGCGGGTTGGCCGATCCGGTCGAACTGGCGGTACCGGCTGGGTGCCGACAAGATCGACGCGCGGAAGCTGGACCAGCTGATCGACGGTCTGCAGGAAACGCAGCGGAACGGGCCGGCCGACCTATCCCTGGCCCAGGGCGTCGACATCCCGTTGCGCGCGTTCGCCGCCCAGGTCAACGCCGCCCGGACCCTGCTGGCGGTGATCGCGGCCGGCGTACTGGCCACGCTGGCCGGGCTGATCGTGCTCGCCGCCATCCTCGCCACCCGCCGCCGCCGGGCGGAGTTCGTGCTGATCCGGGCCCGTGGCGGCGGGACCACGGCCGGCGCCCGACGAAGCCTCACCGAGTCGCTGCTGGTGGTGCCGGTCGCCGCCGCGCTCGGCTGGTGGCTGGGCACCCTGGTCCCGGGCGCTGCGGACCTGAGCACGCCGTACGTGATCGCCGCGACCGTCCTGGTCACCCTGGCGTTGCCGCTGGCCACGCTGGCCGTGCCGACCGGCGGGGCGTCCCGCCGCGACCTGGTCCGGATGCGCCCGTCGACCCGCCGGCTCACCGTCGAGGTGTCCGTGCTGCTGCTCGCCGTGCTCGCCGCGGTGCTGCTGCGTCGGCGCGGCCTCACCCTCGGTGAGGTGGACCCGCTGCTGGTGTCGGTGCCGGTGCTGCTCGCGATCGCCGCGGCGGTGCTCGCGCTGCGGGCGTACCCCTGGCCGTTGTTGCTGGTCAGCCGGCTGTCCGCGCGGAGGAGGGGCAGCGTCGCCTTCCTCGGCACGGCGCGCGCCGGCCGGTCGGCGGTCGCCGCCCCGCTGGTCGTCGTGGTGCTCGCGATCGGCACCGCGGCGTTCTGCGCGGTCGTCGCCGCCGGCGTCGACGCGAGCCGGGACCGGGCCGCCGAGCGGATCGTGCCCGCCGACGCGGTGATCCGCGGTGAGCGCTTCGCCCCCGACACGATCGACGAGCTGGGCCGCCTGCCGGGGGTCCGGGCCGCCACCGGAGTGCTGTTCGCGTCCGACGAGCGGTTGGCAGTCGACGAACTCGGCACCGACCCACGGCTCGGCGAGACGGCCGTACTGCTGATCGACGGTGCAGAGTTGGCCACGGTGGCCCGGGAATCGGCTGTGGATCTGCCGCTACCGGCCGCGCTGCGCACCGCCCGTCCCGAACCGGGGCCGGTGCCGGCGATCGTCTCGCCGGAGGTCGCCGCCGATCTCGCCAAGGCCAAACTCGACAGCTCCGCCTTCATCTCGGTGCAGGGCCAGCGGTACGAGTTCCGGGTGGCCGGCAGCGAGGAGAGCTTCCCCCTGCTGTCGGGGGACACCGACCGGTTCGTCATCCTGCCCTGGCAGGCGTTGCCGGCGCGCACCACCACACCGGTGGCCACCAGCCTGCTGGTCGCCGGCGATCGGCTGGACGCCGGGGCGCTGCGCCGCGCCGGTGACGAGGGACAGTTGCGGTACCAGCAGCAGGGGGCCGTCACCGGGGGGAAACGCCCGCTTGGGGTCGTCGTCGACACCCGGGCCGACGTTCGCCGGGATCTCGGTGCCGGCGGCGCGAACGGCGTACTGGCCTTCGGGTTCGTCGCCGGTGCCGTCGGTGGCTCCGTGCTCGGGCTGCTGGCCATCGCGTTCACCGTGCTGGCCGGTGCGCGCGCCCGCGGCCAGGTGCTGTCCCGGCTGCGTACCCTCGGGCTGTCCCGCCGGCAGTGGCGCGGGCTGCTGCTTGTCGAGTTGGCCCCGCTGGTCGGGGTGTCGGTGCTGACCGGCGCGCTCGTCGGTGCGGTGCTGCCCCTGCTGCTCAACCCGGTGCTCGGCCTGTCCGCGTTCACCAGTGGCATGCCGGTCCGGGTGGCGTTCGAGCCCGGCCTGGTGGCGGCGGTGCTCGCGCTCGGGGTGGTCGCCCTCGGCTTCGCGGTCGCCGTCGAGGCCCTGAACAACCGCCGGTTGCGCCTCGGTGAGGTGCTTCGGCTCGGAGAGGAGAGCTGAGATGACCGCTACCGCCCAGACTTCACTGGTGCCCGACCTGGCCTCCCTGCAACAGCGGGCAGCGCTTCGTGCCGCCGAACGGGCCGGCGGGCAGGACCGACTGCGCGGGCACATCGTCTGCGACGGCCTGGTGCGCATCTTCAAGACCGAGGGGGTGGAGGTGGTCGCCCTGCAGGGGCTCGACCTGGTCATCGACCGGGGAGAGCTGGTGGCGATCGTCGGCGCGTCCGGCTCGGGCAAGTCGACACTGCTCAACATCCTCTCCGGCCTGGACACGCCCACCGCCGGCATCGCCCGGGTGGCCGACTACGACCTGCTCTCGCTGTCCGCCAAGCGGCGGCTGAGCTACCGGCGGGAGCTTGTCGGTTTCGTCTGGCAGCAGACCGGGCGCAACCTGCTGCCGTACCTCACCGCGCTGGAGAACGTCGAGCTGCCGATGCAGCTGGCCGGCAAACGCGGTGGCAAGGCCCGCCGGGAACGAGCCAGGGAGCTGCTCGACATGGTCGGCGTGGGTTACTGCGCGGACCGCCGACCGGGGCAGCTCAGCGGCGGTGAGCAGCAGCGGTGCGCGGTGGCGGTGGCGGTGGCCAACGATCCGGAGGTGCTCTTCGCCGACGAGCCGACCGGTGAACTGGACGAGGCGACCGGCGCGGAGGTCTTCGCGGCACTGCGCACCATCAACGCCGAGCTGGGCGTGACAATCGTGGTGGTGACCCACGACCACGCCGTGGCCACGCAGGTCCGCCGGACCGTCGCGATCCGCGACGGCCGGACCGCCTCCGAGGTACGCCGAACCGCCCGGACCGACGCGGACGGCAACACCGAGTTGGTCAGCGAGGAGTACGCGGTGCTGGACCGCAACGGCCGGATGCAGCTGCCGGCCGCGTTCGTCGACGCGCTCGCGCTGAAGGAGCGGGTCCGGCTCGATCTGGAGCCGGATCACGTGCAGGTACGGCCCGGTGACCGGGCCACGGACGAGCGGGGGGCACGGGCATGAGTGGTCGGGACATGGTGGTGACCGGTGGGGCCGGGTTCGGCGGTGCGGCCGGGCTCGGCGGTGGGGCCGTGGCGCAACCAGTCGAGGTGGTCCGGGTCAGCGGTGTGAGCCGCACCTTCGGTCGGGGCGAGCACGCCGTGCACGCGGTGCGGGACGTCTCGTTCAGCGCCAACAAGGGCGAGCTCGTCGCCATCCGTGGTCGGTCCGGGGCCGGCAAGACCACCCTGCTGAACCTGATCGGCGGTCTCGACCGGCCGGACAGCGGCCAGGTGGTGGTGGCCGGGCACGAGGTGACCGCGGCCGGCGAGGCGGAACTGCTCCAACTGCGCCGGGGCACCGTCGGGTTCGTGTTCCAGACCTTCGGGCTGGTGCCGATCCTCTCCGCCGCCGAGAACGTGGGCGTGCCGTTGCGGCTGGCGCAGGTGCCGGCCGCCGAGCGGGAGCAGCGGGTCGCCGTGCTGCTGGAGATGGTCGGCCTGGGCGGCCACGCGGCGCAGCGTCCCTACGAACTCTCCGGCGGGCAGCAGCAGCGGGTCGCGGTGGCCCGAGCCCTGGCCAACGAGCCGGACCTGCTCATCGCCGACGAGCCCACCGGTCAGCTGGACTCGGAGACCGGTCGGTCCATCATGGACCTGTTGCGCGCGGTGGTGCACGCGCGCGGCATGACCGCGCTGGTGGCCACGCACGACCCGGCCCTGATCGACCTCGCCGACCGGGTGCTGGTCCTGCGCGACGGTCGCCTGGTCGACGACTGACCGCCGCGCCTCGGCGGTGGCTGCGGGGCCTGGGTTGTGGGCTGCTCTACGGGTGCTGGGGGGCGGCCCCAGCACCCGAGCCATTGGGGAGGGACCCGGCTAACGGGATCAGCAGGCAGCCCAGCAGGGCCAGTAGGATCCCGACGCCCGGCCGGCTGCGGAGCAGTTCCTCCTCGGCGTAGGGGTCATTGACTTCGAAGTACCAGAACGCGCCGGTGATGCTGCCGCAGGCGAGCACGTTGGAGACGAGCATCCCCAGGCTGGCCTGCCGCCACACCCAGCGGGACGGACCGGCGTTGGCAAGCGACAGCACCGCGAACACGGCGGCGATCACCGCGAACGGCAGCGTGTAGCCGATCACCTCTCTGCCCGGGGTGACATCCGTCCGGTCCAGGTACACGCTGCGCCAGGCGGGCAGCCAGAACGCGACGACGACCAGGAGGGCGCCGACCGCCAGGAGCGCTGCGCCAGTCCGTCGCCATGGCGGGCGCGGCGGTGCGGCGGCGGGCTTCGTCGGTCTGCTCACGGCAGCGAACGTAACCCGGTCGGGGTGATGCCCGCTGCCCCCGCCAGGTGGGCGTGACGGCGGGTCAGAGCGCGAGCTTCATGCCCTCGTGGCTGGCCGCGAAGCCGAGGCTCAGGTAGAAGCGGTGCGCGTCCGCACGGGACTTGTCGGTGGTGAGCTGCACCAGCGCGCAGCCACGCTGCCGGGCCTGGTCGACGGCCCAGGTCATCAGGTCCCGCCCCAGCCCCTGGCCGCGTCGGTCGGAGCGGACCCGGACCGACTCGATCAGTGACCGCTCGGCACCGTGCCGACCGAGGCCGGGGATGTAGGTGATCTGTAGGCAGCCGACCAGGTCACCGGCCTGCTCGGCCACGATCAACTGGTTGCGCGGGTCGGCGCTGATGGCCGCGAACGCCCTCTCGTAGGCCTCGTCGACCTCGGTGAAGTCGCGGGCCTTGCCCAGGACGTCGTCGGCGAGCAGGGCGATGACGGCGGGCAGGTCGGCCCGGACCGCCTCCCGGAAGGTCACGTCGCTCATGCTGGTGATCCTGGCACAGCGAAACCGGCGAATGGGCCTGTGCCAGTTGCGGGCAACAGGCAGCATGGGGCGGCATGGAGCTAGTGCTGCTGCCGTTCCGGTGGATATACCGGGCTTTGGTGTGGTTCGCCAACTCGCCCCGCACGCTGATCACCTCGTACCTGTTGATGATCGTGGTGGCCGGGGTCATCTACGGGGAGGTCGAAGAGCGCAGCCCGGCCGACGCCGTCTGGTGGGCGGTGGTGACCGCCTCCACCGTCGGGTACGGCGACATCTCGCCGACCACCTGGGCGGGCCGGACGCTGGCCGCGCTGCTCATCTCGACCATGGTGCTGCTGGTCATCCCGCTGATCACCGCGCACTTCGCGAGCCGGCTCATCGTCGACGACAACGCCTTCGAGCACGAGGAGCAGGAGCAGCTCAAGGCCGACGTGCGCCGCATCCGGGCGCTGCTGGAGGAGTTGGCGACCCGGCAGGGGATCGATCTGCCCCCGTTGCCCCCGCTGCCCCCGACCCAGCCGGTCAGCGGGCCGGGCAGCGCTTCCCCTCCGGCGGCACGGTCAGGTCGAGCAGGTACGCGTCGACCGCGTTGGTGATGCAGGACGTCTGCGGGTAAGCGGTGTGCCCCTCGCCCTCCCAGGTGAGCACCCGGCCGACACCCAGCATCGACGCCAGGCGCGGCGTCTGCTCGTAGGGCGTCGCCGGGTCGCCGGTGGTGCCGACCACCACGATCGGCGGCGCGCCGTCGGCCTTCCCGGTCGGGTACGGGTCACGCCCACCCGGCCACTCGACGCAGCTCAGCATGCCGACCGCCAGCGCCGGCCCGAACAGCGGATATTTCCCCCGCCACTCCGCCTGCAACTGCCGGATCTGCTCCCGGCTCGGCTTCTCCGTCTCGTCGGCGCAGTTGATGGCCAGGTTGGCGTCGAACAGGTTCGAGTAACGCCCGTCGTCGCCCCGGCCGGCGTACGCGTCGGCGAGCCGGAACACGTCCTTCGGGTCACCCTCGGCCAGCCGGTCGATCGCCTTGGCCAACTCCTGCCAGCCGGATTCGGTGTAGAGCGACGAGATGACCGCGTAGAACACCCAGCCGGCGGTGGCCTCCCGCCCGCCGGCGCCGCGTACCGGAGAAGCCTTGGCCTTGTCGATGGCCGACGTGACCGCGGCCCGCGCGTCCGGGGCGATCGGGCAGCGGCCGGCGTTCGCCGTACACCAGCGGGTGAAGTTGGTGAAGGCACGCTCGAAACCACGGGCCTGGCTCTCCGAACCCTCCACCAGCCGCTGTTGCGGGTCCACGGCGCCGTCGAGCACCAGCGCCCGCACCCGCTGCGGGTAGAGCTGGGCGTACGTGGCGCCGAGCAGGGTGCCGTAGGAGTAGCCCAGGTAGGTCAGTTTGTCGTCGCCCACGGCGGCGCGCACCGCGTCCATGTCGCGGGCGGCCTGCTCGGTGCCGAACAGCGGCAACTGGTCGCCGTAGCGGTCGCCGCAGCCGCGCCCGATCCGCTGGCTCAGGCCGGCGAAGCCGTCGAACTCCGGCTGGCTCGCCGGGTCCGGGTCGAAGCCGAAGCTGGCGTCCAGGTCGGCGTCGGAGATGCACTTCACCGGGCTGGACCGGGAGACCCCGCGCGGGTCGAAACCGACGATGTCGAAGCGCTCGGTGATCGAGGTGGGAAGCCCGCCGAACTGGGCGCCGAAGGAGAGGTAGACGGCGGTGTCGACACCGGACCCGCCGGGGCCGCCCGGATTGACGACAAGTGAGCCGATCCGGTCGCGTTGCTTGGTGGAGCGGGCCCGCAGCAGGGCGATCTCGAAGGTCTGACCGGCGCCCGGGCCGGCGCTCGCCCCGCCGCCGGTGCCCCAGTCGCGGGGCACCGCGATCCGGGCACACTCGTAGCGCATGTTGGGTGCGCCGCGCCCGACCAGATCCTCGGGCACCTCTGGGCAGGGCCGCCAGGTGGGCGCACTGCCGGTCGGCGCGGCCGAGCCCTCGGCCGCCACCTCCGTGCGTGGCGCGAACGCCGGCAGCGTGCAACCGGCGGTGAGCAGCACCGCCGCGGTGAAGGTGGCCAGAGTGAGACGGACCCGGCGACTGGTCGCCATCCGGGGCTGACGGGCGGTGCGGATCACGTGCTCCTCCGGGGTCGAGTCGACGGCCAGGCTACGCCGCGCCGTTGGCGGCCCGGTCCACGGTGGCTGCCGGGTCGCCGCGCAGCACCTGGTCCACATCGAAGCGGACCGGCCGGTCGAGCTGGTCGTAGCGGCAGGAGCGCGGATCGCGGTCCGGGCGCCAGCGGACGAAGCGGGCCGTGTGCCGGAACCGTTCGCCCTCCATCGCGTCGTAGCCCACCTCGACCACCAACTCCGGGCGGACCGGCTCCCACTCCAGGTTCTTCGTGCCGGTCCACCGGCTCACCCCACCCGGAATGCGTTGGCCGCGCTCGTGGTCGCCGTGCACCCACGGGTGCTCGCCGCCGGTGTCCCGGTAGGGGGCCAGCTCGTCCAGCAGCTCGGCGCGGCGGGCCATGGTGAACGACGCGCTCACCCCCACGTGGTGCAGGACCCCGGCGTCGTCGTAGAGCCCGAGCAGGAGCGAGCCCACCACCGGGCCGGACTTGTGCCAGCGGAAGCCGGCCACCACGGCGTCCGCGGTGCGGGCGTGCTTGACCTTGAACATCAGCCGCTTGCCCGGCTCGTACGGCAGGTCGGCCGGCTTGACGATCAACCCGTCCAGACCGGCGCCCTCGAAGACGTCGAACCACCGGCGGGCGGTGTCGGGATCGGTGGTGACCTGGGTGACGTGCACCGGCGGGCGCACCCCGGCCAGCGCCTGGACCAGCCGCTCCCGGCGGTGCGGGTAGGGCTGGTCGAGCAGCGCCTCGTCGTCGATGGCCAGCAGGTCGAACGCGACGAAGTCGGCGGGTGTGGTCTCGGCCAGCAGCTTCACCCGGGACGCGGCCGGGTGGATGCGCTGGGCCAGCAACTCGAAATCCAGCCGGGGCTGGCCACCGGGCCCGTCGCGCCGGATGACGATCAGCTCACCGTCGACCGCACACCGCTCGGGCAACTGCCGGCGGGCCTGGTCGACCACCTCGGGGAAATAGCGGGTCATCGACTTGCCGCCCCGGCTGGCCAGCTCGACCTCGGCACCGTCGCGGAACACGATGCACCGGAACCCGTCCCACTTGGGCTCGTAGGTCATCCCGGACGCGGTGGGGAGCTTGGCGACGCTCTTGGCGAGCATCGGCTCGACCGGAGGATTGATCGGCAGGTCCACGGCGCCAGTCAATCAGACGGCACCGACAGACGTGAGGCAGATCACCGTGGGCGCCGGGGGGTGTGTCCGTCCGCGCGCCGCTCGTCCCGCTCGGGCGAATCGAATAACCGCAGCTCAGAGCTACTTTCACGAGGTGGCCGAGTGGGTGTGTGACTGCTGCGGGAGGTGGCGGGTCAGCGTCGAGCTGATCCGGGGCCGCTACCGCTACCGGCTGACCCGCCGTTACCCGCAGCGGTTCGGCGGCGGCCGGAACGTGCTGGGCGAGGTCGGTTCGGTGCCCGAGCTGGAGGAACTGCTGCGGCGGCGTACCCCGTTGAGCCTGGCCGACCTGCGCGAGGCCGCCTGATCCCGACGGGGGTTGCGCGCGACTGTCACGATCCACCCGGCGGTCTCGTCCGCACCGGCGGGCGGTGCGCACCGGCGCCGCCGGGGAGGGGACGTGATGCGGTTCGAAGCCACCACGGAGATCGCCGCCGACGCCGAGCAGGTCTGGGCGGTGCTCGCCGACGTGGAGCGCTGGCCGGAGTGGACGGCCTCGGTGTCCCGGGTCGAGCGGGGGGAGCCGGGCCCACTCGCCGTCGGTGCGACCGCGACACTGACGCAGCCGAAGCTACGGCCGGCGGTGTGGCGGGTCACCGAGCTGACCGAGGGCCGGGAGTTCACCTGGGTCTCCGACACCCCCGGGGTGCGTACCCGAGGCGAGCACCGACTGCTGCCGCTGCCCGACGGGCGCACCCGGGTCGAGTTGGCCATCGTCCAGTCCGGGCTGCTGGCCGGTCTGATCGGCCGGCTGTACGGTGGCCTGCTGCGCCGCTACGTGGGCCTGGAGGCCGAGGGTCTCCGGCGCCGGTGCGAGCGGGGCTGACCGCCCCCAGGGCCGCCGCTCGGTACCGCGCGAACGAGTCAGTACCGCGCGAACGAGCGGATCGGGGCGCGCGGACCGTATTTCGGCGCGCCGAGGCCGGCGGCCGCCAGCAGCATGCAGACCCGGCCCCGGTGACCCCGGAACGGCTCCAGCAGGGCCAACATCCGGGCGTCGTCGCCTCGCGGCTCGCCGGCGAGCGCCCAGGCCACCGTGTTCGGGACGTGGTAGTCGCCGACGCTCACCGCGTCCGGGTCCCCGTACGCGACCCGGACCACCTCGGCGGCCGTCCACGGCCCGATGCCGGCGATGGCGGTCAGTCGGCGGGTGGCGTCGGCGGCGTCGGTGCAGCGCTCCAACTCCTCGGCGAGCGCGGCGGCGCGGCGCAGTGTGTCGGCCCGGCGTTGTTCCACGCCGAACGGGTGGAACACCCAGTACGGGGTGGCGGCCACCGCGGCGGCCTCGGGCGGCAGCAGCAGCGACGGCAGCGGACCGGGCGCCGGCTCCCGGAAGTGCCGCACGGTCGCCGCGTACGCCCGGTAGGCCTCCTTGACGGTGACCTTCTGCTCGAAGACCACGCGCAGCAGCCGGGGGAAGACCTGCCCGGTGCGGGGCATCCGCAGCCCCCGGTGCTCCCGTGCCAGCCGGGCCACCAGCGGGTGCGCCCCGGCCAGCTCGGCGAAGCCGGTCAGGTCGTCGTGCAGCCCGGCGATGGCGTCGGCCCGCGCCACCACGCGCTCGGCGCCCGGCCCGTAGCCCTCGGCGATCAGGTCACCGCCGGCCAGTCGCAGCGCCAGGGTGGCCGGCCCGTCCGGGGTGCGGGTGGCCCACCAGAACGTGCCGGCGACGACGCGGGCGCACGGGTCGTACGGGGTGAAGGTCAGCGCACGGACCGACGCCGCCAGCCGGTAGCCGACCGGCGGGCGCAGCACCCGGGTCGCGGCGGGTTCGGTTCCGGTCACCCCACTACTTTGCCAGGTCACGACGGTGGCCGGTCGCGGCCCTCCCCGGCTGCGACCGGCCACCGTACGTCTCGTGGCGCCTGGGGTCAGTACGAGTAGCCCGAGCCCCCGGCGTCGTTGGCACCGCTGTTCGCGGGCGGCGCGACCGGCTTCGGCGTGGAGGTGGGCAGGCACTCGAGGTTCTTCTTGCCGTCCGGCTGGACCACGAACCAGGTGCCACCCACCGCCTGACCCTTCCACTGGCCGGGCTTCTTGTCGCCGATGTAGCGGTAGACCGGCCAACCAGCGATGGTGATCTGACGGGTGCCGTCCTGGCGGGTCACGCTGCTGACCTTGTCGTCGGAGACGCCGGTGAGCTGCGGGTTGCCGTCGGTCAGCGCCGGGGGCCACACCTCGGCGCACTTGTCGACGCAGTTCGACGACGGCGGGTCGGCGGTGTCCTTGTCGAAGCGGTACAGGATCCAGCCGTCCTGGTCGGTGACCACCTTGCCCATCCGGGCGACGTTCTTGCCGACCAGTTTCTCGGTCAGGTCGACGTTCGCGGGCGGCGCGTCGGCGGCTGCCGGTGCCTCCGCGGACGCCGAGGCCTCGGCTTCCACCGACGCGCTGGGCTCGGCCGCGGCGACGGCGACCGGCTCGGCAGCGCTCGAGTTCGCCCCGTCGTAACCTGCGGGAGCGCAGGCCGTTAGTGCGACCATCGCGCTCGCGACGATGACGGTCCGCTTCATCTGTGCCACGTGCCCTCCTCATTCTCGGCAGTTCACCCATAGGTACGGGAGTTTGGCTGTCAAGGTTGAAGGAGTAACAGTGGTCAATTTCACGCGAATTGATTGAACCGATCGGGACATCGATCCGTACGCCCCCGGAGGGGAAGCGCTCTGCGGAAACGAATCGGCGCCGGTCATTGTGACAATGACCGGCGCCGACGCGTGCGTGAACCTACAGGGGCACCGTGACCAGCGGGCTCGCCACCCCACCGGCATCCACCGACTGCACCTGGAGTTGTTTGATGTCACCCACCACGGCCGACGTGGAGGCACTCAGCTCAAGACCCTGCGGTCGGGTGTTGGTGCCGTAACCGCCCTCCGGCACCGACCAGCTCGAGACCACCTCGGCCTCGGCGTTCTTACGGATCACCACCAGCCGGCAGACACGTGGGCCGGGTAGCTTTCGCAGGCTGAAATTGATCCGGGTGCCGTAGTCCCGCTTGACCAGGAACACGGTCGTCTGCACGCCCGTGGTCGGGTCGGTCGCGTCGACCTGGTCACCCTCCTCCTCGGTGCCACCCACACCCGGGCCGCTCGGCGGGGCCGTCGGCCCACTGGTCTGCGGGTCGATCGGCGCACTCGTCGTCGGACCGGCGACCGGAGTCGAACTGCTGTCCGTCACGCTGACGAAGCCATACCCGGTCAACCCGCCGAAGACCACCACCGCGGCGGCCGTCGCGAGCATCTGACGAAACCGGGTACGCCGACGGTCGGCCCGGACCGCGCCCAGCGTCCGGTTCAGCAGCGCCGGATCGGTCGCCGTCTGCTCCAGCGCCATCATCGTCTCGCCGTCGATGTCGGAGAGCAGCCCGACCACCGGCACCATCGTCTCCAACTCGGCCGCGCACGCCCAGCAGGCGGCGAGATGCTCCTCGAACCGCTCAGTGTCCTGCTCGTCGAGCACGCCGAGCGCGTACGCCGCGACGTCCATGTGATCTGGCCGACTCATTCTGTCACCCCCCGCTCCTGCAGAGCCGTGCGCAGCGCGCGCAGCGCGTAGTAGACCCTCGACTTGGCGGTGCCGAGTGGCAGGCCCAACTCCTCGGCGGCCTCCGGCACCGTCCGCCCCCGAAAGTACGTCGAAATCAGGATCTCCCGGTGCGACTGACTGAGCGTACGCAGCGCGTCCGCCACCGTCATGGTCCGCAGAACCCGGTCGGTGCTGTCCGCCTCGGCGAACGCGGTGAGATCACGGTCGTACGTCTCCGGCGGCCGGGCCTCCTGGCTGCGGTGCTCGTCGATGGCGATCCGGCGGGCCACCGTGACCAGCCACGGCCGCAGCGAACCCTGCCCCTGCGTGCCCAGGCGGTGCGCGTTACGCCAGGCCCGCAGCAGTGTCTCCTGGACGATGTCCTCAGCACGTTGCCGGTCCCCCCCGGTGAGACGCATGACGAACATCAACAACGGGCCGGCGTGCTCGGCATAGAGCATCCGGATCAGTTGGTCGGAGTGGCTGGCCTCGGTTGACGTCGCCTGGTGGCGCCCGGGCGCCGGTCGCGGCGTCACCGGACCATTCTGGCGAGACGTCGCGTGCGCGTCGACCCCCCGGGCAGACGACGTCGGCCGCGACGAGGACCGCGCCGACAACCAGTCCGCGCTCACCGCGTCGCCATGCCAACCGGCCGCCACCGCATGCATGCAGACCTCCGGGGTGTCCGTAACCATCGCCGGCCCACGAAGCGGGCCGCCCGGTGGTACGCGGCAACGCCCCGAGCGGATCAACGAACGGCGGAAATTTTTCCCCGCCGTCGTTGAGTGGGCGGTCAGCGGCGGACGGAGAACAGGCCCGGCGGCGGCGGATCGGAACCGGTGGCGTCGGCATCGTGCACCACCTGCGCGCCGCTGGCGAAACGGTCCAGCTCGTCGCCGGCCACCACCCGGCCCGGGAACCAGTCGCCGGCGGCGCGCCGGGTCAGCTCCGGCACCGGCGGGGTGGCCCGCCCGGCGACCAGCACCAGGTTTCCGTACCGGCGGCCCCGCAGCACCGCCGCGTCGCCGACCAGGCAGGCCTGCGGCAGCACCGCGCGGACCGTGGCGACCTGCCCACGCGCGTGCCGCAGTGGCGGGCCGTCGGCCAGGTTCGCCAGATACCACCCCGCGGGGCGCAGCACCCGGGCCACCTCGGCCGCGTACTCCACGGACGTGAGGTGGGCCGGGGTACGCGCACCGGCGAACACGTCGGCGACCACCACGTCGTAGGTGGCGTCCCGGGTGGCGGTCAACATGGCCCGCGCATCCTGGACACGGACCCGCAGCCGGGCGTCGGACGGCCACGGCAGCACCCTGCGGACCAGCTCGACCAGGGCGCCGTCCACCTCGGCCACCCGCTGGGTGGAGCCGGGTCGGGTGGCGGACACGTAGCGGGGCAGGGTCAGGGCACCACCGCCCAGATGCAGCCCCCGCAGCGGCGCACCGGCCGGTGCGACCAGGTCCACCGCCGCGGCCAACCGTCGCACGTACTCGAATTCCAGGTGCGTGGGGTCGGTCAGGTCGACGTGCGACTGCGGGGCGCCATCCAACAGCAGCGTCCACGAGCCGGCCCGGTCCGGATCCGGGACGAGCTCGGCCTGCCCGGTGTCGACAGGCTCGATCACCCGGTCAGCCGCCCGTTTACGTCCCATCGGAACCAGTATCCGCGGTCAACGGGCGGCGCGGGCCGCGGCGGTCAACGCGCGGTGCAACAGTCGGGAATCGCCGAGCAGGGCGCGCAGTCGGCGCTCCAGCCCGGCGATCGGAATCAGGTTCTGTGGGGCCCGCGGATCCTTGTACGGGTTCGAGGCGAAGCGCGGCAGGGTGACGAGCGACAGGTCGGCCAGCTCGATCGCCGCCTCGACGGGCAGGTCGGCGGAGCACTCCACCCGGACGATGCCCGCCCACGGCGCGCCGACCGCCACCGGCAAACGCAAATACCACGACCAACCACCCCAGGCGGTGCCCAGCCGGAACACCGGCGAGCGCTCACCCGATGCCATGCCCGTCACCACCGCGGTCAGCCGGGCATCCAGGTATTGGCTGTGCTGCGTCTTGATGTAGCCGAGCGTGCGGGGCAACTGCCGGCGACTGCGCAACGGGCCGTCCACCACCAGCAGGTCACCGTCGACCCGGGCGGCGTCGGACACCGCCACCTCCAACGCGGTCAGCGGGCCCTGCACGGCGGCCGGCAGCTTCGCCAGCTCGCCGGTGCCACCCACCCGGTGCACCGGGTAACGGATCGCGCCGGCCACCACGTCCTGCGCCGACGGACTCGCGGTGAACAGGCCCCGACCAACCCGGGTGCCGGCCAACTGCGCCGCGCCCCGGCCCAGGTCACACCGCACCACCCCAGCCGCGTACGAGGCGGCCAACCCGGGAAAGGACAGGCCGTCGGTCTCCGCCGTCCAGATGCTCGCGTCGATGCGGCGTACCCCGTCGACGAGCAGCACCACGTCGGGCGCCCGCACCCCCGGGCGTACCCCGATCGCCCGCCAGTCCACGGCGGGCACCTCCACGTCCGCGTCGACCTGCGCGCTGCTCGGCGCGGCCGGCCCGGCGGCCGACGCCTCGAACGACGCCCCGTACGCCGGATCCCACGAGTCGACGAAGAACGCGGCGTCGCTCACCGGCCGGTCCGTTCCACCCGGGCGGACCGGGCATCCTTGCGCACCTCGAAGCGGACCGGGATGCGCTCGGCCAGCGCCGGCACGTGGGTGACCACGCCGACCATCCGATCGCCCCGGGCGGCCAGGTTCTCCAGGGTCGCCGCCACCGTGTCCAGCGTCGCCGCGTCGAGCGTGCCGAAGCCCTCGTCCAGGACTATCGACTCCAGGCTCGCCGCCGTGGTCGACATCCCGGCCAGCTGCTCGGAGAGCGCCAGCGCCAACGCCAGCGACGCCTGGAACGTCTCACCGCCGGAGAGCGTCCGCACACCCCGGCGCAGCCCCGCGTCGTGGTGGTCGACCACCACGAACTCACCCTTGTCGTGCACCAGCTCGTACTGCCCGGAGGACAGCTCCCGCAGGATTCCCGACGCACCGTCGACAAGCAGGTCCAACGCCTCGGCCAGCAACCACCGCTCGAAGTTGTTGGCCCGCAGGTGACCGGCGAGCGCGCGCGCTACCTGCGCCTCCCGCTCGTGCCCGGCCCGCTGCTCGCGCAACGTGCCGGCCTGCTCGCGGCGCTCGGCCAGCCGGCGGCGATCGGCCTCGGCCCGCTCCACCGCCACCGTCGCCGCGTGCACCGGGTCGTCGCCGACCGGCACGTCCGCGTCGGCGAAGATGCCGGCGATACGCCGCCGCACCCCCTCGGCCACCGACTCGGCCTCGGCGACGGCGACGGCCCGGCTCACCCGGTCGGCGCGGCGGCGGTCCGCCTCGGTCGTCGCCCAACCGGTCAACGCGGCCCACGCGGCGGCCACGTCGTCCCGATCGGCAGCGGGTGGGCCGAACCGCGCCAACCCGTCGCGCGCGGTGTCGAAGGCCCGCCACGCCGCGCGCAGCCGCTCCTCGGCGGCGTCCACCCCGGCCCGCGCCTGCCGAGCGGCCTCACGGCCGGCCCGCACCGCGGTCGCCGCCTCCTCCAGTGCGCGCCGCAACCGGGCGTGCTCGGCCAACTCGCGGCGCAGCACCGCCGGCTCGGCCACGCCGGCGAGCTGCCCGTCCAACTCGGCCAGCCGGGCGTCCACCTGCTCCTGCCGGGCCCGCGCCTGCACCAACAGCCGCTCCAGGTCACGCGCCGCCGCGTCCCGCTGCTGCACCATCGTCTGCGCGGCCTTGGTCGCGGCCCGCGCCGCCTTGCCCGCCGCCGTCGCGGCCGCCACCGCCGAGTCGGCCGGCACCGCCGGCACCTCGGCCACCGGCTGCTCGCACACCGGGCAGGCCGCACCGGCATGCAGGTGCACCCGCAGGCTGACCGCCAGGTCGGTGGCCTTCGCCTCCTCGTGCGCCCGGAAGGCCGCCTCCAACTCGGCGTCGGCCCGCTCGGCCGCCGCGCGGGCGTCGGCCAGCGCCGCCACCGCCGCGGTGTGCTCGTCGGTCGCCGCCCGCACCGCGGCGCGGACCGTGTCGGCCTCGCCGGACAACCGATCCCGATCGTCGTACGCCCGCAGCAGCAGTCGCACCGCGCTCTCGTCGCCGGCACCGGCCAGCTCGCCGCGCAGCTTGTCCTCCCGCTCCTCGGCCAGCGACACCCCGCTCGCCGCCGCCTCCGCCTCGGCCCGTGCCGCGGTGACCGTGCGAGCCACCTCGGCCACCCCACGCGGCGCGCGGACCCCGGTCAGGACGGTCAGCTCGTCGTCGAGGGCGGTCAGCGCCGCCGCCGCCTCCCGGGCGGTGACCCGGGCCGCCGCCAGCTCCGGCACCGCGGCCGTCACCGCTGCGGCCAGCTCGGCCATCCGCTCGACCCGGGCGTCGGCCTCGGCCAACGCCTCGTCGTCCACGCCGGTCAGCCCCGCGAGCACCTGGTCGACCGCCTCCAGCCGGGCCTCCGCCTGGGCGGCCCGCGCCGTCGCCCGCTTCTGCACGTCCTCGTAGACACCGAGGCCCAGCAGGTTGACCAGGATCTGCTGCCGGGTCGCCGGCTTGGCGTGCAGGAAGTCGGCGAACTGCCCCTGCGGCAGCACCACACAGCTGGTGAACTGCTCGTACGGCAGCCCGACCGCCTCCAGCACCGCCTGTTCCATTTCGGCGGGGGTGCCGGCGACCACCTCGCCGAGGTCGTCCGGGCTCAACCCGGTGTCCAGTTTGGTCACGTCGAACCCGGCCGGCATCAGCTGCAACCCGGCGTTCGCGGTCTTGACGTTGCCCCGGCCGTCCCGGCGGACCACCCGGGTCGCCACGTAGCGGGCCCCGCCGGACTCGAAGACCAACCGCACCCGGGCCTCGGTCGCCGACGGTGCGAGCGCGTTCGCCAACCCACGGGCGCCACCCCAGCGGGGCACCATGCCGTAGAGGGCGAAGCAGATCGCGTCCAGCACCGTGGACTTGCCCGAACCGGTCGGACCGATCAGCGCGAAGAAGTCGGCGTCGGTGAAGTCGACGGTGGTCTCGTCCCGGAAGACCGTGAACCCGGCCATGTCCAACCGCATCGGCCGCATCAGTGCTCGACCTCCTCGAAAAGCTCGTCGAAGAGCTCCCGGACGCCCTCGTCGCCGTGGCCCCGGCTGTCCAGGTAGTCGCCGAACAACTCCCGGGGCGAACGACCCGATCGTTGCGCGATGCGGGCACCGCTGCCCGGCGCGGCCAGCAGCTCCGGGTCGATCCGGATCTCCAGCGCCCGGGGGAGCAGCTCCTGGACCTCCTCGCGCAGGCCGGCGCGAGGTTGCTCCCGTACGTACACCCGCAGCCAGGCGTCCGGTGCCTCGATCTCGGCGAGCTGGGCCAGGGTGCCCCGCACCGTGCGCAGCGCGCTCGCCGCGGTCACCGGCACCTCCCGCACCCGGGCGGCGGTGGTGGCGGTCACCTCGACAACCGTCACCGAGGGGACATTCTCCTGCTCACCGAAGTCGACAGCGAGCGGGCTGCCGCTGTAGCGCACCGGGCAGGGGCCCGCCACGCGCTGTGCCCGGTGCAGGTGGCCCAGCGCCACGTAGTGCGCGGTGGCCGGGAAGACGGTGGCCGGAACGGCGTAGCCCAGCACGGTGTGCGCGTCGCGCTCGCCGCCACCGGTGGCCGCGCCGGTCACCGTCAGGTGCGCGGTGACCAGGTGCACCCGGTCCGGTTCGCCGAAACCCTCGGTCAGTCGCCCCAGCACCCGGCCCAGGTGGTCGGCGTACGTCTGGTTGGTCTCCGCGGCGGTCAGCTCGTACATCTCCAGCGCGCGCACCGCGTACCGCTGGGACAGGAACGGCAGCGCGGCCAGCCGCCACCGCTCACCGCCGGCGGTGGTGCCGTCGATGACGTGCTCGTCGGGATCTTCCCGCACCCCGCCGCGCAGGGTGATGCCGGCGGCATCGGCCCACGGACGCAGCGCGTCCAGTGCGGGGCCGTTGTCGTGGTTGCCGCCGATCGCGACCACGTCCGCGCCGGTGCGGCGCAGCGCGGTCAACGCCCGGGTGACCAGGCGGGTCGCCTCCGAACTGGGCGCGGCGGTGTCGTAGAGGTCACCGGCGACGATCACCAGATCCGGCTGCTCGGCACGGGCGATGTCGATCACCCCGGCCAGCACGGCCTTGTGCTCGTCGGCCCGGGACTGCCCCTTGAGCACCTTTCCCACGTGCCAGTCGGAGGTGTGCAGGATCTTCATTGGGTGTGCCGGCCCCTGCCTAGAACGGGATGTCGTCGTCGGTGCTGCCGCCACCGGAGCCCACCACGGCGAACGGGTCGGCGGACTGGGTGATCGAGCGCAGCGTCTCCGATGGTGCGCGGCCCGCCTCGGAGACCCGGGTCGCCCAGGCGGGGAACGGGAACTCCAGGCAGAGCGGCACCGGGATGTCCGGCTGGTTGACGAACATTGTGCCGGGCTTGGCCAGCAGCGCCCGCTGCCGTTGCGCGGGCGGGAGGAAGCCGTATTCCGGGCGGGACGCCTCGGCCGGGTCGAGCCGGCCGACCACCCGGATCGCCGAGTTGGTGACGATGCGCCGCTCCACCTCGCTCGCCGTCTGCTGCGCGCCGATCAGGATCACCCCGAGCGAGCGGCCCCGCTCGGCGATGTCGAGCAGCACCTCCTTGATCGGGGAGGAGCCCTCCCGGGGGGCGTACTTGTTGAGCTCGTCCAGGACGACGAAGAGCAGCGGCTTGGCGGTGCCGGACTTCTCCTTGCGCTCGAACTCGCTCTTGAGCGTCACGCCGACCACGAACCGCTGGGCGCGATCCGGAAGGTTGTGCAGGTCGACCACGGTGACCTGCGCCGACTCGCTGGTGTTGATCGAGTGCGGGCGACGGGTGGCCAGGTCGCCACGGATCAGCCGGGCGAGGTCCTTCTTGCTGCCGATCAACCGCCGGGCGAACGCGTTGACGGTGCCCAGGCCCACCGCGCTGCCCGCCCAGTCGGAGCGGGTCTCGTCGTCGTTGAGCTGATCGACGATGTGGTCGACCAGGTCGCCGTAGGACCCGAGCCGGACCCCGTCGATGCTCACCCCGCCGTCGGCGGGCTGGGCGTAACGCGCCAGGTGCGCGGTCACCGAGTGGACCACCATCGTGTACTGCTGGCGCTCGTCGTCGGCGTCGGCGAACACGTACGGCAGGAGCCGGTCGGCGCAGAAATCGCTCAACGTCCAGTAGAACGAATCCACCCCGGTGAGCCGGCTGCTCACATCCGGTGTGCCGGCCGCGTCACCGACCCGCGGCGGAGCGTAGACCCGCACGTCGGGAAAGGCGCCGGCGCTCAGGCCGAGCTTCGCGTACGACGCGCGGGTGGGCTCGTCGAGACGGGTGTTGGGGTGGTCCAGGAAGAGCAGGTCCTCACCCTTGACGTTGAAGATCAGCGCCTTGGCGTTGACCGCGTCGCCGCCCAGCACCCCGGAGCGAAACACGGAGTAGAGCAGGAAGGTCGCGAAGCTGGTCTTGGTGGCCACCCCGGAGATGCCGGAGATGGAGACGTGCGCGCCCCGGCTGCCGTCGAGGAAGTCGGCGTTGAGGTAGACCGGCACCCCGTCCCGACCCATGCCCATCGGGATGCGCCGCTCCATCCGGTCGAAGTGCAGTGCCCGCGCTCGGGCGTCACCCTCGGCCCGGTGCACCACCGCACCCGGGGTCGGCGGCACGTACAGCTCCGGATCGACACGCGTCGTGGTGACCTCGGCCGCCTCCTGCACCATCGCGGGCAGCGTGCCGTCGGCGATGGCGAACACGTCGGAGTCGAACTGGGCGCCCTCGTGCCGAGCCCGGACCTGGGTGACCACGCCGGCGATCGTCACCGGCTCCCGGTCGGGCAGCTCCCGCCGGGTGACCACCACGTCGTCGAGTTGCAGGTAACTGCCGGGCGCCACGGCCGTCCAGAACTGCAACGGAGTGGCGTCGGCGGTGCCCAGCACCCGCCCGACCGCCTCGCCCGGGCTGTCGAGGTCGGCGTCGGTCATCGGGCGACTCGGGTCGGTCGGGCAGCACGGTCGGGAAGCATGCCCTGCATCCTGCCCGAGGAGTACGACAGGTCGCCACGCGACGCGTCGGACGACACCATCCGCCGACACGCGCACGACGCTGGGTGTGTGCCGGGGCGACGGCGGGTTACCGGCGGGCGTGGCGGAGCAGGAGGACGCCGTCCTCGGCGGCGAGCACGTGGCGCAACGGCAGGTGCCGGGGCGGCGTGGTGTCGCCCGCGGTGATCCGGCCCGGTCCCGGCCCGGCCAGCAGCGGCGAGACGGTCAGGCACAGCTCGTCGACCAGGTCGGCGGCGGCGAGCGCGCCGAACAGGTGCGGGCCGCCCTCACAGAGCAGTTGGGTGAGCCCGCGGCGGTGCAGCTCGGCGAGACCGGCGGCCAGGTCGACCCGCCCGGTGCCGCAGCGCAGCAGGTCGGCGACGTCGGTCAGGCCGGGCGGTGGCTCCGCGTCGGCGTGAGTGAGCACGATCGGCCGGGTCGGCGCGTCGGCGAAGGCGGCCTGCGCCGGATCCAGGTCGAGTGCGGCGGAGACGACCACCAGCGTGGGGTAGTCGGTCAGCCCGTGGTCGCGGCGCCAGGCGCGGCGACGCTCGTTGAGCCGGACCGCCCGGTAGGCCTCGTGGCGAAGCGTGCCGGCAGCCACCACCAGCGCGTCGCAGACCATCCGGAGCAGGCCGAACACCCGCTTGTCCGGCTCTCCGGACAGCCCGGCGGAGTAGCCGGCCACGCTGACCGCGCCGTCCAGGCTGGTGACGAAGTTGACCCGGAGTCGGGGCTCGTCGGCGCGGCCGTAGAGCGCGGTCAGCGCGGCGTCGTCGAGCGGCTGCGTCGACGGCTCCGGCCAGAGCCGCCGGATCGGCATTCCGACGGTCATTCGCTGGCCGGACCGGTGACCGGAGGGGTCGGTTGGGCGGTACGGTGCTGGCAGTCGCACCAGTTCCGGCCCGGGCAGTCGTCATGACGCCGGGCCCGGCACGCTCGGCAGATCATGCTCGCAGCCTAGGCCCGGGGAGGACAGGACAGCATGCCGCGTCAGATCTTCCAGCTGAAGGTGTCCCTCGCCGGCGTCCGCCCGCCGGTGTGGCGACGGGTGCTCGTCCCGGCCGGCTACACGCTGGACCGGCTGCACCGGGTGGTGCAGCACGCGATGGGTTGGCGAGACTGCCACCTGCACTCGTTCGAGATCGACGCCGTGCAGTACGGCGAGCCCGACCCGGACGGGGAGTTGGCGCTGCACGACGAGCTGGACGTGCGGTTGGACGCGGTGCTCGGCAAGGGCAGCCGGTTCTCCTACACGTACGACTTCACCGACTGGTGGGAGCACGACCTGGTGGTGGAGGACGCGCTGACCGTCGATCCCGACCAGCGGTACCCGCTCTGTCTGAATGGCGAGCGGGCCTGCCCGCCGGAGGGCGTCGGCGGGCCACCGGGTTACCAGGCGCTCCTGGTCGCGTTGGCGGACCAGGGCGACGTGGCCGACCCGCGGCACGCGATGCTGCGCGACTGGGCGGGGTCCGCCTTCGACCCCTTCCGGTTCGATCCCCGCCGCACCACCACGCTCCTGCGCCGCTTCTGCTGACCCGGCGGTGGGCGTTCGGTGGGGGCCGAATGGGGTGTGACCTTTGGGGGAGCATAGCGGTAACGATCTGGGAACGCTCCCATTGTCCTATTGACACTCCCGTTACCCGCCGGCAATCTCATGGGAGCGCTCCCGAGGGTGGCTTGTGTCACTCACGCACTCCCGGCCTGGCGCGATGAGCACCCCCCCACCACAAACCACCCAGCCTCACCACCGGAAAGAGGGGTCAGCGAATGATTGTCACCACGCGGCGTACCCGCTTGGCGGCCGCTGCCCTGGCCGCGATCACCGCAATTGGCGGTCTCGCGGCCTGCGGCAAGGACGACGACAAGCCGGCTGCCGGCGAGAAGCCCACCAAGCTGGTTGTCGATACCTTCAGCGAGTTCGGCTACGACGAGCTCGTCAAGCAGTACGAGAAGGACACCGGCATCAAGGTCGAGCTGCGCAAGACCGCGCAGCTCGGCGAGTACCGGCCGAAGCTGGTCCGCTACCTGGCCACCGGCAAGGGTGCGGCGGACGTCACCGCCCTGGAAGAGGGCGTGCTCAACGAGTTCAAGGCCAACCCGCGCAACTGGGTGGACCTCGCGCCGCTGATCCCCGACCACTCCAAGGACTTCCTGCCCTGGAAGTGGGAGCTGGGCAAGGCGCCGGACGGTCGGCTGATCGGCCTGCCGACCGACGTCGGCAGCCTCGCCGTCTGCTACCGCAAGGACCTGTTCCAGGCGGCCGGCCTGCCGACCGAGCGCGACCAGGTGTCGGCCCTCTGGCCGGACTGGAAGGGCTTCCACGACGCCGGTCTGAAGTACAAGCAGGCCACCGGTAAGGCGTTCATCGACTCGATCACCGCCGTCTCCAACGGCGTGATGTTCCAGGGCAACGGTGACCTGTTCTACGACAAGGAAAACAACATCATCGCGGACACCAGCCCCGCGGTGAAGAACGCGTGGGACACGGCCACCGGGATGGCGGACATCTCCGCCAAGGCGCAGACCTGGTCGCCGGAGTGGTCGGGTGGCTTCAAGCAGGGCACCTTCGCGGCCACCTTCTGCCCGTCCTGGATGCTCGGCATCGTGTCGGACAACTCCGGCGCGGCCAACAAGGGCAAGTGGGACGTCGCGTCCGTGCCGGGCGGCGGCGGTAACTGGGGCGGCTCGTGGCTCGCGGTTCCGGAGCAGAGCAAGTACCCGAAGGAGGCGGCGAAGCTCGCCGAGTACCTGACCAACGCGAAGAGCCAGGTGGACGCCTTCAAGCTCAAGGGCCCGCTGCCCACGAACCTGGAGGCGCTGAAGAACGACGCGTTCCTCAGCTACACCAACGAGTACTTCAGCAACGCGCCGACCGGCAAGATCTTCGGTGAGAGCGTCGCCAAGATCCAGCCGACCCACCTGGGTCCGAAGCACCAGTCGGTGAAGGAGAACGCGTTCGAGCCGGCTCTGCGGGCGTTCGAGAACGGGCGGGCCGACAAGGCAAAGGCCTGGGAGCAGTTCACAAAGGACGCCAAGACTCAGGGCGCCTTCTAAGTGATTCACTGCCGGTGGCGTTCGGGGCTTCCCGGACGCCACCGGCCGGTCCCCTCCGCGTAGCGCCCTGCGCGAGGGCCCCCGGGCCTCGCCGGAAAAGGAAATTCGCATGAGCCTGTCGGCCACGACGGCACCGCCGTCGCCAGCAGCACCGCCTCCTCCTGACGTCTCTTCCCGACGTAGCCGGGGAAGGTTACTCAACCGTCTCGATGTCAAGTACTCGCCCTACCTCTACATCGCCCCGTTCTTCCTGATCTTCGGCGTGTTCGGGTTGTACCCGATGCTGCGTACCGCGTGGATGTCGCTGCACGACTGGGACATGATCGGCGACCACTCGTTCATCGGCTTCGACAACTACACCCGGCTGGTGTCCGACGAGTACTTCTGGAACGCGCTGGTCAACACGTTCGGCATCTTCGCCCTGTCGACCATCCCGCAGCTGTTGCTCGCCCTCTTCCTGGCGAACCTGCTCAACCGGACCTTCCTGCGCGCCAAGACCTTCTTCCGGATGGCCATCTTCGTGCCGAACGTGGTGTCGGTGGCCGCGGTCGCGATCGTCTTCGGGATGCTGTTCCAGAAGGAGTTCGGCCTGTTCAACTGGCTGCTCAGCCTCGTCGGTGTCGACGCGGTCGACTGGGACGGGCAGCGCTGGAGCTCCTGGTTCGCCATCTCCACGATGGTCAACTGGCGGTGGACCGGGTACAACACCCTGATCCTGCTCGCTGGCATGCAGGCGATCCCGAAGGACCTCTACGAGGCCGCGGCGATCGACGGCGCCAGCCCGTGGCGGCAGTTCTGGCAGATCACCCTGCCGATGCTCAAGCCCACCTTCATCTTCGTGGTCATCCTCTCCACGATCGGCGGCATGCAGCTCTTCACCGAGCCCCTGCTCTTCGCCAACGGCAACATCATCGGCGGCGACCAGCGGGAGTTCCAGACGCTGGCCATGTACATGTACGAGATGGGAATCGAGAACCTGAACACCGCCGGCTACGGGGCCGCGGTCGCCTGGGCGATCTTCATGATCATCGTCGTGGTGTCGCTGTTCAACTTCCTACTCGTCCGCCGCTCGGCGAAGTGAGGAGAGCGCGATGATCTCGGGATCCCAGCGCCTCTGGCGCACCAGTCCGCTGACCTACGTGGCGCTCGTCCTGGCGGCGCTGCTGTCGATCTACCCGTTCTACTACATGCTGGTGATCGCCACCCGCAGCCTGGAATCCATCAACGACGTGCCGCCACCGGTAACCCCCGCCGGCGCGTTCGGTGACAACTTCGGGCGGGTGCTCGACAACGACGCCGCCAACTTCTTCACCGGCATGATCAACTCGATCATCGTCTCCTCGGTGGTCACCCTGTCGGTGGTGCTCACCGGTTCGCTGGCCGGGTTCGCCTTCGCCAAGCTGCGGTTCAAGGGCAGCAACGTCCTCCTGCTGGCGATTATCGTCACCATGATGATCCCGACCCAGATGGGCATCATCCCGCTCTGGGGCATGATGCAGGACCTGGGGTGGTACGACACGCTCTACGCGGTCACCGTGCCGTTCCTGGTCACCGCCTTCGGCGTGTTCATGATGCGCCAGTACGCCAGCCAGGCGATCTCCGACGAGCTGATCGAGGCCGGTCGGGTCGACGGGGCGAGCACGTTCCGGATCTACTGGAGCATCGTGCTGCCCGCGCTGCGCCCCGCCGCTGGCGTCCTCGGTCTGCTGACCTTCATGGAGACCTGGAACTCGTTCCTCTGGCCGTACGCCGTCCTCACCCCGGAGAACCCGACCCTGCAGGTCTCGCTCTCCTTCCTGTCGTACGCCTACTACACCGACTACTCCCAGGTGTTCGCCGCCACCGCGATCGGCACCATCCCTCTCGTGCTCGTCTTTCTCGTGTTCGGCCGCCAGATCATCGGCGGCATCATGGAAGGTGCCGTCAAGTCGTGAGCAACCCCGCCAGCCCCAACGCCGTCGACGTTCTCGACGACCGTCCCGGGCTGACCTTCCCACCCGGTTTCCTGTGGGGGGCCGCGACCGCGGCATACCAGATCGAGGGGGCGGCGGCCGTCGACGGCCGTACCCCGTCGATCTGGGACACCTTCAGCCACACCGACGGTCGGGTCGTCGCCGGGCACACCGGCGACGTCGCGTGCGACCACTACCACCGGCTCGGCGACGACGTCGCGCTGATGGCCGAGTTGGGCCTCAAGTCGTACCGTTTCTCGGTCTCCTGGTCCCGGGTGCAGCCCAGCGGCACCGGTGCGGCCAACCCGCAGGGGTTGGACTTCTACCGGCGACTTGTCGACGAGCTGCTGGCCAAGGGCATCGAGCCGTGGCTGACCCTCTACCACTGGGACCTGCCGCAACCCCTGGAGGACGCCGGCGGCTGGCCGGCCCGGGACACCGCGGCCCGCTTCGCCGACTACACCACGCTGGTGGCCGACGCGCTCGGTGACCGGGTGCGCTACTGGACCACGCTCAACGAGCCGTGGTGCTCCGCGTTCCTCGGCTACGGTTCCGGCGTGCACGCCCCGGGCCGCACCGACGGGGCGGACGCGGTCCGCGCCGGGCACCACCTGATGCTCGGTCACGGCCTGGCCGTGCAGGCACTGCGGGCCACCCGGCCGACCGCCGAGGTGGGCGTGACGGTCAACCTCTACCCGGTCGACCCGGCCAGCGACACCCCTGCCGACCGGGACGCCGCACGGCGCATCGACGGGTTGGCCAACCGGTTCTTCCTCGACCCGCTGCTGCGTGGGTCGTACCCGGAGGACCTGGTTGCCGACCTCAGCACCGTGACTGACTTCGCCCACGTGCGCGACGGCGACCTGGCGACCATCTCCACGCCGCTGGACCTGGTCGGGGTCAACTACTACAGCCGGCACGTGGTCGCCGCACCGGCCGAGGGCGTCGAGGCCGACCCGGCCCCCTCGTGCTGGCCGGGCAGCGAGGACGTCCGGTTCGTCACCCGGGGCGTCCCGGTCACCGACATGGGCTGGGAGATCGACGCCCCGGGCCTGGTGGAGACCCTGCGCCGGGTGCACGAGTACACCGACCTGCCCCTCTACGTCACCGAGAACGGCTCCGCGTTCGTCGACACGGTGGTCGACGGGCAGGTCGACGACGTCGACCGGCTGGCCTACTTCGACGCCCATCTGCGTGCCGCGCACGAGGCGATCGACGCAGGAGTGCCTCTGCGGGGATACTTTGCCTGGTCGTTGATGGATAATTTCGAATGGGCCTGGGGCTACACCAAGCGGTTCGGCATGATCCACGTCGATTACGACAGTCAGGTCCGCATTCCCAAGTCCAGCGCCAAGTGGTACGCCTCGGTGATCCGGCGCAACGGTCTGGCCGCACAATAGGCTCGGGCCAGCCATCAGGACGGCCCCGGCGTCCACCTCTCGCAGGTGGCGCCGGGTCCGCCCGCCGTCGGAGGAGCAGACGATGACAACGCAGCGCACCCGGTCACTCGGGCGTCCGACCCTCGATGCGGTCGCGGCACGCGCCGGTGTCGGTCGGGGCACGGTCTCCCGCGTGGTCAACGGCTCGCCGCAGGTCAGCCCGGAGGCCCGGGCCGCCGTCCAGCAGGCCATCGCCGAGCTGGGGTACGTGCCGAACCGTGCCGCCCGTGCGCTGGTCACCCAGCGGACCGACTCCGTCGCCCTGGTGGTGTCCGAGTCCGGCGAGCGGGTCTTCACCGAGCCGTTCTTCGCCGCCATCGTCCGGGGCATCAGCTCCGGCCTGCTGGAGACGCCGATGCAGCTCTGGCTGGCCATGGCGCAGTCGCCGGTGGAGCGGGAGCGGGTCGAGCACCACCTGACCAACCAGCACGTCGACGGCGTACTCCTGCTGTCGTTGCACGACTCCGACCCGTTGCCGACGCTGCTGGAGGAGCGCGGCCTGCCCGCCGTGCTCGGCGGTCGGCCCGCCCGGATGCTGCAACCGGGCGCCCAGCCGGCGTGGTTCGTCGACGTGGACAACGTTGGCGGGGCCCGGCAGGCGGTGGAGTACCTGGCGAGGCAGGGGCGACGTCGCATCGCCACCATCGCCGGCACCCAGGACATGGGCGTCGGCCTGGCCCGTCTGGCCGGCTACACCGAGGCGGTCAAGGCCACCGGGGCCGGCGTCAACCCCGACCTGATCGCGTACGGGGACTTCAGCGAGGGCAGCGGCGCGATCGCCATGCGCCGACTGTTGGATGCCTGCCCGGATCTGGACGCGGTCTTCGTCGCGTCCGACCTGATGGCGTTCGGCGCACTGCGGACGCTGCGGGAGGCCGGCCGGCGGGTGCCCCAGGACGTCGCGGTGATCGGCTTCGACGACGCGACGATCGCCCTCCGGGCGGACCCGCCGCTGACCACTGTCTTCCAACCGGTGGAGGAGATGGGCCGGCAGATGGCCCGCCTGCTGGTGGCCCGGATCCGCGGCGAGGCCCTCCCGGCCCCCCACATCCTCCTGGACACCCAGCTAGTCCACCGAGCCTCCGCCTAACCCCCACCCCCTGGGGGTCTCTGCGTTGATCATGGAGTTATTGCCATGACACGCCGATGGGACGGGCAATAACCTCATGATCAACGAGGGCGGGGAGAGGGCGGGGCGGGGGCGGGGTTAGTGGGTCCAGCGGCGGAGTTCGCGCTTTGCCAGGGAGTTGCGGTGGACCTCGTCGGGGCCGTCGGCCAGGCGCAGGGTGCGGGTCTGTGCCCAGAGGGCGGCCAGCGGGGTGTCCTGGCTGACGCCCGCGCCGCCGTACCCCTGGATGGCCTTGTCGATCACCCACTCCGCCATCGCCGGGGTGCCGATCTTGATGGCCTGGATCTCGGTGTGTGCGCCCTTGTTGCCGACGGTGTCCATCAGCCAGGCCGTCTTGAGCACCAGGAGTCGGGCCTGCTCGATGCGCACCCGGGACTCGGCGATCCACTCCCGGACCACGCCCTGCTCGGCGAGGGGCCGGCCGAACGCGATCCGCTCGTTGGCGCGGCGGCAGAGCAGCTCCAATGCCCGCTCAGCCATTCCGATCAATCGCATGCAGTGGTGGATTCGGCCCGGGCCGAGCCGGGCCTGGGCGATGGCGAAGCCGGTGCCCTCGACGCCGATCAGGTTCTCCGCGGGCACCCGGACGTCGACGAAGTCGATCTCGGCGTGCCCGCCGTGCGACCCGTCGGTGTAGCCGAAGACGGTCATGCCCCGGCGCACGGTCACCCCCGGGGTGTCCCGGGGGACCAGCACCATGCTCTGCTGGCGGTGCCGGTCGGCGGTCGGGTCGGTCTTGCCCATCACGACGAAGATCTCGCAGCGCGGGTCCATCGCGCCGGACGACCACCACTTGCGTCCGTTGATCACGTACTCGTCGCCGTCGCGGGTGATCCGGGTGGCGATGTTGGTGGCGTCGGAGGACGCCACGTCCGGCTCGGTCATGCAGAACGCGGAGCGGATCTCACCCTCCAGCAGCGGCATCAGCCAGCGCTGCCGCTGCGCTTCCGAGCCGAACTCGGCAAGCAGCTCCATGTTGCCGGTGTCCGGTGCCGCGCAGTTGACCGCCTCCGGCGCCAGGTGCGGGCTGCGCCCGGTCAGCTCGGCCAGCGGTGCGTACTGGAGGTTGGTCAGGCCGGCGCCGTAACGCGGGTCGGGCAGGAACAGGTTCCACAGGCCGCGCTTGCGGGCCTCCGCCTTCAGCTCGGCCAACACCGGGGTACGCGACCACGGGTCGCCGGCGGCCACCTGCTCGGCGTGCACGGCCTCGGCCGGGTAGACGTGCTCGGTCAGGAACCGGGTCAGCTCGTCGCGCAGCTCCTCGGTCCGGCTGTCGTATGAGAAGTCCATCACCGCTCCCTGGCAGCGGTCAGCCCGTGCGCGACCAGCGGTGCCACCATCTCGCCGATCCGGTCGAAGCCCTCGCCGAGCGTCTGCCCGAGGGTGTGGCGGTAGTGGATGCCCTCACAGATGACCGCGAGCTTGAAGCAGCCCAGCGCCACGTGCCAGTGCAGCGGCCCGACGTCCACGTCGCTGCGCCCGGCGTACCTGTCGATCAGCTCGTCGCCGGTGGGGAAGCCGGCGCGGGGGCCGAGCCCGTCGGCGACCGGGTTGCCCTCGGCCGTGTCGCTGCCGCCGAGCACGTCCCAGTACGTCAACAGCAGCCCCAGGTCGGCGAGCGGGTCACCGAGGGTGGCCATCTCCCAGTCGAGGACGGCGTGCACGGCCACCGGGTCGGCCGAGGCGAGGAGGTTGTCCAACCGGTAGTCGCCGTGCACGATCCGGCCGGCGTTCGCGCCCTCCGGGGCGGTGGCCGCGAGCAGGTCACGCAGCTCGTCGATGCCGGGCAGCTCGCGGCTGCGCGAGCGGTCCAGTTGCCCGCCCCAGCGGCGGACCTGCCGGGCCAGGTAGCCCTCCGGGCGGCCGAAGTCACCCAGCCCGACCGTGGCCGGCTCGACGCTGTGCAGCGCGGCGAGCGTGTCCATCATCGCCATGGCGAGGGCCCGGCGTTGTTCGTCGCCCAGCGGGTCGGTCTGCGCGCGGGAGCGGAACACCTCACCGGGCATCCGCTCCATCAGGTAGAACGGCGCGCCGATCACCTCCGGGTCGGTGCAGAGCAGCAGCGTGCCCGGGACCGGCACCTCGGTCGACGCCAGCGCGGAGATGACCCGGAACTCGCGGGCCATGTCGTGCGCGGTCGCCAGCACGTGCCCGAGCGGAGGGCGGCGCAGCACGACCTCGCGGTCGCCGAGGCGCAGCAGGTAGGTGAGGTTGGACTTGCCGCCCGCGATCAGCTCGGCCCGCGGCGGCCCGACCGCCAGCTCGGGCCGGTGCTGGGCCAGATAGCCGGCGAGCCGGTCCAGGGCGAGGCCGGCCGGAGAGGCGGAAACGGTGCCCGGTCGCGACGTGTTGGCGGCCGGATCACTCATCCGACTAGTTGATGGCAGCGTGCTCACGTTGTCAAGGTCAGAGTTTCCCCTCGGGTCATGCCTCTGCAACAGGGACGAAATGGTCAACCGGCAGGCTGTGACACAGCCTGCCGGCCGCTTGTCGCCGGCCCGCCGAGCGGAGGGACAGACATGTTGCTGCGAGTTCGGGTCACCCTGCCGGACCGTCCGGGCACCCTCGGCCAGGTCGCCCGCACGTTGGGCGTCTCCGGGGCGGACATCGTCCAGGTGGTGGTCCTCGAACGACTCGGCGGGCGCGCGGTGGACGACTTCACTGTCGTCTGGCCGGGTGCCGGCCGGGTGGAGCGGCTGCTTGCCGGTCTCGCGGCGATTCCGGGCGTGCGGGTGGACGGTGTGTGGCGGGCGATCGGCGCGCCCACCACCACCGGCCAGGACGCGGAGCTGTTGGCCCAGGTCGCGGCCAACCCGGTCGACGGGTTGGCCACCCTTGTCGACGCGGTCCCCGGGCTGCTGGCGGCCGACTGGGCCGTCGCCGCCGTGGTGCCTGTGGACTGGGCCTCACGGACCGGAGGCGGCGGGGCCACGGTGGGGCACGCGAGCTGGCGTACCCCGGTGCCCCTGCGGTTGCCGGAGGTGACCCCGCTGCGCGGTCGGTCGATGACCACGCCCGACGGCACCCACCACGCGATCGCGCCGTTCGGCCGGGCGGGCCTGGTGCTGGTGGTGGCCCGGGAATACAGCGACACCCTCTGCGCCGCCAACTTCCACAGCACCGAGGTCGATCGGCTCACCCAGTTGGTCCGGGCCAGCGCGGTGATCCTCGGCGATCGGCTGGACCTGGTCGGCGCGCCGCCGGTGGTCGCCGGCCCCTGACCGGCCGGCGAGTTCCCGGGCGCGACACCGCCGGGCAATCGCGCGGCAACAGCCGGCGACGAGGCTCTGCGGTGGGAAGGGAGCCAACCATGACGTTGTGGCGGATTCGGGCAACTGTGGACGACCGGCCGGGTTACCTGTCGGTGCTCACGGCGAGCCTCGCGCTGCGCGGGGTCAACATCCTCACCGTGCAGGTGCAACCCACCGAGCAGGGCGCGGTGGACGACTTCCTGGTCGACGCGCCCGACGCGCTCGACGAGGCGGGCCTGATCGCCGCCGTCGAGCGCGGTCGGGGCCGGGACTGCTGGGTGGCGCGCAGCGAGGCGCGCGGCCTGGCCGACCAGCCCACCCGGGTGCTCGGGCTGGCCAACCGGCTGGTGCGCGACCCGGACGCGACGGGCGAGGCGTTGCGCACCCTGCTCGGCGCCGACTCAGTCACCTGGCGACCCGCGTCGACAGACGTCGACCGGGGGATCACCGGCGCCACCATGACGCTTGCCGACCCGGCGGGCGGCTCGTTCGCGCTGCGCCGGGCCGCGCCGGCCTTCACTCCGGCGGAGTACGCGCGGGCACAGGCCCTGGTCGAGCTGGCCGCGACCGTGGCGCGTCGGGCCGCGGAACAGGTCACCCTGGTGCTGCCCGACGGGGCCGAGGTGGCCGTCCGGCCGGGCTGCGCGCACGACCTGTCCGGTGTGCTGGAGCTGCACGAGACGTGTTCACCGCGCAGCCGGCAGCGGCGTTATCTGGGCGGGGCGGCGCTGCCGCAGCCGGCCCGACTGCGCCGGCTGCTGGAGCCGGGGCGAGGGTTGACGCTTGTCGCAACCACCACCGGTGCCGACGGCGCGGGTGAGTCGGTGGTCGCCATGGCGAACCTGCTCGGCGAGGGCGACGAGGCCGAGGTGGCGCTGCTGGTGCGCGACGACTGGCAGCGGCGAGGGCTCGGCTCGGCGTTGCTGCGCCGGTTGGTCCGGCACGCCGACGCGGCCGGGTACGCGGCGCTGGTGCTGCACGTCCAGGCGGAGAACACTCCGATGCAGCGGATGCTGCGGCGGCTGGACCGGCCCAGCTCGGTGGAGCGCGACGGCGTGCTGCTCACCGTCACCGTTCCGCTCGCTCTGGCCGCTAGGTCGGACCGGCAGGGCGTGGCCTCTACGCCTGGCCTCTAGGGCCTGCTCGGCGCCGGGACGGCTCGCGGCGGCCCGAGACGCAGAACCGGTTGCCCTCGGGGTCGGCGAGCACCACGTACGGCGGCTCGGTCGGGTGCGGCTCGGTGGGATAGTGCCGCCAGTTGACGATCCGGGCACCGAGGGCGAGCAGCCGGTCGAGTTCCTCGTCGAGGGGTCGGTCGCCGGCGTCCAGATCGAGGTGGAGCCGGGGGAACTCCCGCGCGGGACTCTCGCTGAGGTCCATCGCGAGGGCCATGCCCGACACCCCCGGCGGCGGCTCCAGCACGATCCACTCGTCGCCGGTGAAGCGGGGCTCGCGGCGACGGTAGCCGAGGGCCGTGGCCCAGAAGGTTCCTGCCCGCTCGGCGTCGGACACGCCCAGAGACAGCTGCGCGATCAATGCCATCTCCCGACGGTACGCGCAGGCAATGGCCCTTTGCGCGTACCGAGCGTCCACAGGGGGCGTCTCGCGTTCTCGGTGTCGGTGTGGAGAGGGCCCTGCGCGCGAAACGCCCACGACCGGCCGCCGGAGTGACGTTCGGGGCCGGTCGCGGGCGTTCGTCGGTCAGCTGGTGAAGGTGATCCGGTCGCGACGGCGACGCGTCATCAGCAGGGCGCCGCCGCCGATCAGGGCGACACCGCCGAGTGCGAGGCTGGTGACGGCCACGCCGGTGAGCGGGAGGCTGCCCCCGTTGTCGCCGCCGCCCGCGCCTCCCGGGGTCGAGGCTGAGCCGCCGGCTGCCGGCGAGCCCGACGGCGGGACCGACTCCGACGGCGGGACCGAGCCCGTCGGCGTCGACGTGGCCGGGGTGGTCGGCGTCGGCGAGCCCGTGGTGGGCGTCGGCGTCGGGGACTCAGTGGTCGGCGTCGGGGTCGGCGACGCGGTGGTGCCGGCGCCGGCGCACGTGTGGCTGAGGTTGAACCTCTCACCCTCGCCGCTGACGAGCGCGCTGCCGCCGGTCAACGTCCATCCCGCCGGGGTGAAGAGATAGGCGTGCTTCACCTGCTTGTCGCCGCCGCCGTTGGCGGACAGGAAGTCGGTGTAGGGATCCGCGGGGTTCGGCACGGTCACCGTCACCGAGACGCCCGCTCGGTCCTTGAAGGTCAGCGTCAGGCTCTGGAAGTCACCGGCCCGCTTGGTGGGCAGCACGAAATGCCAGCCGTCCTGATTGGTGGGTCGCGTGCCGAACTTGGGGTCCTGGCACTCCTGCTGGAACGTCCCCGCCGTCGCGCCGGAATGCGCGGGGTTGAGGGGAACGACGCTCGACGCCCAGACCGGGGAGGCGATGGCGAGAACGGCCGTGGCGGCGGCGGTGGAGACGGCCGCGCGCGTCAGGCGCCGACGCAGTGGCATGAGGATTCCTCCGGTATTGGTCGAGGGGGCCGCTCATGATCCCATGTCGGGGGCCCGCCGCCGGCATCACTCGACCGGCCTGAGCTGGGCGACGTCTCGGTCGGGAAGTGCCTGCCGGGTCGGTGTTTCCTGCTGCCGCGCGCGTGTCGTCGTAACACCCACGAGCGCGGTGGCGCTGGCGATGCAGTACGGGCTTCCCAATCGATGACGGGCGCATTACATTGTCGGTTATCCATGGGAGCGCTTCCACGGCTTCTGTGGTCACACCGCCACCTCGCAGTCGCCGGTGGCCGTGCCGCCCGTACGCCGTCCCGCGTCGGTGCGACCGCCGGCGGCACCTCCGACAGGAGCCCGCATGCGCCACCTGACCCGGCCGTCCAGCGGCCACCCCGGTCGGTCACCGGTCGCCGACCAGCCTTGGCCCCGGCGCTTGCTGGCTGTCGGCGTCGCGCTGCTCACCGGCGCGTCCCTCGCGGTGACCGGGCCGCCGTCCGGGCCCGCGTCCGCCGCGCCGGCCGCGACCTACAACTACGCCGAGGCGTTGCAGAAGTCGCTGCTCTTCTACGAGGCGCAGCAGTCCGGCAAGCTGCCCGACTGGAACCGGGTCTCCTGGCGCGGTGACAGCGCCCTCACCGACGGCGCCGACGTCGGAGTGGACCTCACCGGCGGTTGGTACGACGCCGGTGACCACGTCAAGTTCGGCTTCCCGATGGCGTTCAGCGCCACCATGCTGGCGTGGGGGGCGGTCGAGTACCGCAGCGGCTACACCTCGTCCGGGCAACTGCCGCACCTGCTCAACAACCTGCGCTTCGTCAACGACTACTTCATCAAGGCGCACCCGTCGGCAAATGTTCTCTACGGACAGGTCGGCAAGGGCGACGACGACCACAAGTGGTGGGGTCCGGCCGAGGTGATGCAGATGGCGCGGCCCGCGTACCGGATCGACGCGAGCTGTGGCGGCGCGGACCTGGCGGGGGAGACGGCGGCCGCGATGGCCGCCTCGTCGATGGTGTTCCGGTCCACCGACGCGGCCTACGCGGACAAGCTGCTGGGCCACGCGCGGCAGCTCTACACCTTCGCCGACACGGTGCGGAAGTCCTACCACGAGTGCATCACCGACGCGACGAGCTTCTACCGCTCGTGGAGCGGCTGGCAGGACGAGCTGGTCTGGGCCGCGATCTGGCTGCACCGGGCCACCGGTGAGGCGAGTTACCTGGCCAAGGCCGAGAGTGAGTACGACAAGCTCAACACCGAGAACCAGTCCACCACCCGCTCCTACAAGTGGACCATCGCCTGGGACAACAAGCAGTTCGGCGCGTACGTGTTGCTGGCCAACCTGACCGGCAAGCAGAAGTACGTCGACGACGCCAACCGCTGGCTGGACTACTGGACCGTCGGGGTGAACGGGCAGCGTGTTCCGTATTCCCCCGGCGGGATGGCGGTGCTCGACTCCTGGGGCGCGCTGCGGTATGCGGCCAACACCTCGTTCGCCGCGCTCGTCTACAGCGACAAGACCACCGACACCACCCGCAAGGCGCGCTACCACGACTTCGCCGTCCGGCAGATCAACTACGCGCTCGGCGACAACCCGCGTAGCTCCAGCTACGTCATCGGGTTCGGCGCCAACTCGCCGAAGAACCCGCACCACCGCACCGCGCACGGTTCCTGGTGGGACAGCCAGACCGTGCCCGTGCAGACCCGGCACACCCTCTACGGCGCGCTCGTCGGTGGCCCGTCCGCGGCCAACGACGCGTACAGCGACAGCCGGTCGGACTACGTGATGAACGAGGTGGCCACCGACTACAACGCCGGCTTCACGTCCGCGCTGGTCCGACTGACCTCCGAGTACGGTGGCACGCCGCTGGCCAACTTCCCGGTCGCCGAGACGCCGGACATCGACGAGTTGACCGTGGAGACCACCGTGGCGCAGGCCGAGCCCCGGGCCACCGGGCTGAAGGCCATTGTTTACAACAAGTCGGCGTTCCCGGCGCGTGCGCTGACCGACGGGAAGTTCCGCTACTACTTCCGGCCCGACGGCACCGGACCGGTGCAGGTCACCGCCGGCTACACCCAGGGCTGCCCGTCCCCGACCACCGCCAAGCAGTTCAGCGGCGACATCTGGTACGTCGAGGTCGACTGCACCGGGCACACCATCGCCCCGGCCGGCCAGTCGGCGCACCGGATGGAGGTCCAGTTCAAGATCGGCGTGCCGGAGGGCGGCACCTGGGACCCGACCAACGACCCGTCGTACCAGGCCACCGCCGGGCCCAACCGGAAGGTGCCGCTCTACTCCGGCACCACCCGGGTCTGGGGCGACGAGCCGGGGCCGGTCGTGCCGGACACCACCGCCCCGACCACGCCGGGTAAGCCTGTCGCGTCCGGCCTCGCGCCCCGTTCGGTCACCCTGACCTGGCCAGCCTCCACCGACAGTGGTGGCAGCGGCCTGGCCGGCTACGACGTCCGCGAAATCCAGGTTGGTGGCGACACGGTGCTGAACCGGCCCGTCACCGGCACCACGCTCACCATCTCGACACTGCTGCCGGAGCACACGTACGAGTTCGCGGTGATCGCCCGCGACGGCGCGGGCAACAGGTCCGCGGCCTCTCCGGTGCTCACCGTGACCACACCGCCGACCGGGTCGGCCGACACCACCGCGCCGAGCACCCCCGGCACCCCGGTCGCGTCGGCGGTCACCGCCACCGGGCTCACCCTGGCCTGGACCCCGTCGACCGACAACGTCGGCGTCACCGGGTACCGGGTCTACCGCGAGGCCGGCGCCACCGACGCGCTTGTCGGCTCGCCGACCGGCACCACCGTGGCGGTGTCCGGGCTGACCGCGTCGACGGCGTACCAGTTCTACGTGGTGGCCGTGGACGCGGCCGGCAACACCTCCGCGGCGTCCGCGCCGGTCGCGGTGACCACCGCGCCCACGCCGGTCGGCGGCGCCTGCTCGGTGGGGTACGCCACCACCGACTGGAGCCCCGGCTTCACCGCCAGCGTGACGATCACCAACACCGGCACCACCGCGATCAACGGCTGGACGCTGCGGTTCAGCTTCCCCGGCGGGCAGACCGTCAGCCAGGGCTGGTCGGCGGCGGTCAGTCAGACCGGCGCGGCCGTCACCGCCACGAACCTGTCCTACAACGGCACGATCGCGCCCGGCGCGTCGGTGAACTTCGGCTTCAACGGCGCCTACACCGGCACCAACCCGAAACCGACAGCCTTCACCGTCAACAACACCACCTGCGCTCTCTCCTGAGCCCACAGTCGACGAGATCTTGGGCAGTTGTCGTTACGCCGAGACGACAACTGTCCGAGATCTCGTCACGTCCGGGGATAACCGCCCGGGATTCCGGGCAAGTCAGCCGCGTGGGGGAGTTGCTGACCGTCGGGCACGGCACCGCCGACCGGGTGCGGCTGGGAGAGTCGCTGACCGCCGCCGGGGTGGCCCTGCTGGTGGACGTGCGGCGGTACCCGGCCAGCCGCACCAACCCGGACGTCCACCGCGAGCAACTCGAACGGTGGCTGCCCGAGATCGGGATCGACTACCGCTGGGAGCCGGATCTGGGCGGACGCCGGCACGTCCCGGCCGGCGAGCCCGAGCCGGACACCTGGTGGAAGGTCGCCGCGTTCCGGGCGTACGCCGCGTACACCCGCACCCCGGCGTTCGACGCGGCGCTGACCGGGGTGCTGGCCGACGCGGCCCGACGGACCACGGCCGTGATGTGCAGCGAGAGCCTCTGGTGGCGCTGCCACCGCCGGCTGATCGCCGACGTCGCGACCCTCGGTCGGGCAACGCCGGTCGCACATCTCACGCCGGACGGGCGGCTCAGCACCCACCAGCCCGTCGAGGGGGCCCGGCGCCTCCCGAACGGGCACCTGTGCTGGGACGGGTGAGTCACTCCACGAGATCGTCGGCAAGCAGGTCCATCAGCAGGCCGTCGTGCCAGCGCCCGTCGTCGCCGCGCTCGTAGCGGCGCAGCACGCCCACCGGACGGAAACCGACCTTCGCGTACGCCCGGATGGCGGCGCTGTTCGCCGCGGCCGGGTCGATGGTGAACCGGTGGTGGCCGTACTCGTCGATCAGGTGCCGGGTCAGGGTGCGGATCGCGTCGACACCGAGCCCGGCACCGCGTACCGCCGGGTCGAGGAAGACGTCCAGGCTGGCGTGCCGGTAGTCGGGGTCGGGTTCGGCGTACCACTGGATCGCGCCGACCACCCGGCCGTCGTGCTCGATCGCGTACACGTGCAGGTCGTCGTCGCCGAGGTCGGCGCGGACGGACTCGGTCAGGTCGTCGCCGCCACGCCACCAGCGGCGCACCTCCGGCGTGGCCCGGATCGCCGCGAAGGCCGGCACGTCCGCGACAGTCGCCGGTCGCAGGGTCACCGACCGCCCGCGCAGCACCGGTTCAGCCCCTGCTCTCGCCGTGCTCGACGCAGACCGCCGACCAGCCGACCGGCAGCACCTGCACCTTCATCCGGCGGCGGCACCGCGAGCAGAACCGGGGCGGCTCCAACTGGCGGGCCGACGCGCACGCGGGGTGGGCGTCGGCCGTCGCCGACTCACCGCACCTGTCGCACCACAGCTCGGTCGTCGTCATGGTCGTCACAGCGTGGCAGAGAGCGCCTTGACCGGCATCTTCAATTCGTCCAGCAGGGCCAGGTCGGCGGTCGCCGGTCGACCCAGCGTGGTCAGGTAGTTGCCGACGATCACCGCGTTGATGCCGCCGAGCAGGCCGTCACGGGTGCCCAGGTCACCGAGGGTGATCTCGCGACCACCCGCGTACCGGAGGATGGTGCGGGGCATGGCCAGCCGGAACGCGGCGATGGCCCGTAGCGCGTCCTTGCCCTCCACCACCGGGCGGTCGCCGAGCGGCGTGCCCGGCCGGGGGTTGAGGAAGTTGAGTGGCACCTCGTGCGGGGCCAGCTCGGCGAGCTGCGCGGCGAACTCGGCCCGCTGCTCGACGGTCTCACCGAGGCCGAGGATGCCACCGCAGCACACCTCCATGCCGGAGTCGCGCACCATCCGCAGCGTTTCCCAGCGCTCCTCCCAGGAGTGCGTGGTGACCACGTTGGGGAAGTACGACCGGCAGGTCTCCAGGTTGTGGTTGTAGCGATGCACACCCATGTCGACCAGGTCGTCGACCTGCTCCTGGGTGAGCATGCCCAACGACGCGGCGACCTGGATGTCGACAGCGGCCTTGATGGCGGCGACGCCGTCGCGCATCTGCTTCATCAGCCGGGCGTCCGGGCCGCGCACCGCGGCGACGATGCAGAACTCGGTCGCCCCGGTCTCGGCGGTCTGCTTCGCCGCCTCGACAAGCGACGGGATGTCCAGCCAGACCGACCGCACCGGCGAGGTGAACAGGCCGGACTGGGAGCAGAAGTGGCAGTCCTCCGGGCAGCCGCCGGTCTTCAGCGAGACGATGCCCTCGACCTCGACTTCGGGGCCACACCAGCGCATCCGCACGTCGTGGGCGAGTTGCAGGGCGGCGGGCAGGTGCTCGTCGGGCAGGGTCAGCACCGCGAGGATGCCGGCCTGGTCGAGGCCGACACCGTCACCCAGGACCTGGGTCCGGGCCTGGTCGAGGATCTCTGGCATGCCTCGTACCCTACTAGGCCCCTGCCAAGGCCCCCGGTCAGCCGGAATGGCCTGGCAGCCCGGCGGGTGCTCGCGTCGAGTGGATCCGTCGGGCCGGCGGTGGCGGGTGGTAATTTCGCCCGGCAGGTGTCGGGCTGGCCGGCACGGACGGCGACGAAGGGGTGACGGTGGCGGACTGGCTGGCGGCGCTCGACCGCCGCGCGCAGTTGCGGGCGAAGGCGGGGCTGACGCGGCGACTGCACCCGCGTCCCGCCGGCGATCAGGTGACCGATCTGGCCGGCAACGACTACCTCGGCCTGGCCACCCACCCGGAGGTCATCGCCGCGGCCACGGCGGCACTGTCGGCGTACGGGCTGGGGGCGACCGGGTCGCGCCTGGTGCGTGGTTCCACCGACGCGCACCAGGCGCTGGAGGACGAGCTGGCGCAGTGGCTGGGCACCGATCGGGCCCTCGTCTTCTCCTCCGGCTACCTGGCCAACCTCGGTGCGCTGCGGGCGCTGGTCCAACCTCGGACGCTGCTCGTCTCCGACGCGCACAACCACGCGTCCCTGATCGACGGCGCTCGGATCTCCGGTGCGGAGACGGTGGTCACCCCGCACGTCGACGTGGACGCCGTCGCCGCCGCACTCGCGGCCGCACCGGGCCGCCCGGCGGTGGTGGTGACCGAGTCGATCTTCTCGGTCGACGGTGACCTCGCCCCGCTGGCCCGGCTGCACGCGGTGGCCCGGCGGCACGGCGCGCTCCTGTTGGTCGACGACGCGCACGCGCTCGGTGTGACCGGTCCGGCCGGCGCGGGTGCGGTGGCCGCCGCGGGGCTGGCCGGCGAACCGGACGTGCTGGTGACCGCAACCCTGTCCAAGGCGCTCGGTGGCGCCGGTGGCGTGGTCGCCGGCCCCGCCGAGTTCGTCCGGCACCTGGTGGAGACCGGGCGTACGTTCATCTTCGACACGGCGCTGCCGCCGGCGGTCGCCGCCGGTGTGCACGCCGCGCTGCGGCTGGCCCGGGTCGGCGACGACATGCGCGGGGAGTTGTCCGACCGGGTGCGGTTGGCCGTCGTTCGACTGCGGGCGGCCGGGCTGACCGTCTCCGCGCCGGACGCGGCGGTGATCTCGGTGACGGCTCCCGGGCCGGAGGCGGCCAGCGCCTGGGCCGTCGACTGCCGGGATCGGGGCGTCGCGGTCGGGTGTTTCCGGCCGCCGTCCACCCCGGACAGCCGCTCCCGTCTGCGCCTCACGGTCAGCGCCGGGGTGCCCCGGGCGGATTTCGAGCGGGCCCTGGAGGTCATCGTGGAGTGTGCCCCGCAGTCGCGAGCAGAGGTGGCGCCGTGAGCGCGAGGAGTGAGCCGGGTTTGCGAGCCCCGCAGTCGCGAGCAGAGGTGGCGCCGTGACCGGGTGGGAGGGACCGGTTCTGGTCACCGGCACCGACACCGAGGTCGGCAAGACGGTGGCGACCGCGGCGATCGCGGCCGCGGCGCAGGCCGCCGGGCTGCGGGTGGCGGTGGTGAAACCGGGCCAGACGGGTACGGCCGGCGGTGAGCCCGGCGACGTGGACACGGTGAACCGGCTGGCTGCCCCGCTGACCGGGCGGACCCTGGCCAGCTATCCCGACCCGCTCGCCCCGTTGACGGCCGCCCGGGTCGCCGACCTGCCGCCGTTGGAGCTGTACGAGACGGTGGACGCCGTTCGTGCCGAGGCGGACAAACACGACCTGGTGTTGATCGAGGGCGCGGGCGGGTTGCTGGTGCCGATGGGGCTGCGCCCGTCGGGGGAGGCGTGGACGATGGCCGACCTGGCGGTGTCGCTCGGCGCGCCGGCGGTGGTGGTCGCCCGCGCCGGGTTGGGCACGCTCAACCACACCGCGCTGACCCTGGAGGCGCTCGACCGGCGGGCGGTGCCGGCCGGTGTGGTGATCGGGGCCTGGCCGAGCCGGCCGGAGTTGGTGCACTGGACGAACCTCACCGAGCTGGTGCCGAATCTGCTCGGCGCGCTGCCCGACGGCGCCGGGGCGATGGACCCGGGCGTGTTCCGGCGTTCCGCGCCGGGCTGGCTCACCCCGGCCCTGCACGGGGTGCTCGACGACTGGCGGGTCTGGGCCGAGGAGAGCGGCTGAACACCTGACTTTCGTCGGTGTTCGCGCAGGTCGGGCGTGGGTAGCCTGGCCGCCGTGCGGATCCTCGACTTCCCGCTGCCAGGTCCGCTGGATCGGCGGCGTCACCTGCTGCTGGACGCGCTGCTCTGGGCGGTGGTCGCGGCCCCGGTCGGCTACGCCGGGGTCAGCCCGTCCTACCCGCGCTACGCGGTGCCGCTGCTGGTCGGCAAGTTGCTGCTGCTCGGCGCGGCCACGGTGGCGAGTCGACGCCGACCGTTGGTCGCCCTGGTGCTGGTGGTGCTCGGGTCGGTCGTCGACGGCAATTTCGTCTTCGCCATTCCGGTCTTCAGCTATCTCACCGGGCGGCGCAGCGTCTCCGCGGCCCCGGTGGCCGGGGTCTTCGCCCTGATCGTGGCCGGCGGGACGGCGCTCAACCTGGGTCTGCTCGGCACCGGCGAGGCCACCTGGTTCCTGCTGGCCTCGGTGTTGCTCTTCGCCGCGGTGTTCCCCTGGCTGGTGGGCCGGTACCGGCGTCAGCAGCAGGAGTTGGCCGCCGCGGGTCGTCGGCACGTGGACGCGCTGATCCGCGAGGAGCGCGGTGCCGCCGAGCGGATCCGGCTGCGGGAACGGGCCCGGATCGCCGGGGAGATGCACGACTCGCTGGGCCACGACCTCAGCCTGATCGCGTTGCGCGCCGCCGCCCTGGAGGTCGCCGCCGACCTGAACGACCGGCACCGGGCCGCGGCGGGGGAGTTGCGGGCCAGCGTCTCCGCCGCCACCGAGCGACTACACGAGATCATCGGGGTGCTCCGCGAGGACGGTGGCGCGTCGGTGCGTCCGAGTGGGGAGACCGTCGCGGACCTGGTCGACAATGCCCGGGAGGCCGGCATGGCGGTCCGGCTGGAGGCCGCCTCGGTGGTCGCGGAGCTGCCGGCGATGACCGGCCACGCGGCCCACCGGGTGGTCCGTGAGGCGCTGACAAACGCGGCCCGGTACGCGCCGGGCGCCCCGGTCGACGTTCGTCTCACCCGCGACGGTGAACGGGTCGAGGTGTGCGTGGTCAACGGTGCTCCGCCGGCGGAGCCGCTGCCGGCCCCGCCGTCGCAGGGCAGCGGTTTGCTCGCGCTCGCCGAGCGGGTCCGCCTCGCCGGTGGGACGCTCGACGCCGGGCCCCGTACCGGGGGTGGGTTCGTCGTCCGGGCGGTGTTGCCGGCGACCGCGCCGCGGGTGGAGGCGATCGAGAACGATCCTGTGCCGTCCGGGGGCCGGCCCGGCCCGGTGGAGCGGCCGGTGGATGCGGCGCGGCGGCTGCACGACGCCCGTCGGCGGGTCCGGCGCAGTCTGTTGGTGGCGCTGCTGGCACCTGCCGGTTTCGCCCTGGTGCTCTCCCTCGTCTACTACCCGGTGGCGACCGCCGGGACGGTGCTGGACCGGGCCACCTTCGACCAGATGCGCGTCGGCACGGTCCGCTCGGAGCTGGCGGGTCTGCCCCGGCGGCAGGTGGAAAGCCCCGTCGGCGTCGACCGGGCCGGCTGCGAGTACTACACCGACGGCAACTTTCCCCTCGCCGAGCCGACCTGGCGGCTCTGCTTCACCGACGGCCGGTTGGCCAGCAAGGAGTGGATCGCCTAGTGGACACCGACAGGGCCGGGGCAGCGCCGGTGCGGGTGGTGCTGGCCGACGACGAGGCGATGATCCGGGCCGGCGTCCGGGCCATCCTCGCCACCGATCCCGGTATCGAGGTGGTCGCCGAGGCCGGTGACGGACGCGCCGCGGTGGAGCTGGTCCGCGCGCACCGACCTCGCGTCGTGCTGCTGGACATCCGGATGCCGCGGCTGGACGGGTTGGCCGCCGCCGCCGAGATCCGCCGGCTCGTGCCGGAGACCGCGACGATCATGTTGACCACGTTCGGCGAGGACGACCATGTGGCCCGGGCGCTCGGGCACGGCGCCAACGGGTTCCTGCTCAAGGCCGGTGACCCGCGGGAGTTGATCGCCGGGGTGCACGCCGTGGCCGACGGTGGCGCGTACCTGTCGCCGAGGGTGGCCCGCCGGGTCATCGAGCTGGGGGCGGGGCGGTTGGCCCGCCGGCCGGCCGCGCGGGACCGTACGGCCGGGCTGACCGAGCGGGAACGGGAGGTGCTGGCCCTGGTCGGGGCGGGGCTGTCCAACGCCGAGATCGCCCGCCGGCTGCACCTGGTGGAGGGCACCGTGAAGAGTTATCTGACCAGCATCTTCACCCGCCTGGACGTGCGTAACCGGGTGCAGGCGGCGATCCTCGCGTACGAGGCGGGGCTGGTCGACGGCTGAGCGGGGGCCGGGAAGCCCCCGCTCACCTCGTCACGCGTCGCGGCGGCGCAGCGCGGCCCGGCCCAGCAGCAGCGTGGCACCGGCCCAGCCGGCGAGCAGGAGCAGCCCGACCAGGCTCGGGTACGGCTCGGTGTCGCCGGCCAGGAAGTGCCCGCCGGCCACGCCGGGGAACCCGTCGGCGATCCGGTTCAACACCTCGATGTCCGGGTTCTGGAGGGACAGCGGCACGATCATCAGGATGGCGAGGAGCACGGTGATGGTGAGCACCGCACTGCGCAGTGCGGCCCCGAGACCCAGGGCGAACACGCCGATCAGCGCCAGGTAGACCGCCACCGCCACGATGTCGCCGATCGTCTCGGCGGCCGGGGCGCTGCCCCACTCGCCGAGCACCGGCCGGGCGACCAGGGCGCCGACGCCGCCGAGCAGCAACCCGAGGGCGAAGGTGACGGCGCCGGTGACCACCGCCTTGGCCAGCAGCACCCGACCGCGGGACGGGGTGCACTGCAACGTGGTCCGGATGGTGCCGCTGGTGAACTCGGCGGTGATCGCCAGCAGACCCAGCGCCAGCACCACGAACTGGGTCAGCTCGACCGAGTCGATCAGCACGCTGCCGACGGTGACGATCCCCGGGTTGTCGGTCGGGTCGTCGTCGGTGTTGGCGTTCGCGGCGTAGATGGCCAGTTGGCCGGCGCTGGCGACCATCACCAGCAGCCCGGCCAGCGCCGTCCACCAGGTGCTGCGTACCGAGGAGAGCTTTGTCCACTCGGCGGCCACCGCCCCCCGGAAGGTGGCCGGCGCACCGGCGGCCGGCGTGTTGGTGGGGCGGGTGCCCGCGTCGGTCCGGGTGCTCATCGTTGCCCACCTTCGGTCGGACCGCCCGCGTACTCGACGCTGTCGGCGGTCAGCTCCATGAACGCCTGTTCCAGGGTCGCGGCCTGCGCGGTCAGCTCGTGCAGTCGCACCCCCAGCTCGTAGGCCAGGTCACCGACCCGGTCCACGGTGGTGCCGGTGACGGTCAGCTCGGTGCGGTCGGCCGCCACCACGCTCGCCCCGGTGGCGGTGAGGCGCGCGGCCAGGGCGGCCAGCCCGTCCGGGTGTGGGCTGCGCACCCGGACGGCGACCGTACCGCCGGCGATCACGTCGCCGATCGGCGCGTCGGCGAGCAGTCGGCCCCGCCCGATCACCACGAGTTGGTCGGCGGTGAGCTGCATCTCGCTCATCAGGTGGCTGGAGACGAAGACGGTCCGCCCCTGGTCGGCAAGCGAGCGCGTCAGGTGCCGTACCCAGCGCACCCCGTCCGGGTCGAGGCCGTTCACCGGCTCGTCGAACATCAGCACCGGCGGGTCGCCGAGCAGCGCCCCGGCGATGCCGAGCCGCTGGCCCATGCCGAGGGACAGGGTCCGGCCCGGTTTGCCGGCGGCCCGCCCGTCCAGCCCGACGGTGTCCAGCACCTCGTCGACGCGGCGGGCCGGGATGCCGTTGCTGCGGGCCATGGCGAGCAGGTGGGCCCGGCCGGACCGGGCCGGGTGGATGGCTCGGGCATCGAGCAGCGCGCCCACCTCGTGCAACGGTCGGCGCAGCTCCCGGTACGCGCGCCCGCCGATGAGGGCCTGTCCGGCGCTGGGACGGTCCAGCCCGAGGATCATCCGCATGGTGGTGGACTTGCCGGCGCCGTTGGGGCCGAGGAAGCCGGTGACCCGGCCGGGCGCGACGTCGACGGTCAACGCGTCGACAGCGACTGTCGCCCCGAACCGTTTCGTCAACCCACGTAATGTGATCATGCGCTGACGCTAGGCGTGCGACCCGCTGCCGCACCGCGCCCGAAGGGCACCACCCGACCCTGACTTTCGTCAGGTCGTCGGCGGGTCGGTCAGCGCACGTAGTCCTCCAGCAGCGCCGGCGTGAGCCCGGCCCGGTGGATTGCCCTGAGCGCGGCGAGCAGGTCGTCCATCAGCGCCGGCCGGAAGTGCATCAGCAGGATGTCGCCGGGCTGGATCACCTTCTCCGGGGTCTGGTAGCGCACCTTCCCCTCGTGCACGGTCTCGGTCCAGTGCAGGACCGCCTTCGCGCCGCAGTCGTGCGCGGCTTTCAACGTGGTGGCGTCGTGGTTGCCGAACGGTGGCCGGAACAGGGTCGCCCGCTTGCCGAACAGCGTCTCCAGCTTGTCCGCCGCCCCGCAGATCTCGTGCTTCTGGTAGTCGTACGAGCGGCCGGCCAGCGAGGTGTGGTTGATGGTGTGGTTCTCGACGACCCCGCCCGCCACCTGGATCTGCCGGAAGTAGTCGGTGTGCTCCTCGGCCGCCGGTGAGTTGAGGAACATCGTGACCGGGATGTGTGCCTGCCAGACGAAGTCGGCCACCGCGGGCGGGCGGGCCAGCCCACCGTCGTCGATGGTGATGAAGGCGACCTTCTGGTCGGTCGGCAGGCGGTGCCAGAACTGCGCGACGCCGGTCGTCGGCAGCGACACCGGTTGCGGCGGCGGCGCCTGCGGGAAGGTCGGGACCTGGGACACGTACCAGGCCAGGCTTCCCGGTGTCGGCTTCGCCGTCGGGGACGGCGAGGCCGAGGGCGTCGGCCGGGCGTACGGCGTCGGCAAGGCCGAGAGTGTCGGCTGTGCCGAGGGCGTCGGCTGTGCGGACGGCGTCGGCTGTGCGGACGGCGTCGGCTGGGTCGCGGTGATCTGCCGGGCGTGGGTCCGGTGGCCGGGGCCGACTGTGCAGGCGGTCAGCGTCAGCACGGCCAGAAGCGTTGCCACTGCGAGGATGCGGCGCGGGTGGGCTGATGACACGCCCGGAAACATAGCGGGTCGTGGTCAGGTCCCGTGCCCCGTGACGATCTCCCCGAGCGCTCTTGCCCGGGCGGCCTAGCCTCGGAGCGGAGTCGATTCGACGGACGGGGACGGCCGATGGTGCGGTGGATCCTGCAGATACTCGCGCTCGTCGGGTTCGGCGTGCTGCTGGGGTTCATCGGGTTGACGATGACCCTCAACCTGTTCGACTTCGTCGACTCGTGGTCCCGCCAGTTGTCCAGGAGCTCGTTGAACCGCCTGTGGGGGTTGCCCGACCAGGACCCGGCCGGGGTGCGGCAGGGCCCGGGCTTTCAGTTCGCGCGGTTCCTCGTCGGCGGCGGCGTCCTGCTTCTCGGCGCCGCCGCGATCGTCGGGGGCATCGTGCTACTGGTCCAGGGGCCGCTCGACTGAGCGCACCACGAAGGCGTCCGGCATCCGGAAGGTGAGATTGTCCGGACACCAGGGTGGGCGGACCACCGTCACCGCGTCCAGCAGTGGTGCCGCCTCGGCAACCACCACTGCCGCCTCCATCCGGGCCAGCACGTCACCGACGCAGCGGTGGACACCGGCCCCGAACGCCAGGTGTCGGCGAGACCCACGCTGCCCCGGGCGGAACTCGTCGGGCGACTGGACGACCGCGGGGTCACGGCCGGCGCGGGCCAGCCAGAGCACGAGGCTGCTGCCCGCCGGTACCGCCGTGCCGCCCAGCGTGCTGTCCGTCGCCGCCACCCGCCGCCAGGTGACGATGGGCGGCTCCAGTCGCAGCCCCTCCTCCACCACGTCGGCCACCGCGACCGCGCCGGTGCGCAGGCCGGCCCGCACCGCGGGTTCGCCGGCCAGCCGGTGCAGCAGCAGGGTGAGGAACTGCGAGGTGGTCTCCTGCCCGGCTACCAGCAGGAAAAAGAGCGCGCCGACCACCACGTCCGGCGGGTGCCCGGCCGCGCGCAACTCGCCGGCCAACCCGCCCCCGCTGGTGGCGAAGTCCCGCAGTACGCCGTGGAACCGGCCCACCTCGGCGGCGAGCGCCAGCTGCCGGTCGACGTCCAGCGGTGCCCAGAACAACTCCAGCGCGGCGCGGGCGAACTCCTTGACCGCACCGACAGGTGCGTCCGGCAGCTCGACCAGCCGGGCCAGCACCAGCAGCGGCAGGTCGGCGGCGAGGTCCGCGTACAGGTCGACTGACGCGCCGGTGTCGAGCCGGGCGCCGAGCCGAGCGACCCGGTCCCGGACCAGCGCGGTGAGCCAGGGCCGCTGCGCGGCGACCCGCTCGGGGTGCAACGCCGCCGCGACGATCGCCCGGATCTGGGGATGGCTGGCGCCCGAGTTGTTGGCCAGGGTCGGCGGCAGCCGGAACCGGTGCCCGGCGAGCACCCGCAGCGCGCTCACCGGCATCGGTGTCACCGCGTCCAGCGCGTTGTCCGGCCGGTAGGTGACCGGGTCGGCCAGCACCTGCCGGACCAGCGCGTGCCGGGTGACCACCAGATGGCGTACGCCGACGTGGTCGGTCACCTCGGCGACGTCCGGCCAGGGTGCCCCGACCGCGGACCCCCAACCGGAAAACAGCACGCCGACACGCTAGCGGGCGGCTCCGGGCAGCCCGGCGCGCAACTGCCAGACGGTGGTGCGCTTCACCCGGACACTCTCCAGCGCCTCCGGCACCGGCACGTCGTACACGGCCAACTCGTCGAAGCGGTCGCGGGGCAGGAACGCCCGGCCGGGGTCACCGACAAGTGCCGGTGCGCCGGCCCGGGCGGCGCGCAGCAGGAACCGCAGCACCCGCCGGGCCATCGCGTCGCTGTAGAAGACGTCGCCGGCGAGCACCACCTCGGCGTCCCCGGCGTCGGAGTCGAGGATGTCGCCGAATTCGGCGTCGACGCGTACCCCGTTGGCCTCGGCGTTGAGCGCGACGGCCGCGACCGCCAGTTCGTCCACCTCGACGGCCCGCACCGACGCCGCGCCGGCGCGGGCGGCGGCGATGGCCACCAGGCCGGAGCCGGAGGCGAGGTCGAGCACCCGGCGGCCGGCGACCAGCGCCGGGTGGTCGGTCACGTAGCGGGCGAGCGCCTGCCCGCCGGCCCAGGCGAACGCCCAGAACGGCGGCGGCCGGTCGGTGGAGAACTCGCCCTCGGTCAGCTCCCACAACCCGATCGGCTCGTCGGCCTGGTGCAGTCGCACCTCGGGAACGAAGGGGACCGGGGCCAGCCGGGCGTGCAGCCGGACGAACGTGCTGGAGAGCTCGGACACCCGGCGATTCTCGCGCACCGGTCATCCCGGGCGGCGCGGGGAGGTGGACCGGTACGGGTAAGGGGTTCACCACTGTCGGTGAAATCACCACTCGTCCTTGACGTCCGGTGCGAAGACACCCCTCTGTCCGACCCGCCCGCTTCCTCCTAGCGTTTTGCGCAGGAGACGAGAAGAGGCGAGGTGATGGTGATCGTGTGGCGGTACGCGCTGCGGATCGGGGCGTTGGTTGCCGGTGTGGCCGGGGCGGTGCTGACCCTGGCCGCGCCGGCACAGGCGGCCTTCGCCACCGAGATGAGCGGCCTGCCGGCCCGGTTCACCGCCGGTGACCAGGTGCGGACGATCTCGGCGGTGGTCTCGCAGACGGATCGGCGCGGCGGGTGCGCGAAGGTGCGCTGGTCGATGGTGCTCAGCGTGCAGGGCCTCCGACTCGACCAGGTGAAGATGGACCGGGTGGAGGAGACCGGCGACTTCCCGCTGGAGATCCAGACCGAGGGTGACGTGGCCCGGCTGACCGACCGGCAGCTCGACCCGGGCACGCTCTGCCCGGGCCGCACGGTCACCGCCCGCTACCGGGTGGCCTTCGCCGAGGACGTCACCCAGGGGCGGGTCACCCTCGCCGCCGAGGCGTACGACGCGAACCGGCGCCTGCTGGCCCGACAGACCGCCACCCGCTCGGTGGTGGGGGCGGGTGGCACCCCGACCGGTACGCCGAAGCCGACCGCGACGCCGTCACGGCCCAGCGACCCGCCGAGTGAGCCGGCCGTGGAGGAGAGCACGACGGCCGAGGAGCCGGTCGGGGACTACCCGGCCGACGCGGCGCCACCGGCCGGCCGGCAGGTCTCGCAGTCCGGCGGGTTCGGCATCGTGCAGGCGGCGTTCCTGCTCGGCGCGTTGCTGCTCTTCCTCGGGATGGGCCTGCTGCTGCGGCTGCGACACCTGACCCGGCCCGCGTCCGACGAGGGCGAGGACCCGACGGTGGACCGGCGCTGGGAACGGCCGGCCCCGGCCGACCGCTGGCGACCGGCCCGCCGCTGATCGGGGGCTGAGGGGCCGGCGGACTACCCGCCGGCCCCTCGGCGTCACTGCGAGAACGCCTGGAACTCGGCGATCCTGACCTGCGTCCGGGCCGGGCTGGCCGTCGCGCAGTCCGTCGTCGTCGCCGGGTCGTCGTCCTGCTCGCCCGCGTACCGGGGGCCGCCGGTGCACTGGCTCGCCAGCACCTCCAGGCGCAGGTGGGTGGCGAGGGTCGAGGGCACCGCGAACGTCCGCAGGTTGATGTCCCGGCTGTACGACCGGTACGCCCCGCCGGGGAACGCGTCCCCCGCGCTGGTGTAGATCCGCTGCCAGCGGGCCGGGTCCGCGCAGTCGGTGGTGGTCGCGTCGCAGGCGGACACCGCGAACGAGCGCAACGCACTGAGCGCGTTCTGGCTGCCGGTGTCGGCGTCCCCGGTGATCGCCGGGCGCAGCATCGCACTGACGTTGAGCCGTTTGACCGTCTGCGGGGTGTCCCCGGGCAACGCCACGGTGAGCTGCCGTCCGGCCACCCCGTCCAGGGAGGCCCAGTTCGTGGCCTCGGTGTCGTCGGCGATCCGGTCCAGGTTGACCCCGTCGCCGGTGACCGTCGCCCCGGACGCGGTGGACGCCAGGTTGCGGCTCATCCGCAGGTCCACGTACCCGTCCTGCTCGGCCTTGGCGACCACACCGAGCCGCTGGTGCCCGAAGCCGGGTGCCACGGCGAGCAGGTCGTACGTGCCAGCCACCAGCTCCACGGTGTCCGGGATCGGCGTCGCCGGGTCGGTGTCCGCGATCGGCGTGGCCCGCGCCTCGTACGCCCCGACGTACACCCGGATCGGCGCGTCGACGCTGTCCCCGCGCGGGCGCAGGGTGAGTGTCGCGTTGCCGCCGCGCGGCGAGGCGAAACTCGGCGTCGGGTCGGTGTCGCCGGCGCCGTTGGTGGCGGCGTCCCGGCCCATCCCGGAGCGGGCGAACTCGGCCCAGATCAGGTCCTGGTTGGCGCCGCCGAAGCGGAGCAGGTCGGCGGTGAGCATGTTGTCCCGCATGTCGAGCATGCTGACCTGGCTGGCGGCCTGGAGCAGGAACGAGTCGAAGACCAACTGCGACCAGCGCCGGTTGCCCGGGCACTTGTCGGCGGCGACCTTCCCCTGTGCGCAGTCGAGCTGCCGCTGCGGAGTGCCGAGGCCGTACCGCTTGACCAGTGCGGAGCGGACCCGGAAGTTGGTGGCGCCCCAGATCTCGCCGTCGGCGTGCACGGCGGGACCCGCGGTGTTGTAGCCGATGTCGGAGTAGTTGAGCGGGCTGCGGCTCAGGTCGTAGTTGCGGATGCCGCTGACCAGGTTGCCGGTGACGTAGCCGCCGGTGACGAAGGGCGTCTCGCCGGGTGCGCGCAGCCCGTTCTGGAACAGGTACTCGGCGGCGAGCAGGTCGCCCCACGACTCGCCCATCGCGCCACCCTGGTGGCCGCTGATCCCGCTGTCCGGGCCGGCGATCATCCGGTTGGTGATCGCGTGGGTGTACTCGTGGCCGATCACCGTCATGTCGTAGTCGCCGTCCACACACGGCGGGTACGGGCCGCCGGCCTGTGGCTGCCACAGGTACATGTTGGTGGTCGGCGGCAGCCCGTCGCGCCCGGTGCCCTGGTTGGCGTTGTTGCGGTTGCCGGTCAGCGCGCCCTGCTGGGCGCGGCCCTGCTCGGCGTCACCGCCCAGCCCGGCCGGGGTGAGGTTGACCGCCTGGAGGTTCCACGCCGACTCGGTGAAGCCCAACTGGTACGACCAGTCGTGCATCCGGTTGTGCATGGCGAAGAGGTTGGCGATCGACGCGTCCGCGTCGTTGCGCTGGGCGGAGGTGAACACCTCCGGGTTGCACTTCGCCTGGTGCCACTGGTCGGTGAACGGGTACTCGTAGCGGCGGTCCGGGCTGGTGGTGGCCGGGACGATCGGGGTGCCCGCACCCCAGGAGAGCACCGTGTTGGCCGAGTTGCCGCGTGAGGTGAACGTGGGTGTGCCGGTGGCCGCGTCGACGTCCCAGGGTTGGCCGGTGGCCGGGTCGCGGAAGGCGGCCTGGCAGCCGGGCGCGGAGTCGCCGCACCAGCGCACCCGGGAATCCTGCCCGGGGTCGAGGTCGCGGGGCGGGGTGGCCGGGAAGACCGCCCAGCTCGGGTTGTCGGAGTCGAAGTCGACCAGGTCCTCACGAACCAGCACCTGCCCGGTGCCGCCGTCCACGTAGCTGGTGAACGCGGCCGGGTGGTCGGTGTCCGCGCCGATCATCGTCACCTCGTAGGCGGCCCGTGGCCCGTCCAGCGGGGTGGGTACGGCCACCTGCCGGATGGTGTGGCTGGCCACCGCGCCGGCGGTCAGCCCGGCGTCGGCGAGCGCGGCGGCGTACGCCTGCTCGGCGGTGCGGGTGGCCGGCGCGGGCGTGCCGGTGTCGCGGGCCAACGAGGAGTTGACCGACACCACCGAGCCGTTGGCGACCGCGAGGGTGACGAGACCGTCCGGCCCGGCCGGCAGGTCGCCGAACCGTTGCCGGAGGGTGACCACGGCACCGCTGCCGATCGGCCGGACCAGCACCCGTTCCATGCGGGCCACCGCGTCGGCGTCCATGCCGAACAGGTCGCGGTTGGCCCTCAGGTAGGCGCGGGCGGCGGCCTCCGGGTCGGCGGGCAGCCCGGTGGCGAGCGGGGTACGGCCGGGGCCGAGGGCCTGCGGGGTGCCGAGTCGGTTCCACCGGACGTCGGGGTCGGCGGCGCGGGCCAGGCCGCGCTGCCGGGCGTCGGGTGCCGCCGTACCGGTGCGGTTGTCGGCGTCGGCGGGCTCGTGCCCCTCGCTGAACGGTCCGGACCGGCGCTCGGCCGACGGCGTGCTGCCGGTGGGGGCCGCGGTGCTCACGCCGGTGGGGAGCAACGCGGCGACCGTGGCCGTCGTCGCCAGGACGGCGATGAGCCGGCGTCGACGCCGGCTCATCGGAGGTGACCATTCGGGTCGTGGCACGGGACCTCCTCGTGGGAGCGAAATGGCCGGCGGTCCGCCGGCCGCGCGCGATCACGCATGTGCATCTGTGGATATCAGGCGGCTGGGGCGGCGGCAAGCTCTGGGGCGAATCGCCCGGTAGTCGAGCCCAGCGCGTGGGCGAGACCCGGCCTGGTCGCCGCGGTCGGTGGGGTCGCCGGCATCGCCCTCGACACAGGCGGTGAGCTGGGCCGGAGGGGGAGCGGCGCTGGTCAGCCGTGCGGCAGGCCGCGGGTGGTCAGTTGTCCGGTGTCCAGTCGGGGTTGCGGCCGAAGGCAGCCAGCAGGTGGTCCTGCTCGTCGGCGTCGTCGGGCACCCGTACCCCGGTCTGCACCAGGTTGTTGCTCCGGTAGTCGTCGATCTGGCCGGCGAACCAGCGGGCGGCCACGTGCACCGCGTCCGGGTCCAGGCGCGGTTGCGCCCCGATCGCCACCGCCACGTCCCAGCCGTGGACGAGATGCTCGGCGAGGAGCTGCTGGAGGTATTCCGCGGCCGGGGTCTCACCAGCGGAGAGATGCACGGCGCGGTCGAGTGTGCCGGGGTGGGTCGCGGCGATCTCGGCCTGCGCGGCCGCCTCCCGCGCCACCGTGATCGGGTCGGTGCCGAGTTGGTCGCCGTCGAGCCGGTCGCCCACCTCGTCGATGGTCCGGCCCGCGAGCAGCGGGACGCTCCACCGATCCTCACTCACCACGTGGTTGACCAGCGCGCGTACGTCCCAGTCCGAGCAGGGTGTCGGGTCGGACCACTGGCCGGGCTCGACCTGGTCCACCCGGTCGACGAATTCGGCCAGGCTCCGGCGGTACGCGTCCAGCAGGTCCATGCTGCCGATTGTTCCGGTAGTCGGGGGATGCCGCGCCGTTTTGCCTGCCCTGGGGGTGCGGGACCGGTGGCCGGTCGGCTCAGTCCAGTGCGACCGGATCCAGGCCGAGCTCTCGGGCGGTGACCAGCCGGACCCACTCGCCGAACTGCCGGCGGGAGATCACCCGGTCGTGCACGGCGAGTTGGACGGCAAGCCCGTCCATCACCGCGCTGATCCGCCAGGCGGCGCCGTCCGGGTCGGCGCACTGGAAGGTGCCGTCGGCCACCCCGGCGGAGATCACCGCGGCCAGGTCCTGCCGCCAGCGCAGGTCGAGTCGGCGGGACACCTTCTCCAACTCCGGGGTGCGCAGCGACTCGGACCATCCGTCGATCCACATCGACCAGGAGGTTGCCCGCCCGGCCGGCGTGTAGAGCTTGAGGATCCGGCGGAGCTTGGTCAGCGGTGGCGCCGAGGAGCGGGTCACCACGTCCAGTCGGGCCAGATCCTGCTCGACCGCGTACGCGAAGGCCTGCGCGAGCAGTCGCTCCTTCGTGGCAAAGTGGTAGAACACCAACGCCTGACTCACTCCGGCGGCCTGTGCCACATCGGCCGTCCGGGTGTTGGCCAGACCGCGCTCCACGATCACGTCACAGGCGGTGCGCAGCAGGGCATCCAGGCGGATCTCGGCCGCACGTCTCGTCACGACCGTTACCGTAGCCCATCCGATTGAACACGAACAGTGACGGCTGTGCCCGGATCCGCGCCGCGACAGTCGGAAGCCGGACAATTCCCCGGGGTGCCGTCAGTCGTTCCTGTGGGTGTGTTCGTCGAGGTCCGTCGCGATGAGGTGGCGGACAAGGCCCTGGTGGTGGGCGTTTGGCGCAATGATGGCCGTCGTTGTCGAGTGGGCGCCCGAGGGTGACGGTCGGTGGCCGCCGGTCGGCACCAGGCCAGCCCCCTAGGAAGCTAGCGGGTGGTGGTCTCCGTTCCCGCCTCGCGAGGAGGAGACGCGCCGAGGTGACCCCGAGTTGGCAGTCTTTCACCGGCTCGGCTAAAGTTCTCATCCGTCACCCGGGAACGCCGGGGGACGTGCGGACGTAGCGCAGCTGGTAGCGCATCACCTTGCCAAGGTGAGGGTCGCGGGTTCGAATCCCGTCGTCCGCTCGGAGCTGCCGCCACGCATGACGGGGGCAACCTCGGTGGGGTGGCCGAGAGGCGAGGCAACGGCCTGCAAAGCCGTGTACGCGGGTTCAAATCCCGTCCCCACCTCGGCAACAAGCACGGGCGATTGGCGCAGTGGGAGCGCGCTTCCTTGACACGGAAGAGGTCACTGGTTCAAACCCAGTATCGCCCACAGGTTAGATAGGCAGGTTGAACGGCCCGTTATCGGAAGTCCGGTAACGGGCCGTTGCTGTTGCGCCCCTTACGTTGGGAGCAACTTGGGAGCACTAGATCATCTTCCGCAGGCGGGTGTCGGGGTATCGGGTCGAGCGGCGCGGGTGTGACCGGGGTAGACGTTGATGGGTTGGGTGGTCTGCCAGCGGTGTTGTAGGGCGTGGGTGATGCGCTGATTGCATGGCGAGGGTGACGTGGCTGTAGATCCCGCGCACGCCGGGGATGCGGTGGCCGAGTCGTTGGACTTGGGCGATTTCGGGGATGTCGTCTTCGATGAGCCAGGTTTTGTGGGTGTGGCGCAGGTCGTGGAAGTGCATGCCTTCGATGACAGGTCCTGTGTGGGCGCGGCGGGATATGTTGGAGCGGCGGAGGTAGGCGCCGCGCGCGCCGCAGAAGATTTGGTCGGGGTCGTGGCTGTCGAATACCTCCTGTATGCCATGGGTCGGTGAGCGTGTGATGGCGCAGCCACGGAAATCTCCTCCAACCGAGCTGGTGGTGCCGGCGGGCATGGAAAGCGGCCGGCGCCGTGGAGGTGCCGGCCGCTGGATGGGCCTGGTGGAACGGGATGATTGGTTTCTGGGATTCGGTTGGAGCGTCAGCGGTCGAGCGACGCGATATCAGCCGGTCTGGGGCTTGTCGCGTCCGTGCCAGCGAGGTAATGGGTTCATCCGGGGTATGGCGGCGGCCGCGGCGTGCGCCCGTCGCGGAAGCAGCTGCCAACGCCGGGGCGGCAAACGGCCGAGACCACGGCGAGCGGCTCGAACGCCGACGTAGCCGTGTTCCTTCAGAGCCAGGACTACCCCGGCGGAGAGACCGAGGACCGGATCCCGGTCAACGAGCTCCTCGACTAGCCCTCTCCACCCGAAACGCCACCAACGCCGCCCTCGACACACCTGCGAATCGGACCGCGTTCCGTGCGCTTCTCCGTGCTAGCGCGATTATCCCCACCCTACGGCGCAAGATCTTCGGCCCGTCGATCTAACCAACCAGACGCGGTCCTGTCTCTGCGGCAGGCGTCCCTCGCGGATCGCCGTACGGAGTACGCCGGCAATGCGGTCATGCAACGGACCGCTGCCCGAGCCGCCCAGAACCAACAGCAATTCATCCGACCTGCACCGGCCTTGTCGCTGCGGAGAGTCGCCTTGCCCAGGGAAGAACTTCCGCGCCCCGCCCCGGTCCGCCGGCCCCAGCACCAACGCGGTCAGGTGAAGTGACGTGGGTCAATGCAGTCTTTGGCGGATTGTTCGCCCCCTTCGCCTACCGATCGTCCAGCCTACCGATGGCCGCTATGTCACACCACCCAAGGCAACCCAGAGTGACGGCGTAGCAACAATCGGTCAACTTATGTAGGGTGTGTGGCGATCGTCCACGGTTGACATCACCTACGGGGGTGGGGCATTGACGCCGGTCTTTCGCTTTTTAGGTCCGTTGGAGATTTCCACTCCCCAATCAGCCGTGAGCCTTACTGCGCCGCGCCATCAGATCGTTCTCGCCAAGTTGTTGCTGGACGTCAACCATGTCGTACCGATCGACGACCTGGTCCGGGCGGTCTGGGACGCGGTGCCGCCGTCCACCGCGCGCACACAGATCCAAATCTGCATCTCGCGCATCCGGCGCGCCTTCAGCGACGCCGGCCTGGAGGCGCAGATCGCGAGCTACCGGCCCGGCTATCTCCTGCAGGCGGCCGAGGAAACGCTTGATGTATTCCATTTCAACCGGGCGATAGCGGACGGGCGGGCCGCCGCCGCCGACAACCGGCTGGACACCGCGGTGGAAAAACTTCGCGCGGGTTTGGGCATGTGGCGCGGCGAGCCATTCAGCGGCATCGACAGCTTGGCCATCAAGGCTGCGGCGGTCCGCCTGTCGGAGCGTCAACTCAATGCCTTGGAGGAATGCCATACGCTGGAGCTCAAACTGGGGCGCCACCACGATCTGATTGACGAATTGATGCACCTTGTGCAGAGGCACCCGCTGCACGAGCAGGCCCGTAGCAATTTGGTTCTGGCGCTGTACCGCTGTGGACGACAGGCAGAAGCGCTTGAGGCGTACCGGGAGGCGCGGCATACCTTCGTCACTGAGCTGGGGATCGAGCCGGGTGAGGATCTGCGCCGCTTGGAACAGGCGATCCTGCTCGCAGACCCGGAGCTCGACGTGCCGGGGGCCTCGGAACAGACAAAGGCGTGGGCTCTTGCCTGTCCCCCCGAACCGCCGGCAGTCGTGGAAAGTGTTCGGGTACCGCGCATGCTACCTGCGGATGATCCCGCCTTTACCGGGCACGACGACACCGTGGTCGAGATGATGCGGCACCTCGGGGGCGATTCCGGGCAAGCACGTTCGCTCACCGTTAGCGTCATCACTGGGCGTGCGGGGGTGGGCAAGACCGCCCTTGCCGTCCGCGTCGCACACCGGCTGGCGACGGAGTTTCCGGACGGCCAGATCTACCTGCGGCTCGACAAGGCGGAGGGCCAGCAGGCCGGCGTGCGGGAAACGCTCAACCGCATGTTGCGGATGTTGGGTGTGTCGGGCTGCTGGGGCGTCGACGACACCGAAGAAGTCGCGTCGCTGTACCGCAGCGCGGTGAACGGGCGCAGGCTCCTCATCGTGCTCGACGAGGTACGCGACGAGGCTCAGATCACCCCCCTGCTACCCGGATCGTCGACCTGTGCGGTCATCATCACGAGTCGACAGCGGATGGTCCGGATCCCCGGGGCTCAGTTGATTGAGATCAACGATCTGAGTTTCCAGCACGCCACCGAACTGCTCACCGTGCTCGTCGGCGGGGCGCGGGCCTCCGCCGAACCTGCCGCGGTCCTGGAGTTGATCGACATGTGTGGCGGTCTGCCGTTGGCACTGCGGATCGCCGGCGCGCGACTCGCCGCTCGGCCACACTGGGCGATAGCACAGCTCAACGAGCGGATGGCCGACGAACGACACCGGCTGGATGAGCTTGTCCATGGCGGCCTCGGGGTGCGGGAAGGCATGGCGGCCGCCTACGCCAGCGTCCCACCCTCGGCGCAGAACCTCTTCCGGCTTCTGTCGCTGTTCGACGTCCCGGACCTTCCCGGCTGGATCGCCGGACCGGTGCTGGGGACGGAGTCGGCCGGCGAGGATCTGGAGCACCTCGTGGATGCTCGCTTGATAGAGGCCCGGCAGGACCACGGCGTCATGGCCAGATACCACCTCCACAAGCTGATTCAGGTCTACGCCCGCGAGCTACTTGCCGACCAGGAGAGCGATCGGTTGCGTGCCCTGGCCATCGAGCGCGCCACTGGTGCCTGGCAGTTCTTGGCCGACGAGGCGCATCGACGCCTGCACGGCGGCGACTACATCGTTCTCCACGGCGCCGCGCCCCGGTGGTCTCTGCCGCCCGAGGTGGTCAACCGGCTGCTCAGGGATCCGTTGGAGTGGCTGGAGAGCGAGCGGACGGCCCTCGTCGACAGTGTTCGTCAGACGGCCGAGGTTGGCTTGTCCGAAAGTTGCTGGGACTTGGCTATCACGCTTGTGGCGCTGTTCGAGGCGCGCGGCTACTTCGACGACTGGCGTGACACGCATGCTGTCGCACTGGCCGCCTGTCGTCAGACAAATAATCAGCGCGGTGAGGCGGTGATGCTCTACTCGCAGGGAACCCTGAGCATGTTCGAGCAACGCTACGACGAGGCGGCTGCACGTTTCTCCCTGGCCAGGCGGGTCTTCGAGAAGGTGGGTGAGGTGCACGGGCTGGCGCTGTGTCTGCGAAACATGGCTTTCCTGGACCGAGTCGGGGGCCGATCGAAGCTCGCCGAGCAGCGCTATCAGCGGGCGCTCGAGTTGATGCGCAAGGTGCAGGACCCGGTCGGCGAGGCGCATATCCTGAGCAACGTGGCGCAACTTCGAATGGACTCCGACGATTTGGATGCCGCCGAAGAGATGCTGGACAAGGCCATGGCGATAGCCGTGGGTATAGGTAACCGGCGCGTGCAGGCGCAGGTGCATCATTCTTACGGTGACATTTGTCTGTCTCGCGGCCAGGCGGCAGCGGCCGAGAAGGAATTCCGGCAGGCGCTGGACATGGTGCGCGAGGTGCGGGATCAGGCAGAGGAATCGTATGTGCTATGTGGCTTGGGGCTGGCGCAGGTACGCCTGCGTCATTTCGAGGACGCCTCGCGGACACTGCGTCATGGCTACGCTCTCGCTGAAGCGGGCACCGACCTGACTCTGGTCGGACGATTCTATGTCGCCTACGCCGAAATGGACAGCATGCTGGGTGACTACGACGGAGCAACCTACTGGGCTGATCGGGCAGTGAAGAATTTCAGCGAGAAGAGCGCGGCGGTCTGGCGTGCCATTGCCTTCCGGCTCATCGATGAGATCCGGCAGGCCCGGTCAAGTGTGAACCGTGCTGGGTACAGCCGGCCGACCGACCTGGCGGCCCCGCCTGATCCGCCACGCCAGCAGTAGCCCGGCGCCCACGAACAGCTCGGCCACGATCACACAGGCGCGGCTGGCCACGGCAGCTACCACCGCCGCGGGAACCGGCAGGGCGACCGTCAAGGCGCCCACGATCAGCAGGTCCTTCGCCCCGGCGCCGTCGGGCAGCACCAGGATCAGGGCAGCCGCCGCAGACGCGAAGGCGTAGGCGCCGACCGCTATGGACAGCGCCTTCAGCGGCGGGCCACCGAGCGCTACGGCGAGCAGCCACAGGTGCACCCCGCCCACCGTCCACGCGCAGATCTGACACAGCATGGCGAGCCGGAGTGCCCTGGGTTCCACCAGTTGGGTGACGGGTTCACGCCGGAGCAGGCGCGCGGCCCAGGCGGTCGCCTGGATGACACCTCGAGGGCGCCACACCACCGTGCAACTGAGCACCACCGGAACCACCAGCCAGGCCCAGTGGCCGTGCAGGACCAGCGGGGCGGCGAGCAGACCCACGGACGCAGCGGACAGGAGGTTCACCACCGCCACGAGTAGGTATGCCACCACCATCCGGCGTGGCTCAACCCCGATGCGCCGTCCGACGTGTACGGCGGCCAGAGCCTGGAACCAGGGCCCCGGCAGGTAGGTACCGACAATCGCGGCAAAGCACACACGAGCGCCGTCGAACAGGTTGAGCTGGGAGCCCAGGGCCGCCAGGACGTAGCGCCATGCCTGGATCCCGAGCAGCAACCAGCAACTACTCGCGGCCACCGCCGCCAAGAGGTACCACCGCACCTCTGATCGACCGAGCAAGTGCATGACCTGCATGTCCTCACCGGTCACCGCGCGCACCACGCCCACGCCGGCAGCGATCAGGAAGGTGGCCACGAGCCCTCTTCGGATCCAGGTGCGAGCGACCCCGACTCGAGCTGAACCAGTCATGAGGCGGCCCGCTCTCGTGCTGCCGGTTGGCACCGTACCGACGCGGTCATGTCCTGAGCCAGATGGTCGGACAGACGCGGGCTCTGGCGCAGCCGGTAGTCGGAGAGCTGGACCGGGCCGCGGGTGAAGGTCCAGTCCAGGCGCCAGAGCTTGGGCAGGGACCACCCGGTGTCCGCGGCCGGGAAGGTGACCGGAAGTCCTCGGACGTTGCCTGGATTCCACCGTCGCAGATCGTCGCCGACCTGCACGAGGCTGCCCATCCACGGCGAGTTGAAGTCGCCGGCTACCAGCAGTGGGTTGGCGTTGCCGTCTATGTCGTCCCGTAGCGCCTCCAGCTCCCGCTGCTGCCGGTTGTACTGACCGTGGGCGAACGAGTAGTACTTCGCAGTCAGCGGATTGAGCCGAGGGTCGATGGGTTGCGGAATGTGGACGTTGTACACCGAGAGGATGCAGCCGCCCACCCGCAGGTCGGTCCGCTGGGCCTTGTTGCCACGCCAGTACCAGTCGTCCGAATTTTCTCCCACGGCCCGCGGATGGGTGGCCGCGACGGGTACTCGGGAGAGGGTGACGAGTTCCCCCTCCACATTCACCTCATAATCCGGGAATTGACTCTGAATCTCGTTGTGGTCGTCGAGAGCGATCGGCCCCCCGCGCCAGAACAGATGTTCGCTGAGCAGGTAGACATCGGCGTTCTGCTGATGCAGGTACGCGTAGAATGCTTGGGGGCTGTCGATGTCGCCCCCGTAATCCAGGTACCCCGTTCCGGAGTGCCAGTACCCCGTGTTCCACGCAAAGACCTTGACGGATTGCCCTCCGGTCGCGGCCTGCGCCGGCTGGGTGCCCGCTGTTGTCGGGAAGCCGGTCAACGGGACGCCGATCGCCAACGTGGCCACGAGCAGCAGGGCAACCGGTTTGGCGACAGCGCGGGCGAAGGGGACGAGGAGAAGCAGTGCGGCCGGAACGGCCACCAACAGGAACGGCGGCATGGGCTCGATGAACATCCACAGCCACCAGCGTCCGGTGAGAACAAGGTGAGCCAGTAGAAACAGTGCCCAACCGAACGCCGCAGCCAGCACCAGTCGTTGACGCAGGCGGCGGAACCTGGCTCGGCGCAGCCAGCCCCGGTTGCCGCCTGGGCCAGCTTCTTCCGGATGCCCGGCATTGGATGACGTGGTGGTGGTCATGAGTTCCCCAATCAGGCCGACGGGTCAGGACAGCACGAAGCTCGCACTCGCGGCGGCCAGCATGAACAGGCCGGCGCCAATGACGAGAGCCCGGTCGCGGAGCAGCGAATGCACCGGGTCGGCGCTACCACCCTTCACCCCGACGACGTGCAGGTAGCGGAACAGGCCAAACAGCAGCAGGGGCAACAGGAGCACCGACGCCAAATCGGCGTGAGAGCTCATGCGCTCGTTGATGTAGAACAGGAAGGTAACCGTGGTGAGCCCGGCGCACAGCACCAGGAGCTGATCGATGAACTCCGCGGAGTACACACCAATCACCGGGCGGCGGGCCTCCTCCGGGAGGGAGAACTCCCGTCGCCGTTTCGCCAGGATGGGCAGCAGGCACAGCAGGAAGATCGACTGGAGCAGCCAACCTGAGGGTCGCACGTCGACGGCCAGGTAACCGGCGAGGATGCGGAGTTCGAAGCCGGCGGCAACGACGATCATATCGACCATCGGTACGTGCTTCAGCCAGCGACTGTAGGCGATGTTGAGGACGAGGTATCCGGCCAGCGGCCACATGAGCACGGGCATGACCGTGACGACCAGCACCACCAGCAGCGCCAGCAGCCCTACCCAGTATCCGGCGGCCACCGCCACGGAGACCCGCCCGGATGCGATGGGACGTTGTCGTTTGGTCGGGTGTCGCCGATCCCGCTCACGGTCGGCGATATCGTTTCCCACGTACACCACTGCGGAAGCCAGGATGAACATCATGATGGCGCCCAACAGATGCACCAGTCCGTCGAGGGTCCAGGCACCGCGTTCGAGCAGGGGCAGCGGCACCACGAGTAGGCTCTTGACCCATTGCACTGGCCGGATCAAAGTCACGAGGTCGCGCAGCCTCGTTCTCTGTCGCACGACCAACGCGAGCTCATCCCGGTCGAGGTACACCTGAGACATGCAGATCACCTCCACTGAGCCGGTACGAATCAGAAAAAGACCTTGGCGAGCTTGAGGGCGCCCTGGCTCCATGGCTCGCTGCTCGTGACACCACGCCGCGCCGGCCGGACAGTGCGATTGGCGCGCCACCAGTCGAAGGCCCGCAACAAGGCGTCCTTATTCGACAGGCGAGGTTCGAAGTTGAGCCTGTGGCGGGCGTGCTCGGTGCTGACGTACGAGTCGGCCAGCAGCTTGTGCAGCAACCGGCCGTACACCGGCGAGAGCTTCCAACGTTCGAGATACTCAAGGACGGCCACCGCGGGGCGCGCCGGGACGGAAATCACCCGCTTGCCGTGGCCCACGTGATCGAGTACGGATTGAAAATCCTCGCGCAACGTTCCGAAACTGCTCGCGGCAATGTTGTAGGTGTCGTTCGCTGCCGTCTCCGAGGCGCGCAGCGAGGTGCACACCGCTTCGACCAGGTCGTCGAGGCCCAACATCTGGATGCGGACGTCGCCTCGACCGAGAACCGGGAAGTGCCGCCCCTCGTCGGCCCACTCGAACAGCATCGCGAACAGTCCCATGCGACCGACACCCAGGAAGGTCTTGGGACGCAGGATAGTGACACAGGCACCGTCCTGCCGGTGCTGCTCGGCGAGTTCCTCCGCTTCGGCCTTGGCGCGGCCGTAGACGTCAACGGGGGCCCGTGGATGGCTCTCCGGCGTCGGCACCACCTGCGGTAGGCCGTAGACCGACGTCGACGAGACGTGCACGATCCGAGAGACCCGCGCCGCGCGCGCCGAGCTGAGCACATTCGCCGTGCCGTCGGCGATGACGGACCGGATTTCGCCCTCGGGATAGCTCGGCAGTGCGGCCGCGCAGTGCACGACGGCGTCGACACCGTCGAAGGCCCCAGCGACCACCCGGCTGTCCCGCACGTCCCCGACGTGCGGTACCAGTCCGGGAACGGCCGGCACGGCGCGGAGGTCGACCGCGTGCACGCGAACCCCGTCACTGAGGAGCCGGCGGGTGAGTTCGGAACCCAACACGCCGGCGGCTCCGGTTACTGCGACAGTTGTCATGTGTCCTCCGCTCACCACAGCCGACTCACCTGCTCCCGCACGAAGCGCGTCAACAATTTCGGCATCCCGACCTCCAACACCTGCTCGAAGGCGCTGAGGAAGTACTCAATCTCGGTGTCCCCGGCGATCAGGGGCGGGCTGATCGCCAGCGGACTCAGCCCATTGAGCGTGTAGTACGTGTAGATGCCGTGCTCCCGGTGCAGAGCGTCGATCACTGCGGAGGTGATGACCTTGGTCCGGAACAGGGGGTCGCGGGCGACCGACACCGGCAACAGTTTTCCGGCAAGGTCGAGGAGTCGCGGCCCGCCACACAGGAACACTCCGAAGAGCGCGCCGGCCCCGCGTACGTCGGCGATCGCTTCCGGGTGGGCCTTCTGGATCCTGGCCAACCCCGGGGCCAGCAGGCGCTCGATCTGCCGAGCGCGCCCTGGATAGTCGTCCTCCACAGCTATGGAGATCGCTTCGATGGCGGTCGCGGTCTCCTCACCAAAGCCGTAATAGGTCGTACTGGTGCTCTGCAGGAGAGCGTCCTTCATGTTGTCGTAGGCTTTGCGAAACACCGCATCACGGGCCACGAAGGCGGAGATCGACGACTTGCCGCCGCCGAAGGACTTCGAGGTGGTGAGGATGTCGGGCACCAGATCCTGGTGCCGCATAAAGTAGAACATCGTGCCTGTTTTGCCCCAGCCGGTGTAGATCTCATCGAAGATGAGGATGATTTTTTCGGCGGTGCAAAGCTCACGCAAGCCATACAGGAATTCGGGCGAACACCACTGCATGGTGGAGGCACTGAACGGCTCGATGAGGAGCGCGTAGACGTCGCAGCTTCCGTCCGTTCGCCGCGACGACGCCACCGCTTCGCGGACAGACTCCAGGTCGCCGTAGGTGAACGTGCGAATTCCCGGGATCGTTGGGAAGGCGAAGTGGGCCTGCGCACTGCCGGTGAGACCGCCGGAGCCGAGCAGTTTGCCGTGGAAGGCGATGTCGGCACGCAGTACGGTCCCGCGCTGCCCCCCATGGTATTTGTAGGCCAGCTTGACCGCGCCCTCCACCGCCTCCGCGCCGGAGTTGGGGAAGAACGACATGTTGAGGTCGCCCGGCAGGACCTGGGCGAGGTTGTGGCTCAGCGCCGCGATGTACGGTGAGAAGATCGTCTTGTGGACCTCCATCCGATGGCGCTCTTGAAAACGGCGGCGAGCGGCGAGCAGCCGAGGGTGGTTGTGCCCGTGGTTGAGCACGCCGACCCCGCCGGTGAAGTCGAGGATCTGGCGACCTTCTCTCGTGTACAGGTACGCCCCCTCGGCCCGGTCGATCAACTCGCGACCGAAGCCGAACGAAGTCATGAGCTTCACCTGCGACCTGTTCACGTACTTGCGGTACAGCTCCTGCACCTCGTCGACATCGAGGTTTTCCGCCTGCCCCAGATCGATGAGTTTCGCCATGCGCCCCTCCTGTGGGTCGTCAGCGTCGTTCGTGGTTCGCTACGACTATGGTGGAGCCGGCTATTCCTGTGCTGTCGTTGCGTTATCGGCCGTGTCGTAGACGATCGAGAGTGCGGAGGCGGTCAAGGATTGAACGAGGATAGTCGATAGATAGAGTGATGGGTTTTACTGGCGGTACCTATCGTCATCCGGATGTCGGAGGAACGCATGGAGCCGCTGGTTTCGATCGTCGTGCCCAACTACAACGGGGCCGACACGCTTCCCCTGTGTCTGCGTTCGCTACAGGGTCAGACCTACCCGAACATCGAGATCATCATCGTCGATGATGGTAGTTCCGACGACTCGCTGGCGATTGCGAAGCGGTTCGGTGTCACCGTGACGAGCACCGGTTCCAACATGGGTTGCGGCGTGGCACGAAACACGGGCGTAGCGCGATCCACCGGGGAGATCGTGTTTTACGTCGACTCGGACATCGCGTTGGCTAGTGACGCCGTGGCCTCCGCTGTGGCAATTCTGCGCGGTGACTCGACCATCGGTGCGGTCTGTGGCGTCCAAGACGCAGAGCCGCTGGTGAACCGCACGCTGGTCGCCCAGTACCGAGGTTTGCAATACCACTACTGGTCGGCCAGTTCGGTAGGCGACGTGTCGTTCATGTTTCCCTCGCTGTGTGCCATCCCGACGAAGGTGCACACCGAGATCGGCTCCTTCAACCCGAAGCTGAAGCAGACGGAGGAGGTCGACTTCGGCTACCGGTTGTCACAGCGGTACCGCCTCCGGCTCAGCCAGGCGGTGCGGGGAAGGCACGCCCACGATCCCAGGTTGCGGATCCTCCTCCGTAAGCTGTTCCACCGGGCCCGACTACGCGTGCCGCTCTACGCGGATGCCCGCCACTTCGCCAACGGGTTCGAAACACGTCAACGAGCGTGGGCTAGTCTTGCGGCGGCGGCATCGCTGCCCGCATTCCTGCTTCCGCTCATCTTGGGGCCGGCTGGGCTGCTCGGCCCTGTGCTGATGTTGGCAGTGTCGATCGCGTGCGATGCGGGCATGTACAGGTTCGTCTTCCGCCGGCGTGGACTGGCGTTCCTGGCCTTCTTTGTAGCGACCCACTATGTGGTGAACCTGACGATCGTCGCGGGCGTCGCCGTCGGTGCGGTCCAGTGGTCGGCCTCCAGGACGTTCCGTCGGCTCTATGAAGAGCACGATCTCCAGCCGGCGAGCTGACCGGCCGCGGGGGGCGACCGCATGCTGGGCGGGGTCGGCGGTCTGCGGCGCCCCCACAGGGCCAGGTCGAGCACCAGGGCGCCGGGGAAGCCGACCACCGACATGGTCGTGTTGCTCCTGGTCAGGGCATCGGGGACCGTTCCTTGACACGGAAGAGGTCACTGGTTCAAACCCAGTTTCGCCCACCGGCTAGATAGGCAGTGCGGCAGGCCCGTTACCGGCTTCCGGTGACGGGCCTGCTGCTGTTCGGGCCGCACCCGAGGCGTTCGACGAACGACCCGCGCACGACCGGGACAGCGCCGGTGCGGCTCCGCATGGCACGCTTCCCGCGCGACGATCCATCGACGCGCACGGGCGGGGGGCGGACCATGACCGGGGCGGCTGCACCATCCGACAGCGCCGAACCATCCGACAGTGCCGGAGCGGGTCCCGCCCGCGCACCGAGGGTCTCGATCGTCGTGCCGGTGCACAACGAGGAGGAGAACATCGGGCCGTGCCTCGATGCGGCTCTGCGGCAGACGACGCCGGCCGACGAGATCATCGTGGTGGACAACGCCTCCACGGACGCGACGCGGGCCCGGCTGGCCGGGTACACCGATCGGGTCGTGCTGCTCACCGAACCGCAGTTGGGTGTCCTGGCCGCCCGCAACCGTGGCCTGATGGCGGCCACCGGCGACGTGATCGGTCGGATCGACGCGGACACCAGGCTGCCGCCGTACTGGGTGGAGGCGGTCCGCCGGGTCTTCGCGGACGGCACCGTCGCGGCGGTGACCGGTCCGGTGACCTACTACGACATCCGCTTTCCGGCGGCCCTCAACGCGGTGGACCGGACACTGCGCCGGGCGTGGACACTGCCGAGCCGGCAGCGGCTCGACTGGCTGTTCGGCGCGAACATGGCGGTCCGGGCTCGGGCCTGGCACGCCATCCGGACCGACCTCTGCGACGATCGCCGCTACCACGAGGACCTCGACCTCGGCATCCACCTGCGGCGGGCCGGCCACCGGGTGGTCTTCGCCGCCGACCTCCGGGCCGGCACCTCGGCGCGCCGTTTCCGGAACGACCCGGCCGACTTCTGGGCGTACCTGCGGATGATCGACGCCTCCTACGCCAGCCACTCGGGGCGGGCCGGTAGCGCCAGCTACTGGCGGGCCTGGCTGACCAGCCGGCTGATCATGCTCTGCTACCTGCCGTTCCGGGCGCTGCACCGGGCCCACCCGACCTACACCGCCGCCGCACCCCGGAAGAACCCGATGGCGGCGGAGCCGTCGCGGCCGTGATCCACGCGAACACCGCGTTTCCACGAAACCGAGTGGAGTACGGGGTTCCTAGAAGGTGAGGATGCGGAACTCGCCCACGGGCCGGAAGCCGAGGCGGCGGTAGACCGGCTCGCCGATCGCGGACGAGGTGAGGGCGGCGGTGCGGGCGCCGCGCTCGCTGGCCAGGTTGAGTGCGGCCCGGGTCATGGCCGCGCCGATGCCCCGGCGGCGGTGCTCGGGCTGCGTACCCACGAAGTAGAGGGTGACCAGCCCGTGGCTGAGCCAGGCGACGGCCGTTCCGACCACCTGGCCGTCGTCGAGGCGGCCGGCGAGTCTGAGCACGGTGCCGTCCCCGGTGAACGCCTTCTCCCGTTCGGTCGTCGCGGTCAGCGCGCCGGCCGGAATTCCGGACACCCGGGCGTAGGCCGCGACGAACGTGGCCAGGTCTGTGGTTTCGGTGATGTGCAGGCCCGTCGGCGTCGGGACCTTGGCCGCCGCGTCGATCGTCACGGTCATGATCGGCAGGCGGGCGATCTCGGCCGCGCCGAGGGAGAGCAGACCGTCGGCGGTCCCGGCGTCGCTGTCCGGGCCAACCCACCAGACCCGAGGTACGCCGTGCAGGCGCCGCCGGGCCTCGACGAGCGCGTCCCGCGGCGTGCGCCCGGCCACGCGCAGCACGCCGTTGAGGGTCGCGTGCGGCACCTCGCTGCGGTAGGTCGGAAGGTCCGGCCCGCCGGCCACCCCGATGTTCCAACCGAGCAGGTACGCCCGGTGCGCGGCCAGCAGCGTGTCGAGAGACCCCATGATCCGGATGTTAGCGCGTCGCCTCAGCCACCCTCAGCTGCGGAAACGGATCGATGCGACGACTGTGACCGGCGGTACTTTGTCGATCGTTCCAGATAACGGGTAGCGTTCGGGCATGGCACGTACCCGCGAGTTCGACCTCGACGCCGCGGTCGACGCCGCGATGGACGTGTTCCGGAGGAAGGGCTACGAGGGCACCTCGATGCGCGACCTCGCGGAGGCGACAGGCCTCGGCAGCGGCTCGATCTACGCCGCCTTCGGCAGCAAGGACGGCCTCTACCTCGCGGTGCTCGACCTGTACCGGCAGCGTTACGCCGCACCGATGGTCGATCTGCTGCGCTCCGGCAACGACGCGCGGGCGGTCCTCCGTGAGGTGTTCGTCGGTGCGGTGGACGACATCACCGGCGACGGCCGGCACCTCGCCTGCCTCATCGTCGGCGCGTCGATGGAACGGGCACACCAGGACCTGCGGGTCGCCGAGCGGCTCCGCTCCACCACCCAGTCCCTGGAGTTGGCGCTCTACGACCTGCTCGCCGAGGCGCAGTTGCGGGGCCAGATCACGTCCGATCGCAGCGCCACCGACCTGGCCGGCTTCCTGGTGACCAGCCTTCAGGGGCTGCGGGTGATGGGTGCCATCAACCCGGACCGGGCGGCGCTGACCCGGTACGCCGAGGTCGCGCTCACCTGCCTGGACTGACCGCCGGACGACGTGGTCGGCCTGTCGATCAAACCAACCTATGAATTTCCAATTTGTCCCGTCATGAGGGGATTGCCATGTCCACGATCGGCGTCGGCATCATCGGCGCGAGCACCAGCGGATGGGCCTCCACCGCACATGTGCCCGCCATCGCCGCGACACCCGAGTTCACGCTCCGCGCGGTGAGCACGTCCCGCCCGAGCAGCGCCGAGGCCGCGGCGGCCAGGTACGGCGTGCCCGCGTACCACGACCACCGCGACCTGATCCGCCACCCCGGCGTCGATCTGGTCGTCGTGGCGGTGAAGGTCACCGAGCACTTCACGCTCATCTCCGCGGCCCTGGACGCGGGCAGGATGGTCTACAGCGAGTGGCCGCTGGGCAATGGCCTGGCCGAGGCCCATCAGTTGGCAGACCGGGCGGAGAAGGCGGGCATCCGCACGGTGGTCGGCCTCCAGGGGCGGTACGCCCCCGAGGTCCAGTACGCCCGGGAGTTGATCCGCGACGGGTACGTCGGCAAGGTGCTCGGCACCACGATGGTCGGCTCGGGAATGGTCTGGGGTGGTGAGGTCGCCGACCCCAACCAGGCGTACTGGTTCGACAATGCCAACGGCGCCACACCGCTCACCTCCGCCACCCTGCACGCCCTCGACCCGCTGCACTTCGTCCTCGGTGAGTTCGACTCGGTGGCCGCGAACCTCGTGGTCGGCCGCAAGCAGGCGACGCTCGCGACGGACGGCAGCGCCATTCCGGTTACCGTGCCGGACCAGGTCTCGGTGATCGGCACCCTCGACGGCGGGGCGGCGGCGTCCATCTTCTATCGAGGCGGGGTGTCCCGTGGGGACAACTTCCGGTGGGAGATCAACGGCAGCGAGGGTGACCTGGTGCTGACCGCCGGCTGGGGCAACATGCAGGTCGCCGAGCTGACCCTCGCCGGAGGCCGGGGCGCCGACAGCGCCGTACAACCACTGGAGGTGCCGGCGTCCTACCTGGACGGCGTGCCGGCCGAGCTGAGTCGTTCCGTGGCCGGGGGTGTGGCCCGGCTCTACCGACAGCTTGGCCGGGAGTTGGCCGACGGCACACGGACCGTCCCCGACTTCGCGCACGCCCTGGGTCGGCACCGGCTCATCGACGCGATCGAGCGTGCCTCCGCCACCGGCGTGACCCAGTCCCTGGCCCGACCCGCATGACGAGGAGTCGAGGATGAGAGCGGTCGGACTGCTGCGCTACGGCGGGCCGGAGGTGCTGCGGGTGGTCGAGCTGCCAACGCCGCACGCCGGCCCCGGTGAGGTCCGCATCCGGGTACGCGCGGCGGCGGTGAACCCGGCGGACACCCTGATCCGGGCCGGTATGACGCCGGTGCGACTGCGCGGCACCGACCCGCTGCTGCCCGGTCTGGACATCGCCGGCACGATCGACGAGGTGGGTCCCGGGGGCAGTGGTGCGCTCGCCCCGGGTGACCCGGTGATGGCCATGGTCAACCCGACCCGGGAGGCCGGCGGTGGGTACGCCGAGTGGGTGGTGCTTCCGGAAACCTGGGTGGTGCCCGCGCCGGCGGGCGTCTCACCCGCCCACGCGGCCACGCTGCCGATGAACGGGTTGACCGCCCTGCACGCGTTGGACCAGTTGCGGCTGCCGCCGGGCAGCACCCTCGCGGTGACCGGTGCGGCCGGCGCCGTCGGCGGGTACGCGGTACAACTCGCCAAGGCCGCCGGTCACCGCGTGTTGGCCGACGCGGCGCCCGGTGACGTCGAACTGGTCGCCGCGCTCGGCGCCGACGTGACGGTGGCCCGAGGCCCGGGTGTCGCCGACCGCTTCCGGGAACACGCCCCGCACGGCGTGGACGCCGCGGTCGACGCGGCGTTGGTCGGCGGCGCGCTGCTGCCCGCGGTCCGCGACCGTGGCGCCGTGGCGCTGCTGCGCGGCGGGCCGGATCCGCTGTTGCTGGCCCAGGCCAACCAACGGGGGATCGGGATGGTGGCTGCCTACGTGCATGACTATGACGGGCGCCGCGACAAGCTCGACCTGCTTCGGCAGCTCGCCGAGGAGGGTGCGCTGAGCCTTCGTGTCGCCGGCCGGTTTCCACCGCAGGAGGCGGCCCGCGCGCATCAGCTCCTGGAAGCCGGAGGGGTACGCGGCAGGTTGGTCATCGAGTTCTGATCCCGCCGGTGGCCGGCTGCCCTCATCGGGACGGCCGGCCCGGCAGCGTCGGCGGTGGGGAATGATCGTGTCACAGCGGCGGGGCGATGTCCCGCCGCTCCTCGACCCGCTGGTATTCGACCGGCTGCTCGGTGGTGGTGACCACCTCGCGGCGGCGGCCCCAGATCAGCGTGGTCATGATCAGGCCGAGCACGCCGGCTCCCATCAGGATCCAGCCGACCACGTCGAGGTTGATGCCGCCGACGCTCGCGTCCAGTGCGAAGGTGAGGATCGCGCCGAGCGCGATCAGGAAGATGCTGGTGCCGATACCCACGACAGCCTCCTTAGGGGGGTGTGGTGCGCTGTCGAGCCCATCAGTACCCCGGCAGGGACCAGCGCAACCGCGACCGGACAGGGTGCCGTGCCAAGCGATCTTGGCATCGGGTAGAGTTCACCTGTCGCCGGCGCTTGTCGGGGACGTGCGGACGTAGCGCAGCTGGTAGCGCATCACCTTGCCAAGGTGAGGGTCGCGGGTTCGAATCCCGTCGTCCGCTCTCGATGCGCCCCACGGGGGCACCACGGGCGATTGGCGCAGTGGGAGCGCGCTTCCCTGACACGGAAGAGGTCACTGGTTCAAACCCAGTATCGCCCACCATCCAGGCAAGCGGGTTGGTCACTCGCCGGCGCGGAGCACCTCACTCAGCCGGTCGCGGCGTCGCAGCGCCGACTCGACAGGCACGACCGCGGCGGCCGTCGCCAGCAGCGCCACGCTCACCAGGCCCAGCAACCACCACGGCAGGACCGCCGCCGGGTCGGCGGATTGGCCGGTGAGCAGCCGCAGGTCGAGCGGGCCGAGCGTGAGGCGCGCGAGCAGGGCTCCGAGCAGCGGGCCGCACACCGCGGTGACCACGACCGGCGGCAGCAGCTCTCCGGCGGCCACCCAGCGGGCGTCGCGTGGCCGCAGGCCGAGGGTCCGCAGCCGGGTCAGGGTCTGCCACCGCTGCGACGCGCCGGCGGCGGCGGCGAGCGTGAGGCCGAGCAACCCCAGCGCCAGCAGCACCGCGGCGGCCGTCCATGCCAGCCGTAGCAGCCCTGCGGTCAGCGGCGACACCCGCTGCGCCCGCTGGACGTCCGCGCGCAGCACGACGTCGGCGGCGACGCCGGTGTTCGACACGGCCCGCGCCGCGCCGGGGCCGGTCACCCAGACGGTGTTCGCCACGGCGGGCAGCCCGGCGTCGGCGAGCGCCGTGGCGTCCACGATGACGACGTCGTCGGCGCCGCCGACGGAGGGAGCGGTACCGACCGCGGCGAGACCGATCGCCGGGGCGTCGTCCCGGGACAGTTGCAGCCGCGTGCCGGTCCGCAGACCGCCGTCGCTCGAGCGGACCAGCGCCGGGACGTCCCCGGAGCCACGACCGGGTGCGGTGAGCCGGGCCAGCGCCGGTGCGTCGGGCAGCGGAGTGGTGGCCAGCAGCCGCTGGAACGCGGCGGCGTCCACGACGACCAGGCGTGGGGTGAGCGGTGTCGAATCGGTGGAGACGCGTGCCGAGTCGGTCACCTGCGCGACGACGACCTGCCCTACCCCGGGCGCGGCGGCGATGCGCTCGGCGAGTGCGGGCATGGCGGCCTCGGTGTCGGCGCCGACGTCGACGCGGGCGTCCGCGCCGACGGTGCTCCACGCGCCGTCGGCCAGACCCCGGTTGACTGTGGTGCCGAGGATGAGCGCGAACGACGCGAGCGCCGTGGTGCCGACCAGAACCAGCAGTGGCAGCGCCCGCCCGGCCGTCGTGGCCGCCTGGGCGGCACCGAACACGGCCAGCGGGCGGCGTGAGCGCAGGGCCCCTCGGAGCGCGAACCGCGCCCCGAGGGGCAGGAGCCGGAGCAGGACGAGCGCGCCGACGAGCGCGCCCAGAGCGGGGGCGCTGATCGGCAGGATCAGGTCGCCGGTCAGCTTACCGGTGGCGCCGTCGGAGGCGACGGGCAGCAGCCCGCGCTGGTGCAGTGTGACGAGGGCGGCGACCGCGGCGATCAGGACAGCGGCCTCCACGGCGGCGCGGCGCAACCGACCGGTGGCCCGGATCCAGCGCCGAGCGGCCTGGTTGGCGGGTTGGCGCCGGTCGCGGCTGGCACGGGCGGCGGCGAGGGTGCCGAACGCCGGCCCGGCGAGGGTACCGGCCAGGACCACGGGAACGGCCCAGGTCCAGGAGACGCCCGGAGCGACGGCGCGGGCGAGCGCGAGCCCGACGGCGGCGGCCGACAGGGACACGACTGTGGATTCGATGGTCAGTTCGGTACCGAGGTCGGGTAGTGCCGCGCCCCGCTGCCGGGCGGCGCTCAGCACCGGGGTACGGCGGCGGACCAGCAGGTCGGCGGCGAGGAGCAGGACCAGCACGGTGGCGGTCAGCACGCCAGCGAGCAGGACGGCGGCCTGTGCGAAAGCCGCGCTGCTCCGGGCACGGGCGTCGCGTAGGGTGGCGTCCAGCTGCGATTCCCACTTCAGGGACTGGTCGCGGGCACCGGATGAGCCGGAGGCCGCCTTGAGCTTGACCACCTTGCTGGCGAGCGGCGCGGTGGCGTCCCAGGTGAGCGCGTCGGGGTCGGGGGCGAAGTGGATGGTGCGGCGTAGTTGGCCCTCGGCGACGGCGAGCCGGGCGTCCGGCAACGACTCGCGCGACAGCAGGCCGGCGAACCGGGTGGTCCCCGTGCCGTCGGCGCCGGGCACGGGGCGCAGGAGCGCCGGGGCGAGTCGCCAGGCCGGGTCGGCGCTGTCCGCGGGTCGGTAGATCCCGCTGATCCGGACGTCCGTGTCGCTGCCCAGGGCGTCCTTGACCCGCATCCGATCGCCGGGGCCGAGGTGCAGTGCGGCGGCGGCGGCCTCGGAGAGGCCGACCTGCACCGGCCAGGGCGGTCCGTCGTAGGGGGTCTCGACGTACTCGTCGGAGACAGTGGAGCCGGGCGCGTTGCCGGCGATCCAGGTCACGGCCGGGCTGCCGAGGTCACCGGCCAGGTAGGTGAGCTGGAAGGTACGCGGCACGCTGGCGTCGGTGATGGTGAGGATCGGGCCGTTGACGACGGCGACGGGCGGGAGTAACGCGGCGTCCAGGTCGGGCCCGAGCGCGGAGGTCGCCCGGGCGCGGAAGCCGTCGACCTCGTCGGCGAGGCGGGGCATCCGGACGCGTCCGCCGGTCGGCCCGTCGTCGCGTTCCCAGTCGGCCTGTACGAGGACGTTCGAGTCGTTGCCGGCGCGGCGGACCGTGTCCTGGACGGCGGTGTCGGCGGCGGCGCGGAGCAGCGTCGGCACGGCCCCGGCGAGGAGCGCGACGGCCGCGATGACGGCGGCGGTGAGCAGCAGCGCCCCGGCGTCGGCACGGCCCCGGCCGCGGATGCTGGGCCAGTGCGGTGCCGGCCACCGGCGGGTCAGCCACCGCTTCATGGCCCCACCCGCAGGTGCGCGGCGTCGGCCCGGCGGACCTGGACGGTGACCACCACGGTGACCGCCAGCAGGCAGCCGGCCACCAGTACGGCGAGCAGCGCGGCCTCGGCTGGCCACGGCCAGTGTGGCTGGGTGGCCGGGACGGGCGCGGCACCGGTGTCGGAGCGCACCAGCAGGGGAGCGACCACACGGGTGGCGAGTGCGCCGACGGCCGCGCCCGCCGCGAGCAGGGGCAGCAGAACGCCGGCGTGTTGGCCGAGCAGCACGGCCCGGATGCCGCGCCGGGACATCCCCAGGCCGCGCAGCCGCGTCACCTCGACGGCGCGGACCTGTAGGTCACAGGTGACGTGCAGGACGACGCCGGCGAGCAGCAGCAGGGCCGCGGCCGGGACGAGGAGCCGGAGCGCGGCCGGCAGCCCGACGCGCAGTGGGCCGCCGGTGAGGCGGGCGGTCTCCGCCTCGCGGGTCGTGACGGTGCCCAGATACAGGTTGGTGGCCCGCTCGGCGGCACCGGCACCGGCCGGGTGGCCGACCCACCAGGCGTCGACCGGGAACGTCAGGTCGCCGGTGACGGCCCGTGCGCGCGAGAGCGTGTCCAGGTCGGCCAGGACGGCGACGGCGCCGGGGGCGGACGGCACGCTCGGCACGACCTCGCTGACGACGATCGGGACGGGCGTGATGCCGACGGTGACGCTGAGCTGGCTGCCGCTCTTCGCGCCGACCTCGCTGGCGAAGCGGGCGGAGACGGCGACGGGCACCGGGCCCGGGTCCGGGAATGCGGTGGCGACGAGGGTCCGGGCGGCGTCGTCGGCGCCGCCGACGTCGACGGTCGCGGCCATCCGCAGCGCGGTTCCCGTCGGTGTGGCGGACACCCCGACGGTCAGGTCGCTCACCTTGCTCGGGATCGGCGGCGCGGACGTGGCGGTCCAGTCCGATCCGTTGGACGTCTGCACCGACCCAGTGGGCGGCACGGTGAGGGTGACGGCTACGTCGACGGGTCGGCCGACCGTGTCGGTGGTGACCGGCAGGGCGACCGCGACGAGACGCTGCCCGTCAGCCGTCGCGCAGGCGGGCAGCCGAAACTCCTGGCCGTCGAGCGGTACGGCGGGACCGGTGCAGGACGTGCGGAGGCCGGTGGCGTCCTGCAACAGCAGCCGGGGCGTCACGGCGAGCGGGGTGCCGCCGCCGGCCGTCCCCCGCAGGACGAGCGGGACGCCAGCCGGTACGGCGAGGCCGGTGACCCGGGTGCGGGGTGCCAGCGTGGCGCCCACGTCGGCCCATCCGCGGTCGCCGTCCAGCCGTCCGCGCAGCAGCGCGTCGGCGCGGGTGGTGTCGACGGCGACCAGGCGCGGCGCGACGCCCGCGTTGCCGAGCCACTGACCGACTGTGGTGCCCCGGTCGAGGACCGGGCTCACGGCTCCCGCGGTGGCCGCGCCGACGGCTGCGCCCTCTCCGGCCACCGGCGCCGTGCCGAGGGTGAGTGCCAGGTCGGTGCCGACGGTGAGCGCGGCCTGGTCGCGCTGCGACTGGTGCCACGTGTCGTCGAAGGCGAGCCCGAAGGTGCCGGCCGCGCAGGCCAGGCCGACGAGCAGCCCGGCGGCGACCGCCTGTGGCCGGCGGGCGGCCTCGGCGACCGCCAGCGGAAGCGCCAGCCCGCGGGCGCGGTACGCCAGCCGGTCGGCGCCGCGTAGGGCGGGCAGCACCACCCGGAGGGCCAGGGCGGCACCCGCGGTGAGCAGCAGCGCCGGCGCGAGCACCCGGACCGCGTCGGCGCGTGGGCTGGCGGCGGTGGGCTGCGCGTAGAGCTGCCACCAGCCGGCGGCGGCGAATGCCGCGAGCAGCACGTCGGCACCGGATCGGGCCAGCAGTTCACGGCGGGTGCGCTGGTCACCGGCTGCCGGGACGGGCCGGATCGCCAGGACGGTGAGGACGGCGGCGAGCACCAGCGCGCCGCCGACGACCGCGAGGACCTGGGCACCGGCGATGGTCGGCCGGGCGGTCAGGCCGGCGCCGTCCAGCGGCGGCAGGTGGGTCAGGCCGGCGTGCAGGGCCGACGAGGCAGGTATCGCGAGCGCGGCGGCGACGGCGGCGACGAGCCCGGCCTCGAATGTCGCGGTGGCGGCGAGTTGGCGACGGCTGGTGCCCAGGGCGGACCGCAGGGTGGTCTCTTCGGCGCGGATGCCCGTGGTCAGTCGGCCGGCGAGGACGAGTGCCGTCGCGGTCAGGACACCGCCGAGGACGGCGATGGCGAGCACGACGGCGGCGGTGACGTGCCGTTGGTCGTCGGCGGACCGCAGGGTCAGCGGCAGCTCGGAGGAGACACGTGCGAGCCGGACGCGGTCGCCGAGGGTGCCCGCCAGCCGGCGGTCGGCATCGCGGACGGCCCCGGCCACGGTCTCCAGGTCGTGGCGGTTGGGATGGGACAGGTCCGGATGGGTGGTGACCTCCATCCGGTCGACCGTGGCACCGGTGGTGACCAGGTCGGCGAGGTCGACGAGGAACGGGCCGTAGGCGTTGACCGGCTGCAGGAAGCGGCCGTCCCGGTAGCCGGGGGCGGAGCCGGCCGCGGCCAGCGGGTCGCGGTCCCAGCCGCGCCCCGGCAGCGGGCGTACCACACCGACGACTGTCACGTCGATGGCCGGGACGGGCGCGTGGGCCAGCTCGGCGCCGAGGCGTACCCGGCTTCCGGGGGTGAGGCCGAGCAGTTGTGCGGTGGACTCCAGCAGCACCGCGTCACCAGGGTGCTGTGGCCAGCGCCCGGTGATCAGCTCGCCTCGGGCCGGCAGGTCGTCCATCCCCGACAGGTACGCCTGGGCCGGAACGCTGGTGCCCTTGGCGAGCGTGGGCGGCAGCGCCCGCAGCACCGTCGACGCCCGCGCGGTCGTCGTCGACGGGAACGGTGCGAGCGCGGAGGTCACCACGCTGCGGGTGTCGGCGGCGACGGACGACGTGTCCCGGCCCTCCACGGTGCCGGTGTAGACGGTCACGTCGACGGCGGCGGGGGCGGCGCGGGCCATGGCGACCTCCAGCGCCCGCTCGGCGGTGCGGGTGATCAGCAGGGTGCAGGTGCCCAGCAGGGTCGCGCCGATCGTGACGACCAAGAGGAGGGCCGCCAGCAACGGCCACTGCGCGCGGGCGCGCCGGCTGACCAGCCTCATCGTCGCGTCACCCGGCGGCCTGTTCGTCGAGGGCCTGTTCGTCGAGGTGCCCGTCGTGGATGCGGATCACCCGGTCGGCCAGGGCCATCATCACCGCGTCGTGCGTCGACACCAGGACAGTGACGCCTTCGGACTCCACGATCCCGCGCAGCAGGGCCATCACCGAGAGGCCCGTCTCGGCGTCCAGTTGCCCGGTGGGTTCGTCGGCGAGCAGAAGCTGGGGCGAGGCGGCCAGCGCGCGGGCGATCGCCACCCGCTGCTGCTGCCCGCCGGAGAGCTCGGCCGGCCGCTGCCCGGCGTGGTCGGCCAGGCCGATCAGCTCCAGCAGCAACTCGACCCGCCGCTCGCGTTCGGCGGGGGCGACGCGGGCCATCCGCAGCGGGGCCGCGACGTTCTCCGCGGCCGACAGCACCGGGATCAACCCGAAGCTCTGGAAGACGTACGACACCTTCTCGCGCCGCAGCCGGGACAGGCCATCCTCGTCGAGCGCGGTGACGTCGGTGCCGTCGACGTGCACGGTGCCGGCGTCCGGGCGGTCCAGGCCGCCGATGACGTTGAGCAGGGTGGTCTTGCCCGAGCCGGACCGGCCGACGAGCGCCACCATCGAACCGGCGGCCACGTCGAACGACACACCGCGCAGGGCGTGTACGACGCTCGGCCCGGTGCGGAAGCGCCGGTGGACACCGCGCACGCGCAGCAGCGGCTCGCTGCTCATTCGCCGCTTCCCGAGTCGGGGTGGATCGTGATGTGGTCGGCTTCCAGGGCCAGCCGGACCCGTCGGGTCAGCGCCAGCGCCTGGCGGAACTCGCGGGGCACCTGGACCCGCCCGGCGCGGTCCATCACGGCGTACTCCTCGGCGATCACGTGCGTGTCACCCTCCGCGTCGGTGGTGGTGCGGCGCAGCACCTCGCTGCTGGTGCGCCCGTCCCGGATCGCGACGGTCCGTTCGACCTGGCCGCTGACCTCCGGATCGTGGGTCACCACGACGACTGTGACGCCGTAGCGCCGGTTGACGTCCCGCAGCACGCCGAAGACCTCCGCGGACGTGGCGGCGTCCAGCTCACCGGTCGGCTCGTCGGCGAGCAGGACCCGCGGCTGGTTGGCAAGTGCCACCGCGATCGCGACCCGCATCTGCTGCCCTCCGGAGAGCTGCCCGGGGCGCCGATCGGCGCAGTCGGCGACGCCGAGGCTGTCCAGCAGCTCGGCCGCGCGCTCCCGGCGCTCCTCCTTCGGGGTCCGGGCCGCCGTCATCGGCAGGTCCACCATCTCCCGTGCGGTCAGGTACGGGATCAGGTTGCTCGCCGTCTGCTGCCGCACGAACCCGACGGTGTGCCGCCGGTAGTCCACCCGGTCCGCGCGGGACATCGCCAGCAGGTTCCACCTGTCGACCCGGACCCGCCCGGCGGTGGGGGCGTCGATGCCGGCCAGGATGGAGAGCAGTGTCGACTTGCCCGACCCGGAGGCACCGACGACGGCGACCAACTCGCCGCTCCGCACGGCCAGGTCCAGTCCCTGCAGGGCCTGCACCTCGATCGAACCGGTCTGGTAGATCCGCACCAGGTTCTCGCAGACGATGAGCGCGTCCCGGCCGAACTCGGGTGCCCGTGCGGATGGCTGCGGCAGGGACAGCGGGGTGCTGGGCATGCCGTTCTCCGTCCGGGTTGTGCCGACGTCGAGTCGGTCTCGGTGGTGGGCGGGCACGTGGTGTCGCCCAGGTGGCACGCGGGGTTTCGGTAAGCGCCTCGGTTGCCCGTGCTGACGCAGATTGAAGCAGTTTCGCAATCGGCGGCTTCGTTGACCATGGTTCTGGCCGGCTTTTCTTGATCCTGGACGAGGTCCGGCCGGTGACTGTGTCGGCGGGCCGGCTCCCGCTGTGGTGGGTCGTGAACCTACCGGGCACCCACCCCGACTGAATGGGCGAAGGAGGGCCGATGAGCGATGCGTTGCTGGTGGTTCGCTGCCAGTTGGGTGAGCGAGAGGCGTTCGCCGACCGGGGGACGGTCGCTGGCGCGCTGGCGGCGCTTCCGGCCCGGGAACGGGAGGTGCTCCTGCTGTCCTACCTGAAGGATCTGCCACTGGACGCCTGCGGGCAGATCTGCGCGGTACCCGTCGGCACGGTCAAGTCGCGGCTCAACCGGACCCGCGCGTTGTTACGCCACGAACTGCCGCGGAAGGGGTACGAGGCATGACTCCGGTAGAGGTGCTGGCGCGACTGCCCTCGCGGCGGGGCGGGTACCGAGGTTCAGGTCCGCCTCAGCCTTTTTTGTCGATCTTCTCTGCCGCGTGCCGGAGTGCGCTTACGAGTTCAGGTATTTGCGTGTCGGGGAAGCGGCCGGACATGCCGATCGCGGCGTACGGTGCTGAGCCGACGGTGACGGCAACGGTGCGTTCGGTCTTACCGGCGCGCAGGGCGAAACCGGCTTCGCGGATCTCCGCAAGATCGGTGAGGACCTGCTCGACCGGGGTCTCGTTCGCGCTGGTTGTCCACATGGCGCGGACGTCCTCGTCGTCCTGAGCGGCCAGTAGGGCCATCCCGAGCCCGGATCGGGTGACCGGGAAGAGGCCGATCCGGCCGAGGGCCGTGCTGGTGTCCATGCCCGGGTCGGCGTGGTACAGGTACGACATCTGGTCGCGCCAGAGCACGCCCATGGCCACGGTGTGACCGTGGACGTGAAGCTCGCCGAGCGGCCCGAGCGCACGGCGGATCAGGCCGGACCCGAAGAGGCTCTGCGCGGCCAGGGCATGGATTCCCGGGCCGGGACGATAGCGGCGCCGCTCGTCCTGTTCGATCAGCCGGATGTGCGCGAGGGTCTTGAGCAGCCTGTTTGCGCGAGAAGGTTCCAGTCCGAGCCGTCTTGCGACTTCGCGTGAGCCGAGGGCCTCAGCGGAACTGGCCAGCAACTGCAGGCAGTCGAGCCCGTCCTGGAGTGATTTGTTCGGCTGAGACGGCAGCATGTTGCATTTATAGCATCACTCCGGGGCGGGATGCTACGGATTCGTGTCGCGTGGGTTTCGGCGGAGCATCTTGACGGTGCTATTACTGCACCATTACGCTCGCCGCACTTGACCAACGATCCCGCCCGGTCGCCGCAGTTGACCCTGCTCCAGCAGGCGCGATGACTGCTGCCCGGGTCGGTTTTCCACATCACGGGGTGGGTCCGGCGGGCTGCCGCCATGGACGGAAGGGCGCCACATGCTCCGAACCGTGGCGAGCCGATCGGCTCGCCACGGACCCGAGTCACGGGACGACGATGCGCCAACGAGTCGACCGTGGCTGAGCCGAGAGGTGATGACCTTGACACGACCCTCGAACGTGCACCGCCACAGGTGGCGGATGCGCGTCGCGACCGGACTGGCCGTCCTCATCGGTCTGCCGATGATCGGCGTCGCGCATCCAGCGTCCGCCGACGCCGCCGCAGCCTCCGCGGTGCTCTCGGCGACCCCACAGTGGAACGGTATGGCCGGCAATCCCGGCGACGCCTCCGGCCAGATCTCCGCGGCGGCCACCGAGCGGGGCGGCCGCCCCTGCTGGACCACCACGCAGACGCCGATCACCAATGACTTCCTGTATTTCCGGGTCGACGCCGCCCGGCAGCCGGCCACCACCGGTTACGCGTTCGTCAAGGTCAGCTACTTCGACGCCGGCCCCGGACACTTCACGATCCAGTACGACGGCACAGGGCAGAACCGGGCCGGCGACGCCGTCCCGCTGACCGGCGGGAACGTCTGGCGTTCCTACGTCTTCCAGTTGGCCGACGCCGAGTTCAAGGGCGATCTGCCGTCCGGCGCCGACTTCCGCATCGCCTCCTGGGACAGCCGGCTCGGGCGGTCGGCCACCGACCTGTGCGTGGCCGATGTCTCGGTCAGCTTCAGCACCGCCGAGGCGGTGCGCATCACCGCGACGAACCTGGTCTTCAGCGGATCTGAGCCGCGGACCATCCCGGTGACCTCCAGCGCCGCCAGCGTGCGCTGGGCGGCCGCCGACGAGCAGGGCGTGCCGGCGGCCAGCGGCACGGCCGCGGTGTCCGGTGGCACGGCGGCGGTCGACCTCGCCGCGGTCAAGCCCGGCTACTACACCCTCGGCGTCACGGCCGAGGTGGGTGGACTCCCGGTCACCCGGTACACGCCGGTGGCGCTGCTGGACGCGCTTCCCGCCGACGCCCGGCGGCCCGGGGCGCCGTGGGGAGTCGGGACCCACTTCTCCCAGAGCGACCCGCCCAGTCTCGTCCCCACGATGGCGAAGGTCGGTTACACCCACGTCCGCGACGCCCTGTCCTGGCAGCATGTGGAGAAGACCGCCGGCACCTACACCATGCCCACCTACGGCGCCCCGTTCCTCAACGGGCTGGCCGCCAACGGCATGGAGCCTCTGCTGGTCGCGGCGTTCGCTAATCCGCTCTACGACGGCGGGAAGACGCCGAGCACACCGGAAGGCCACGCCGCCTTCGCCGCCTACGCCTCAGCGATGCTCACCCTCTCCGGTACCAACAAGGTCGAGGTGTACAACGAGTTCGACGGGGGCTTCAACAACGGCCTGTGCGGTCGTACCCCGCAGTGCTACCTACCGCTGTTGCAGGCGACCTACGCCAAGGTGAAGGCCGACCACCCGCAGGCCGAGGTCGTCGCGCCGGCCGGCGGCGGACCCGCGTGGTGGGAAGAGCTGTTCCAGATCGGCGGCCTGCAGTACATGGACCGCTTCAGCGCGCATCTCTACGGCTTTCCGGCCCCGCCGGAGGTCCGCGGCCTGACCCTGATCCCGACGTTCAGGGACCTGATCCGCCGCTACAACAACGGTCGCGACATGCCGATCGACATCACCGAGAACGGATTCCCGACCCACACCAACGGCGGCGTCACCGAGCTGCAGCAGGGCGACTACCTCGTCCGGGCGGCCAGCCTGGCCGTGGCCAACGGGGCCAGCCGCTACTACTGGTACGACTTCCTCAACGACGGCACGACCGCGTCGAACCAGGAGTACAACTTCGGCGTGCTGCGCCGTCCCGGATACCTGGGGATGAACGCCTACGCCCCGAAGCCGGCGCTGGTCACGCAGTCGGTGCTGATCCGCCAGCTCGCCGGTCTGGACTTCCGTGCCGCCGACAACCTGGGGTCGGGTGTCTACTCGTACGAGTTCGCCGGCGGGCCCGGCAAGGTGCCGGTCCGGGTGATGTGGGCGACCACACCGACCCAGGTCGAGCTGAGCACCACCACCCCCGTCACGGTCACCAACGCCTACGGCCGGTCGAACACCCTGGAACCCCTACAGGGCAAGGTGACGCTGGACCTGACCGAGCACCCGGTCTTCACCAAGGGCAAGCCGACGGCCCTCGCGGTGAGCAACCCGAAGGTGTACTCCGTCTCGGTTCCGGACACGGTCGCCGTGGGCGACGACATCCCGGTGACGCTGAAGGTGGACCGGACCCACGGTGGTGGAGGCACGTGGACCAACTTCCACGTCGAGGACAACACCTACGCGGTGTATGCGCCGGCCGGGCAGGTGGGAACGAAGACCGTCACCGTTCCCGGTAGCACGGTGAAGGGCCCGCGAACGGTACACGTGCGGGCCGGGTCCGGGGGATCGGCGTCGATGGTGCTGCGCGACGACGCGATGATCACCGATCCGGTCGTGGCGACAGTCGATCCGATCGTGACGTCGGTCGGGCCGCTCGGTGGTTCGCTGCGGGTGAAGATCACCAACAACAAATCGGCGACGGCTCTGGACGTCTCGCAGATCGCGTGGACGGTGGGGACGCAGAGCGGCACGGTGACCGGCGTCGCCCCGGTCCCGCCGAACTCCGTCACCTCGGTCGACATCCCGGTCGCGGGGATCGTCCCCTGGAAGTCCTCCGACATGTCGGTGCGCGTCGACACGGCACAGTTGGGCGCGTTCCGTGCCGGTGGGACCGTCGGCTTCAACCCGATCGAGGCCGACGGACAGAACGCCGTCGTACCCGTGAATCTGACGGCCGACGGCGCGGTCGACTACCGGCGGGTTCCCTACGGCGGTGCGTCGGACCTGTCGGGCACCGTCAAGCTCACCCGCACCGCGGAGGCCCTGTGGTTGACGGCCGACGTGACCGACAACGTCCACGCCCAGACGAAGACGGCCGGCAGTATGTGGGACGGCGACTCCATCCAACTGGCGATCAGCCCCGACCTTCCGGGGCGGTCGACCGCCCGCGTCGAGATCGGCGCGGCGCTGCTGGGCACCGGTCCGGCCGTGTACACCTTCACGCCACCGGCCGGCGGAGTGGCCGGGGCGACGCCCGGCGCGACGGCGGCGATCGTCCGGACCGGAACCACCACCTCCTACCGCGTGTCGGTGCCCTGGTCCGCCCTCGGGTTGACCGGTCCGCCCACCGCACCGGTCGCCCTGTCCTTCGTGGTCAACGATGACGACGACGGCATCGGCCGGGCCGGCTGGATCCAGTGGGGCGGCGGCATCGTCCTGGCCAAGAACACCGCGGAGATGCGGCCGGTGCAGGTGATGGCGCCGTGAGCGGGCCCCGGCGGGTCCTGGTCACCGGTGCGGCCGGACGGCTGGGTCGGGCGGCGCTGAAGCTGTTCGCCAACCGGCACATCCCCACCACCGGTCTCGACCTGCACGACCCGGGCGACACCCAGGCGGGCCGGATGGTGACCGGATCCGCCGGGGACCCGATCGTGGTACGCGACGCCCTCGCGGGGGTCGACGCCGTCTTTCACTGCGCGGCGATCCCAGCGCCCACCCTCGGCACACCGCACGAGGTGTTCACCACCAACACCCGGGCCACGTTCACCGTGCTGGAGGAGGCGGCTCAGCAGGGCGTCGGCCGGGCCGTCATCGCCAGCAGCCTTTCGGTGACCGGTCTGCCCTGGTCGCCGTACCCGCAGACACCGGCCTACCTGCCCATCGACGAGGATCTGCCGCTGCAGGTAGCCGACCCGTACGCGCTGTCGAAGCAGACCGACGAGGCGATCGGCGCGATGATGGCCCGCCGGCACGGGATGACCGTCGTCGCACTGCGCCTGCCGCTGCTCGGCGGTCCCGACGACCAGTTCGACACCTACGCCCGCAACTACGCCGAACACCCGTCCTGGGGGGCCACCGACCTGTGGGCCTATCTGGACACCCGCGACGCCGCCCGCGCCGGCCTGTTGGCCCTCACCGCCCCCGTGACGGGATTCCACGCGGTGTTCGTCGCCGCCCCGGACACCCTGAGCGCCACCGATACGGAGGCGCTGCTGGACGAGCACCTGCCGGGGGTGCCCCGGCGGACGCGATGGACCGGCCGGGGCGTCGCCATCGACACCGCTCGGGCCACGCGGCTGCTCGGCTTCACCCCCGAGCACCTCTACCCACTGTCCCTACCCGGACAGCCACCATCCTCAGATCAGGAAGTGACGCCATGACACGTACGATCAGCCGCCGGCGCCTGCTCGCGGGCGCGGCCGGACTGGCTTCCGCCGCCGTCCTCTCGGCCTGCGGCAAGGGCGGCGAGTCCGGTGACGCCGGCACGGTGACCCTCAACGTGTGGGGCGGAGTCCCTCCGGAGAGCGGACCCAACGCCCTGTTCGCCGCGTTCACCGCGAAGTACCCGAACATCAAGGTCAACTACACCCGTTACGTCAACGACGACCAGGGCAACCTCAAGCTCGACACCGCGCTGCAGGGCGGTCTCGACATCGACGTCGTCGTGTCGTACGCGCGCTCGGCCCTGGCCAAACGCGTCGAGGCGGGTCTGCTCACCGACCTCACCGACCGGCTCGCCGGTGACGCGGCGTTGAAGGTCTTCGCCCCTGGCACGGAACCGGCCAGCAACAATTTCTTCGACGGTAAGGCGTACTCCGCTCCGGCCAGCCGCAGCGTGGAGACGGTGCTGGCCAACAAGAGCCTGCTCGACAAGGCCGGCGTCACCGTCCCGGCGGACTGGACGACCGCCGACTTTCGCGCGATCGCGAAACAGCTGTCCGGCAACGGCGTGTACGGGTGTCTGATCCCGCCGGACCTTGCCCGTCAGCAGATCGGCCCGGACTTCACCTACAAGGCCGGCGGCCGCGAGTCCAATTTCGACCACCCGGCGTTCCGGGAGAACTTCCAACTCCGGCTGGACATGATGGCCGAGAAATCCGCCGCGCCGATGACCGAGATCGTCGCGCAGAAGTGGGACGCGTTCGCCCAGACCCCGTTCCTCACGGGGAAGGTGGCGATGTGGATCTCCCAGCCGTTCGTCCTGCGCTACATCAAGGACACCAAGGAGTATCCGCACGACTTCCAGACCGTTCTGCTGCCGATGCCGGCGCCGCAGAAGGGCGCGCGGTTCTGGAACACCGGTGGCTACGGCGACAACGTGGCCATCACGAAGAAGTCCCGCCACCAGGACGCCGCCTTCACGCTCCTGCAGTTCTGGCTCGGCGAAGGCGCGGCACACATGGTGCCCGGCGGCCGGCTGCCGTCGCTGCCCGGTGGCGACACCGCCAAATTGGCCGCCGATCTGGGCGGACCCGACGCCGCGAAGCTGTTCGACGACCGGTCGCTGGTCACCAACCTGCTGACCTCGGACGCGCGGATCCCCGTGGACACCATCCAGACGGCACACGCGGAGATCTCCACGATCGTGAACGGGCTCAACCAGCGGGTCCTGCTCGGCAACATCAGCCTTGATCAGTGGGCCCGAACCGCCAAGGAACAGTGCGACGCGGCGATCAAAAAGGCGGGCTAGAGACACATGCAGACTCTGGCTGGCCCAGCCCGGTCGCCGGTACCGCCCGTCGTACGGGAGAACAGGCGCCGGCCCTCCGAGGTCCGCTCCTGGTTGCCGTGGTTGTTCATCACCCCCAATCTCGTCGGACTGATCGCCTTCACTCTGGGTCCGATGCTGGCCGGGCTGGGCATCGCGTTCACCCGCTGGAACGTGCTGTCCGGCCTGGGCGGAATCGAGTGGGTGGGCCTGGACAACTTCGCCGAACTGTTCGCCGACCCCAAGTTCTGGAAAGCCCTGGGCCGCACGGTGTTCTTCGCCGGCCTCGGCGTGCCGATGTCGATCGCCTTCGGCCTGCTGCTCGCACTGGCCCTCAACCGGCCGCTGGTCGGCCGGGCCGCGCTGCGGGTCGTGTTCTTCGTACCCAGCATGGTCAACACGGTCGCCATCGGTATGGTTTGGCTGCTCGTACTCAACCCCAGCGCCGGGCTGCTCAACCAGGCCCTGCGGATCCTGGGTCTGTCCGAGCCGCCGACCTGGCTGGTGTCCGAGGATTGGGCTCTGCCGGCGCTCGTGCTCATCCAGGTGTGGGCCGGCATGGGCTACCAAGCGGTGATCTACCTGGCCGCTCTCCAGGAACTGCCTCAGGACCTGCACGAGGCGGCGATGATCGACGGCGCCGGCGCGTGGCGCCGGTTCCGCACCATCACGTGGCCGAGCCTCATGCCGACCACCATCTTCCTGGCGATCACGTCGTTCATCGGCACGTCGCAGGGGTTCGGGTTGATCGCCTTCCTGACCGGCGGCGGCCCGGGGGAGTCCACCACCGTGCTGGCCTACTACATGTACCAGTCCGGATTTCAGGCCTACAAGTTCGGCTACGCCGCGGCGATAGGCGTCGTCACGTTCGCCGCGGTGCTGCTGCTGACGCTGGTGCTGTGGCGGTTCCAGAAGGGACGGGGGCTCTACACATGACCCGCAGCCGTAATGCCCGAACCCTGCAAACCTGGGTGCTGAGCGCTCTCATGTGGGCGATCGCGGTGCTCTTCGCCCTTCCGCTGCTGTGGATGATCTCGGCCTCGCTCAAACGCAACATCGACGTGTTCACGCTTCCGGTGACGTGGATTCCCGACCCGGTTCGGTGGGTCAACTACGTCGACGTGTGGGCCGGCGACCCGCCCCTGCTGCGCTACTTCGGCAACTCCCTGATCGTGGCGACCGTTGCCGTCACCGGCGAGCTGTTCACGTCCTCCCTCGCCGGGTACGCCTTCGCCCGCATGCGGTTCAAAGGTCGCGACCGCCTCTTCCTGCTCTACATCGCGACCTCGATCGTGCCGACCCAGTTGCTGCTCGTGCCCCGGTTCATGTTCTTCCAGGCCGTCGGCCTGTACGACACCCTGTGGGCGCTGATCCTGCCGAGCATGTTCACCGTCTTCGGCACCTTCCTGATGCGCCAGCATTTCTCCGCCGTGCCCGGAGAGCTCGCCGAGGCCGCCCGCATCGACGGTGCCGGCGAGTGGTCGATCTACTGGCGTATCTACCTTCCGATGGCGCGGCCCGTCCTCGCGGCACTGGCGATTCTCGGCTTCGTGTGGTCGTGGAACAGCTACGAGACGCCTCTGATCATGCTTTCCACCGACGAGAACTACACGCTTCCCGTCGGCCTGACCCGTTTCGTCGACGGCGACGGCGGCCTCGCCGGTGGCCTGTCCATGGCCGCGGCCACCTCGTCGGTCGTGCCGATGATCATCGTGTTTCTCGTGTTCCAGCGCCAGTTCCTGTCCGCACTGAGCCGCACCGGGCTCAAGTGACACCGACGGAGGCTCACAACGATGCGTGTTGAACACGCCGCACACGACATCACAGTGGTCGGCGGTGGTCTGGCGGGTGTGTGCGCCGCCATCGCCGCCGCCCGCCTGGGCCGGACGGTCGCGCTGATCAACAACCGGCCGGTGCTGGGCGGCAATTCCAGCAGCGAGGTGCGGGTCTGGGTGGTGGGTGCCACGAGCCACGGCGACAACCACTACGCCCGCGAAGGCGGGATCATGGGTGAGCTGTTCGTGGAGAACCAGTACCGCAACCCGCAGGGCAACCCGTACGTGTGGGACACGGTCGTGCTCGACGCGGTGCGGGCGGAATCGAACATCTCCCTGTATCTCAACACCGACGTCCGTGACGTCGAGGCGGGCGGGCCGCCCGAGGCGCGGCAGATCCACGCCGTCACCGGGTGGATGATGGGCTCCGAGCGGCTCATCCACTTCTCGTCGCCGATCTTTCTCGACTGCACCGGTGACGGCCTGATCGGACACCTGGCCGGCGCCGAGTACCGCATCGGCCGCGAGGCCAGCGGCCAGTACGGCGAACCCTGGGCGCCCGCCGAGGCCGACGACATCACCCTCGGCAGCACCCTGCTCTTCTACACCAAGGACGCAGGTGAGCCGGTCACCTACGTGGCGCCGTCGTTCGCCAAGGACATCACGCGGACCAGCATCCCGCAGCAGCGCCTTATCCGGGCCGGCGACAACGGCACCGCGTACTGGTGGATCGAGTACGGCGGCGAGTTGGACACCGTCCACGACAACGACGTCATCCGCGACGAACTGTGGTCGGTCATCTACGGCATCTGGGACCACATCAAGAACTCCGGCCGGTTCGACGCGGACACGATGACCCTGGAGTGGGTCGGGGCCGTCCCCGGCAAGCGGGAGTACCGGAGGTTCATCGGCGACCACGTGCTGACCCAGAACGACATCATGGGCCAGACGGAGTTCCCCGACCAGATCGCCTTCGGCGGTTGGTCCATCGACATGCATCCCCCGCAGGGCATGTACGCGACGGAGGCCGCCTCCAAACACCTGCACCCGGACGGCGTGTACCACATCCCCTACCGCTGCCTGTACTCGGTGAATACCACGAACCTGCTGTTCGCCGGACGCAACGTCTCGGCCAGCCACATCGCATTCGGGTCGACCCGGGTGATGGCCACCTGCGCGACGCTGGGCCAGGCGGCGGGAACCGCCGCCGTCCTGTGCCTCGACCGGCAGGTGGCCCCACGCGAACTCGACGTGGGTCACCTGCAACAGACGCTCCTGCGCTCCGACGCGTCCCTCATCGGCGTGGCCGCGGCTGACCCTACCGATCAGGCCCGCACGGCCCTGGTGACGGCGTCCTCGACGCTGGACGGGATCGAGGTGACCGAACCGGGTGCGGAGTGGCCGCTGACCGCCGACGCCGGCATCGTGCTGCCGGTCGATCCCGTCCTGGCGGGGCTGGAACTTCTCGTCGACGCGGCCGAGGCCACGACGCTCGTGGTGGACCTCTACGACCCCGGCCTCGGGCAGAACTACGTACCGGGCACGCTTGTCGACAGCGCGGAGGTCCCGGTCGGGGCGGGCGCCGGGCAGTGGGTCCGCCTTCCGCTGGAGTGGACGCCGCCCTCCGCGCGCAACGCCTTCCTGCGGGTGCGGGCCAACCGCGCCGTGACCCTGCACATCGCGGACACGACCGTCCCCGGCGTTCTGTCCCTGTCCCACGTGCCGCCGACGCCGGACCTGGAGGAGCGGCAACCGGTGCTCGAGTGGAAGAGCGGCGCCCTCCGCCGCCGGACCTTCTGCCTGCGCACCGGTCCGACCGCGGCCTACTCCGCCGACAAGGTGGTCGACGGGTACCTGCGCCCCTTCGCCGGACCGCACCTGTGGATGTCGCGGCCCCTCGCCACGGACGGCGAGCCGTGGTTGCAACTGGCCTGGGCGGAGCCGGTGACGGTGAGCCGGGTCGAGATCATCGCCAACGACGACGTCAACGAGGACCTGATCAATCTGCCCCATCACCGGATGCCGTTCACGCTCATGCCGACGCTCGTGCGCGACTACCGGATCGAGGCCCGTGCCGCCGGGGCCGGCTGGCAACCGCTCGTGTCGGTGGCCGACAACCGGCAGCGGCGCCGCACGCACAGTCTCGCGGCCCCGATCGTGACCGACCGGATCAGGGTTGTCGTCACCGCCACCAACGGCACCGGGTCGGCCCAGCTGATCGCCGTGCGGGCCCACGCCTGACGGTCTGCCGTCGCAGTCCACCGAAGCAACGATCCTCGAACAGGAGACCACGTCCGTGCCCCTCAGTCCCATGCCGGAGACGCAGGCGCCCTGGCCCGGCCGTGACCGGCTGCGCATCACCGGCGTCCGGTCGATCGTCACCGCCCCGGAGGGCGTGCCCCTCGTCGTCGTCCGGGTCGACACCACCGATCCCGGCCTGTACGGGCTCGGATGCGCGACATTCACCCAGCGGTTCCACGCGGTCGCCGCCACCGTCGACCGTCATGTCGCGCCGCTGCTCGTCGGCCGCCATCCGGCCGACATCGAGGACATCTTCCGGATGATCCATTTCTCGTCGTACTGGCGCAGCGGCCCGGTCACCAACAACGCCCTGTCCGGCGTCGACCAGGCGCTGTGGGACATCGCCGGTAAACGGGCCGGCATGCCCGTCTACGAGTTGCTCGGCGGGCGGGTCCGAGCGGCGGCCGACACGTACCTGCACGCCGGCGGGGCCACCGTCGACGACACCCTGGAGCAGGCCCGCGTCCTGCTCGATCGGGGCTACCGGCACGTCCGGCTGCAGGTCGGCGGCCCCGGCGCCGGAACCTACGGCGCTCCGGCCACGCCCGGCGAGTACACCGGAACACCGCATCCCGGCGGGTGGGACGTGCACCGTTACCTGCGCGACACTCCGGACCTGTTCGCGCAGGCCCGCGCGGCCCTCGGGCCCGAGCCGCACCTGATGCACGACGTCCATTCCCGGCTGACCGTCAAGCAGGCTGTCGGATTGGTCCGCCGGCTCGAGGAGTACCGGTTGTTCTTCCTGGAGGATCCGATCGCCCCGGAGTTCTACGACCGGCTGAGCGAGGTCCGCGCGGCCGCACCCATGCCCATCGCCGCCGGGGAACAGGTGGCGTCGGTGGCCGACGCGGCCCGGCTCGTGACGGGTGGCGGCGTCGATCTGCTGCGTCTGCACATCTCCTCGATCGGCGGCCTGAGCCCGGCGCGCAAGCTCGTCGCCCTGTGCGAACTCCACGGTGTGGGCACCGCCTGGCACGCGCCGGCCGACGTGTCCCCGGTCGGCGCGGCGGCGAACGTCGCGCTCGACGTGACCAGCGCGGCGTTCGTCGTCCAGGAGGGCCACGAGTACGCACCGGCCGTCCACGCGGTGTTCCCGGGCACGCTCGCACCCCGCAACGGCTTCCTCTTTCCGTCGGACGCACCCGGGTGGGGCATCGGCCTCGACGAGGCGGAGGCGGCCAAGTACCCGCCCGTGGAGCACCTTCACGAACGGTGGTCGGCCCAGGTACGGCATCTCGACGGCGGGATCGTGGCCCCGTGAAAATCGACCGTGTCGAGACCTTCCTCGTGGCGCCCCGCTGGCTCTTTCTGAAGATCACCACCGATGACGGTGTCGTCGGCTGGGGCGAACCGGTCGTGGAGGGCCGCGCCGAGACCGTCCGGGCCGCGATCGGTGAGCTGTCCGACCTGCTCATCGGCAGCGATCCGATGCGCATCGAAGACCACTGGCAGGTCCTCACCCGCGGCGGCTTCTACCGTGGCGGCCCCGTGCTGTCCAGCGCCGTCGCCGGCATCGACCAGGCGCTGTGGGACATCGCCGGAAAGGTCCGCGGGGCACCGGTCCACGAACTGCTCGGCGGGCCGGTACGCGACCGCGTCCGGATGTACGGCTGGGCGTACGGCGAGACCGCCGAACAGGTCGCCGAAGCCGCCGCGGCGGCGATCGCAGCTGGATACACCGCCGTCAAGATCGCGCCGCCGGGCGCGATGGCGTTCCTGGACACACCCGCGGTCCTGCGATCCGTCGTCGATCTCCTGGCCATGGTCCGGGAGGCGATCGGTCCCGACAACGACGTGGCGATCGACCTGCACGGCCGAGCCTCGATCCCCGCCAGCCGTCGCCTCCTGCCGCTGCTGGAGCCGTACGTGCCCCTGTTCGTCGAGGAACCGCTGCGGCCGGAGTACTCCAGCGACATCGCCCGGATCGTCACGGCGACCGCACTGCCGATCGCCACTGGCGAACGGCTCTACACGCGGCGCGAGTTCCGGGACGTCCTGGACGCCGGTGTGGCAGTCGTCCAACCTGACCTCTCGCACGCCGGAGGCATCTCCGAGGTCCGGCGCATCGCCGCGGTCGCCGAGATGTACGACGCCGTCCTGGCCCCGCACTGCCCGCTCGGCCCCATCGCCCTGGCCGCATGCCTGCAGATCGACCTGGCCATACCCAACTTTCTCATTCAGGAACAGGCCCTTGGCATCCACTACAACAACGGCCAGGACGGCCTGAACTATCTCGTCGACGCCGACGTCCTGCGGTTGCGCGACGGGCACGTGGAGCGACTCGGCGCACCCGGTCTCGGCATCGACGTCGACGAAAATGCGGTGCGCGAGGCGGCGGCACGAGGCCACCGGTTCCGTTCCCCCGTCTGGCGCGGCCCGGACGGCGCGTTCACCGAGTGGTGACGACCCACCCGACTCCCGACCAACCAGCCCCGTGGAGATGCCATGGCACTGTTCGACCTGCCCGAAGACCTTCTGCGCAGCTACCGGCCCGACGTCGCGGAGCCGGAGGACTTCGACAGCTTCTGGACCACGACGCTCCAGGACGCGCGCGCCCATCAGCTGGATCTCACCGTCACACCGGCCGACAACGGGCTCGCAGTGATCGACACCCTTGACGTCACCTTCGCCGGCTACGACGGCAATCCGGTCAAGGCCTGGCTGCACCTGCCCGTCACCCGCAGCGGTCCACTGCCCGCCGTGGTGGAGTACGTCGGATACGGCGGGGGCCGCGGCCTGCCGCATGAGAGACCGCTGTGGGCCATGGCCGGATATGCCCACTTCATCATGGACACCCGGGGTCAGGGCGCGAAGGGCCCCAGGGGCGACACACCCGATCCTGACCCCACTGGGGACCCCGCGATCGCGGGCTTCACCACCCGAGGCATCGCCAGTCCGGAGACCTACTACTACCGCCGGGTCTTCACCGACGGGGTCCGTGCTGTCGACGCCGTACGTGAGCTGTCCGAGGTGGACCCGAGCAGGGTGGCCGTCACCGGGACCAGCCAGGGTGGCGGAATCGCCACCGCCGTGGCCGGCCTCGCGTCAGGTCTTGTGGCCGCAATGCCCGACGTCCCGTTCCTCGCCGACTTTTCCCGTGCGCTGACCATCACCGACGCCTCGCCGTACGCCGAGATCACCGGCTATCTCAAGGTCCGCCGAGACGAACGGGATCAGGTGCTGCGCACGCTCTCGTACTTCGACACGGTCAGCCACGCCAAGCGGGCCAGCGCCTCGGCGCTGTACTCCGTCGGGCTGATGGACCAAGCCTGCCCACCCTCGACCGTGTTCGCCTCGTACAACCACTACGCGGGACCGAAGGAGATCCGCGTCTACCCGTTCAACGGCCACGAAGGGGGCCAGGCGTTCCATGAGGCCGAAAAGCTGAGGTTTGCCGCCAAGCCGCTCAGCGGGTGAGCGGGGCACAGCCGACCCGCCGGCGACCGGGATCACGTCACCATCAGCAGCACCGCGAAGGAGGAGCCGGCATGCAGCCGCACCCCAATCACCGATGGCTGCGCTGGCCATCGGATCCGTCCCGGAGCCGTCTCGCGTTCGGCGCCGACTACAACCCCGAGCAGTGGCCCCGCCACATCTGGGACGCGGACGTTCGAGCCATGCAGGTGGCCGGCGTGAACATCGTCTCCCTGGCGATCTTCTCCTGGGCCCGGATCCAGCCGCAGGCGGACGTGTGGGACTTCGCGTGGCTCGACGACGTCATGGACCTGCTGCACGCCCACGGCATCGCCGTCGACCTGGCCACCGCGACCGCATCCCCGCCGCCCTGGCTGACCACGATGCACCCGGAGATCCTGCCGATCGACCGAGACGGCCGCACCATCTGGCCCGGCGCCCGGCAGCACTGGCGGCCGACTTCGCCGATCTTCCGATCGCATGCGCTCCGCCTGACCCGCGCACTCGCCGAGCGGTACCGCAACCACCCGGCGCTGACCGCCTGGCATGTCAACAACGAACTGGGCGGCGACAACGCCTACGACTACTCAGACGACGCCGCAGCCGCGTTCCGGCACTGGCTGCGCCGCCGGTACGGCACCCTGGAGGCCCTCAACCGGGCCTGGGCGACCACGTTCTGGTCGCAGCAGTACAGCGACTGGGCGCAGATCCTGCCACCACGGCTGGCGACCACGCACCCCAACCCGACGCAGCAACTGGACTTCAAGCGGTTCTCCTCCGATGCGCTCAAGGACCACCTGCGCGCCGAACGATCCGTGCTGTACGAAGTGACCCCGGACATTCCCGTCACCACCAACTTCATGGTCATGGGCTGGTCCAAGGCCATCAACTACGCCGACTGGGCCGCCGAGGTCGACTTCATCGCCAACGACCACTACACGACGCCGGGCCCGCAGGCGCACGACGAACTGTCGTTCTCGGCCAACCTCACCGCGAACCTGGCCGGCGGGCGGCCGTGGTATCTCATGGAGCACTCCACCAGCGCGCTCAACTGGCAGCCGATCAACGTCGCCAAGGAGCCAGGCGAGATGGCCCGCGACTCGCTCACGCACGTCGCCCACGGCGCCGACGCGGTCTGCTTCTTCCAATGGCGCCAGTCCGCGGCGGGCGCCGAGAAGTACCACTCGGCGATGGTGCCCCACGCCGGCGTCGACAGCACCATCTTCCGCGCCGTCGCCGATCTCGGCGCCACGCTGCGCGATCTCGCCGAGGTGGCCGGCACGACGCGCCGGCCGGCCGGCACGGCCATCGTCTTCGACTGGGAATCCTGGTGGACGGCGGAACACGACGCACACCCCAGCGACCGGCTCCGCTACCGGCAGGAGGCCCTCGACTGGTACACCGCCCTTCTCAAACTCGGTATCCGCGCCGACGTGGTCCCCGTCGACGCGCCGCTGCATCGCTACGGTCTGCTCGTCGCCCCGATCCTGCATGTCGTGCCCGGCGCACTCGCCGACCGGCTACGCAGCTACGTCGCCGGCGGCGGCCACCTCGTCACCACCTACTTCTCCGGCATCGTGGACGAGCACGACCACGTCTGGCTCGACGGCTACCCGGGAGCCCTGCGCGATCTGCTCGGCATCAGGATCGAAGAGTTCGCTCCCCTGCCCGACGAGGAGTGCGTCGATCTCGACAACGGCACGGTCGGCACCCTGTGGACCGACCGCATCGACCTCACGGACCCCACGACCGAGGTCCTGGCCCGGTACAGCCACGGCGGCCAGACTGGCCGCCCGGCCATCACCCGTCGGGCCGTGGGTTCCGGATCCGCCGCCTACGTCTCCACCCGCCTGCGGCCCGACGGGCTCAGCGTCGTCTTGGCCGACCTGGCGAAACGAGCCGGCATCCACAGCGAACTCCCGCCGGGCCTGCGCGGTCGCGTCGAACTGGCCGTACGCGGACCGTACTGGTTCCTGATCAACCGTACTGGGCAGCCCCTCGACATCTCCGCCGTCGGCGGCGAACGGCTCGGCGCCGGGACCGCAGTCCTGGCACCGCGCGCCGTAGCGGTCCTGCGTCGCGCCGCGGTCCCGGACCCGGCGGGTAAATCATGATCACCTGGCCCTCGGCGCCCGCTGCGGCGCCGCCTGGACCGAACCGTGCCGCGCGATCTCGCAGGCCGGCCCGCCCATCCTCAGCGAGGAGCTCCTTGAGTGTCCACGATTACCGCTACGGAACCTGATCCGCCGCTCGACGTGCATCCGCGGATGGGAGCGGCGGCTGAGGAGGAGTGCGGCGTCCTCGACTGGTCGGGCGACCGCGACCTGCGCATTGGGCCGTGGCTCGAGCGGTCCGCCCTGGCGGTCGGTTCCTGTGCTCCGCTGTGGACGGTGACCGCACGAAAGTCCGTCGATTCGGTGGCGTCGGTCGAGGACGGGCCGCTTCGGGTGCGGTCGGTCGCGCCGGTTCCGGTACCGCCTACGGTGGTGTGGTGAGCGCGCTGGCCGGTGCGCTGGCCCGGTGTCCGGCGATCGCGATCGTCCGCGCGCGGTCGGTCCGCTACGTCCCGGCGGTGCTCGATGTCCTGGCCGAGGCCGGGGTCACGGCGGTCGAGGTGGCCCTGACGACGCCCGGCGGGCTGCGCGCCATCGCGGGTGCCGCCAGGACGCCGGGGCTCGTCGTCGGGGCCGGCACCGTGCTGGATGCCGCGCAGGCCCGGGCGGCCGTGGATGCCGGCGCCCGGTACCTGGTCACGCCGGCTGTGGTGCCCGATGTGATCGCGGCTGGCGTCCACGCCGGTGTTCCGGTCGTGTGCGGCGCGCTGAGCCCGACGGAGATCCTCGCTGCCGTCCGGGCCGGCGCGGCGCTCGTGAAGGTGTTTCCGATCGGGACGGTCGGCGGTGTCGGCTATCTGCGGGCGGTGCGTGCGCCGCTGCCGGACATCCCGCTCGTGCCGACCGGGGGCATTTCCGCCGCCGAGAGCGTCGCCTATCTGCGGGCGGGGGCCCGGGCGGTCGGTATCGGCGGGCCGCTCGTCGGCGACGCGGTCGACGGTGGCGACCTCGCCGCGCTCGCCGGCCGAGCCGAGACCCTGGTACGGACGCTGCGCCCGGAGCCGGCCGATGCCTGATCTGGTCACGTTGGGCGAGGCCATGGCGGTCGTGCGCGCCACGGCCGTCGGCCCGCCACGCCCCGGCGCCGCGGCGCAGCTGTCGTTCGCCGGGGCGGAGTCGACGGTCGCGATCGGGGTCCGGCGGCTCGGCCACTCGGCGCGGTGGATCGGGCGTCTGGGTTCGGACGCCTTCGGTGACATGATCCTGGCCGCGCTGCGCGCCGAAGACGTCGCTGTCGACGCGGTCGCTCGCGACGCGGACCGGCCCACCGGTCTGCTGGTCCGTCACCGCCGTACCGCAGACCGGGCGGCTGTGGCCTATTACCGCACGGGCGGTGCCGGGGCGGCGGTGGGGCCGCACGACGTTCCCGCCGACGTGCTGCCGACGGCGCGCGTGCTGCACCTGACGGGAATCACCCCGGCGCTCGGGGAACAACCACGCGCCGCGGTCGAGGCCATCGTGGCGGCGGCCCGCCGGGCCCGCACCCGGATCACCTTCGACGTCAACTACAGGCGTCGCCTGTGGTCCGAGGTCGAGGCCCGGCCGGTGCTGCGTCGACTGGTCGCGGGGTCTGCGACAGTGTTCGCCGGGGCCGAGGAGGCCGCCCTCGTGCTCGATCGGCCAGGGCCGGTGGACGCGGTCCAGCTGGCCCGCGGCCTGGCCGAGCTCGGCCCTGAGGAGGTCGTGCTGAAGCTCGGTGCGGCGGGCGCCCTCGTGCTGGCCGGCGGCGACGTCGCACGGGTGCCGGCCGTCGCGGTGACGGCCGTGGACGTCGTCGGGGCGGGCGACGGATTCGTCGCGGGCTACCTGTCGGGTCTGCTGGACGAGCTGCCCCCGGCGGGCCGGTTGGCCCGCGGCGCTGTCTGCGGGGCGTTCGCGGTGTCCACCACGGGTGACTGGGAGGGTCTGCCGACGCGCGCGGAGCTCGGCCTGCTCACCGGCCCGGATGTGGTGCGGTGACTCGGTGCGGACTGCTCCCGCAACCGCAGACCGACCTCGAGGACGTTCGACATCTTTGGCCGACCGTCGTGAATTCGGTGGCGGGGGTGGACCAACCGTTGCGAGACTCGGTCCCGTGCCCGTGCCCGAGCCGGACCGCTTCCGAGCCGCCGTACACCTCTGGGCGGCCGGCGGTCCCGCCGCCGCGACGGCCGCAGCCGCGGCCCGGGAGTCGGCGGCCGGTCTGCGTATGGTCGTCCTCGTCGAGGGGGTCAGCGACCAGCACGCGGTGGAGGCCCTGGCGGAACGACGGCACCGTGATCTCGCCGGTGAGGGTGTCTGCGTGGTGCCGCTCGGCGGCGCGATGAGCGTCGGCCGGTACCTGCGGCTGTTCGGACCGCAGGGCCTCGCCATCACGGTACGGGGGCTGTGCGACGAGGCCGAGGAGGGCTTCTTCCGCCGTGGCCTGGAGCAGGCGGGCCTCGGTGCCGCCCTGGACCGGTCGGCGATGGAGGCGCTCGGTTTCGGTGTGTGCGTGACCGACCTGGAGGACGAGTTGATCCGCGCGCTGGGCAGCGCTGGTGTCGAGCGGGTCATCGATGCCGAGCGGGATCTGGCGAGGTTCCGGATCTTCCAGAGGCAGCCCGCGCAGCGCGGGCGGACGATCGAGCGGCAACTGCGCCGTTTCCTGGGCACGATGAGCGGTCGCAAGGCCCGGTACGCTGCCGCGCTCGTCCGCGCCGTCGACCCGGGCGCCATCCCCCGACCGCTGGATCGGTTGCTCGGCTGACGGTTCTGCCACCGGCAGATCTGCTACCGGTGAACAGGGCTGTCGATCGCCGGCCCGCACCGGCAGGGTGGGCGGATGAGATTGCTGGTGCTGGGTGGCACGGGTTTCGTGGGCGGTGCGACGGTTACCGAGGCGGTCCGCCGTGGCTGGTCGGTGACGGTGTTCAACCGAGGGCTGCACGGGACGGTGCCTCCCGGCGTACACCGGTTGCGGGGTGACCGCAGCGCGCCGGACGGCCTGGCGGCGTTGGCCGGCGGCGAGTGGGACCTGCTGGTGGACACCTGGGACGGCGCGCCACGCGCTGCCGGGGACGCCGCGCGCGCGTTGGTCGACGCGGTCGGCCACTACGTGTACGTGTCCAGCGGGTCGGTCTACGCCGACCCGGCCGCTGCCGGGCTGGACGAGGACTCCCCGGTGGTGGACGCCGACCCGGACTCCGTCGACGGCGACTACCCGCAGCTCAAGTCCGGTGCGGAGCGTGCCGTGCGGGAGGTCTTCGGGCAGCGGGCGCTGGTCGCCCGGGCCGGGCTGATCCTTGGCCCGGGGGAGGACATCGGTCGGCTGCCCTGGTGGTTGCGGCGTGTCGAGCGGGGCGGCGACGTGCTCGCCCCCGGGCCGGCGGACCTGCCGGTGCAGTACATCGACGTCCGTGACCTGGCGGGCTGGATGCTGGACGCGGGCGCCCGGCGGGTGGGCGGCACGTTCAACGCGATCGGTCGGCGGGCGCAGACCACGATGGGCGAGCTGCTCGACGCGTGTGTGGCAGTCACCGGTGCCGACGCCCGGCTGTGCTGGACCGATCCGGCGCCGATCCTCGCCGCCGGTGTGCAGCCGTGGAGCGACCTACCGATCTGGCTGCCGGTCGGTCACCCGTACCGGGGGTTGCTGGAGCGGGACGTCACCCGCGTCTTCGCCGCCGGGCTGACCTGCCGGCCGGTGACCGAGACCGTCGACGACACCTGGCGTTGGCTGCGCGAGGTCGGCGCGGTTCCGCCGCGAGCCGGGCGACCGCAGCGCAGCTCGATCGGGCTGGACCCGACCCGGGAGGCTGCCGTGCTCGCCGCCTGACCGGTCCGCCGGTCACGGGTGCCGCTCGTCGCCGGACCCGTCAACGAATGGCGGAGGTGTCGACCACCTGCGCGGTGGTCAACCGCGGCGTATGCGGAGGGCCGGAGTGTGCCGGGTCCGCGATGCCCAACCGCAGCACGAGGTACGGGAAGCCGATCCCGGAGAGCAACTGCCGCAGGGTCTGCCGGGTGCCCGGCACCTCCACCACCGCGCTGAGTGGCACCACGGACACGCCGAGCCGGGTGGCGGTCAGCCAACCGGCGGAAAGTGCCTCGCCGGCACGCAACCAGCTTTCCCGTTCGTCCTCGTCGCCGTGCAGCATCGCGTACACCGCCATGCGGTCGTGGCCGGGACCCATCGGCAGGCTGCCGGGACGGCCGAAGTCGCGGCCCGGGACGGTGGTTTGCGCAGGCTGCTCGGGCAGCACCTCCGCCGGCAGGCCGGTGCCCGTGCCGGCCCGGCTGGTCCAGTACGCCAGCTCGGTGCGCAGCTCTGGATCATCGCCCTCGACCGTGTCGGCGTGCCCGGCGGTGGCGGCCAACTCCAGCACCTGGTCGCGGTCGAGGACCTGCAACCGGCAGCCTTCGGCGCCGACCGCGCGGGTGATCTCCTCGATCGCCGTGGGTGCGACCGGCTCGTCGCTTACCGGTCGCCGGTCGGTGTGCCGCACCTGCATGCACTGCACCATGCGCACGGCGTCCGGGTCGGCCGAGGTGTGGCTCAGGTCGGTCAGCCGGGCCAGCAGCTCCGTGTCGTGCGGGTCGGGCAGCCGTTCCACCACGGCGCGCCAGCCCTCGGCGGCCAGCGCCAACCGGGCGTGGTGCAGGGCGGTGCCGCAGCTGATCGCGAGCAGTCGCCCCTCGGGGTCGCTGGCGGCGAGCTGCCGGTCGGCGACGGAGCGCAGTTCCAACGCGTCGGGCAGCACCTGCCAGCGCCACGGTTGGGTGTTGTGCACCGAGGGGGCGTGGCCGGCGGTGGCGGCGGCCTCCGCCAGCGCGGTGGTCAGCTGACTTTTCTGACTCATGGTCACGACCTTTCCGTCTCTGCTCATCGTGCCGTACCGCGCGTCGCTGTGTCTGGGGTTGTTGCCTCATCCTGTGCTGTCCCGTGGCGCGCCCGCAGGGGCCGCAGGCCCCGATCCCGCCGGGCCGTCACGACCGCCTACCAGGGCCGGCACACCGCACCGACATCCGTCCACCTGGCGAAACGCCCGGTGTCCGGCCGCTGGCCGCCCACCGGCTGCGACGATGCACAGGTGGGGGCCGAGCGGAGCGAGTGCGTACCGGAGCAGCCGGTCCGTGGAGGCGTCCGGCGGTGGTGGGCGTGGGCACCGCTGTTCGGGATCGGCCTCGGGGTGCTGGCCGGCGCGGCGCTGCGGACAGCCGGCCGACCGAATGCGGCCGATCTGATCTGGGCGGCCGTCACGGTGGCCGCACTGCTGCCGGCCGCCTGGTCGATGTTGCGCTCGTTGTCGCACCGGCATTTCGGCGTGGACGTGATCGCCGTGCTGGCGCTGGCCGGTGCGCTCGGCGTCGGGGAATACCTGGCCGGGGCGGTCATCGCCGTGATGCTGGCGACGGGGCGGTCGTTGGAGTCGTACGCGCAGCGCCGGGCGACCCGCGACCTGCGGGCGTTGCTGGCGCGCGCTCCGCGTACCGCCCGTCGGCGTGAGCCCGACGGCACGATCGAGGTGGTGCCTCTGGACCAGGTGGCGGCGGCGGACCGGTTGCTGGTCGGCCCGGGGGACGTGGTGCCGGTCGACGGGACCGTCGACGAGGCGGCCACGCTTGACGAGTCGGTGGTGACCGGGGAGTCGCGGCTGGTCCAGCGGGCCGCCGGGGAGGCGGTGGCCAGCGGTGTGGTCAACGCCGGCGCGGGGTTCGGCATGCGGGCGAGGAAGAACGCGGCGCAGAGCACGTACGCCGGGATCGTCCGGCTGGCCCAGGAGGCGACCGCCCGCAAGGCCCCGATGGTGCGGCTGGCCGACCGGTACGCCGCCGCTTTCGTGCCGTTCACGCTGGCCCTGGCCGGGTTGGGCTGGCTGCTCTCCGGCGACGTGGTCCGGGCGGTGGCGGTGCTGGTGGTGGCCACCCCCTGCCCGCTGCTGCTGGCCACCCCGATCGCGATCGTGTCCGGCCTGTCCCGGGTGGCCCGGCGCGGGGTCCTGGTTCGCGACGGCGGCTCGCTGGAGCTGCTCGGTCGGGCCCGGACACTGCTGGTGGACAAGACCGGCACGCTGACCGCCGGCCGCCCGCGCGCCGCCGAGACGGTCGTCGCCCCGGGTGGTGATCGTGACGAGGTGTTGCGCCTCGCCGCCTCGGTGGAACAGTTGTCTCCGCACGTGCTGGCCACCGCGCTGGTCCGGCAGGCTCGCGATCGAGGGCTGACACTGACCGAGCCGACTGGCGTCAGCGAGGAACCGGGACGGGGGGTGAGCGGCCGGGTCGACGGCCGACTGGTGCGGGTCGGTCAGGTCAGCGGGAAGCTGCCCGAGTGGGCGGACCGGGCGCGGGCCCGCACCGAGCTGGCCGGCTGGTCCGCGGTGTGGGTCAGCGACGAGGGTGGACCGCTCGGCGTGATTCTGCTGGAGGATCCGGTGCGCCCCGACGCTCGCCGGACCGTACGCCGGCTGCGTGCGGCGGGGCTGCGGCGGATCGTGCTGGTCACAGGAGACCAACCGACCACCGCCGCGCAGGTCGCGGCGATGGTCGGGGTGGACGACGTGCTTGCCCGCTGCACGCCACAGGAGAAGGTGAGCAGGGTTCGGGCGGAGGCCGACCGGGCGGTCACCGTGATGGTCGGCGACGGGGTCAACGACGCTCCTGCGCTGGCCGAGGCGCACGTGGGCGTGGCGATGGGTGCCACCGGCGCGAGCGCCTCGGCGGACGTGGCGGACGCGGTGCTCGCCGTGGACCGACTGGACCGGCTCGCCGACGCGGTGGAGATCGCCCGGTACGCCCGGCGGATCGCCGTGCAGAGCGCCACCGTCGGGATGGGCTTGGCGGTGCTGGCGATGGTCGTGGCGGCGGTCGGTCGGCTGCCCCCGGTCGCTGGCGCGTTCCTCCAGGAGGGCATCGACGTGCTGGTGATCCTCAACGCGCTGCGGGCACTGGGTGGTGGGCTGCGCCGGCGCCACGTCCCGCCGCGTACCCGGGAGTTGCTCGCCCACTACGCGGCGGAACACCAGGCGGTCCGCGACGTGCTGGCCGGGTTGCGGGACACCGCCGACCTGGTCGCCACCGACCCGGCATCGCCGAGATGCCTGCCAGCGGTACGCGAGACGCACCGCCGGTTGACCGAACGTGTGCTGCCGCACGAGACTGCCGAGGAGCGACAGCTCTACCCCGCACTGGCCGCCCCGCTGGGCAGCGAGGAGGCGACGTCGACGATGAGTCGGGCACACGTGGAGATCCGCCGCCAGGTGGACCTGCTCGGCGCCCACATCGCCCAGGCCGCCGCCGGCTGGCCGCGCCCCGACCAGGTGCCCGACCTGCTGGCCACCCTCTACGGGTTGGACGCCGTGCTGCGTCTGCACCTGGCACAGGAAGAGGAGGAGTTCTTCTCCCTCGACCCATCCGACCCGGCGACCGCGCAGCGGTGACCCCGGGTCAGGCCGCCGCGTACACGGGTGCGGCCCCGCCCGGCGGATGTCAGCGTTCGCGGACCACGGCGACCGGACAGCTGGCGTGCTGGATCACCTGCTGGCTGACCGAGCCGAGCAGCATCCCGGCCAGTCCGCCCCGACCCCGGCTGCCCACCACCACCGCCTGCGCGGACCGGCTCGCCTCGATCAGCATCGCCGCCGGGCTGCCTGGGATCACGTCGACGGTGACGCTCAGCTCGGGAAACGTCCGTCGCCACGGTTCCAGTGCCTGCTCCACGGCGGCCCGCTCGTCGGGCACCCCCGCCGCCCCACCGGGGCCCGGTGTCCAAGCGTGCAGCACGCGCAGCGGCATTTGCCGCCGTGCCGCCCGTTCGGCGGCGAAACCGAGCGCCACCAGCGACGGCGCCGAACCGTCCACCCCGACCGCCACCGGGCCGTCCGGTCGGCCGGCCGTGCCGTCGCGGACCACCACGACCGGGCAGTGCGCGTGCGCGGCGACCGACACGGCCGTGGACCCGGCCAGCAGCCCCCCGAAACCGCCGTGGCCTCGGCTGCCGAGCACCAGCATCCCGGCCTCGGCCGAGCGTTCCTGCAACACCAGCGCGGGTGGCCCGTCGTACACCTCGCCGGTGATCCGCAGCTCGGGGTGGGTGGCGGCGGCGTTCGCCGCGGCCTTGCGCACCAGGTCCTCGACCTGCCGGCGGACGGTCTCGTCCGGCCAGACCCCGGGCGCCAGGCCCGGACCGACCCAGCCGGCCACGGTCAGCCATTCGAAGACGTACGCCAGTCGCACCGGTCGGCCGCTGTGCCGTGCCTCCTCCAGCGCCCAGTCCACCGCCACCGAGGCGTCGGTGGAGCCGTCGAAGCCGACCAGGATCTCCGCGTCGCGCACGTCGTCCTCCTCAGGGGTTCGTCGGGTCGGTCGCACGGACCCAGCGCCACTCGGCGACCGCGGGATCGTCCTCGCCGTACCGGCGGGTGTAGTCGCGGGCGGCCTGCCGGGCGTCGACCATCCGCTGGCGCAGGTGCGCGGCGCGGGCCCCCAGGCCGGGCACTCGGTCGATGACGTCGATGACCAGGTGGAAACGGTCCAGGTCGTTGAGCATCACCATGTCGAACGGGGTGGTGGTGGTCCCTTCCTCCTTGTAACCGCGTACGTGCAGGTTGTCATGGTTGCTGCGGCGGTAGGTGAGTCGGTGGATCAACCAGGGATAACCGTGGTACGCGAAGATGACCGGCCGGTCCGCCGTGAAGATGGTGTCGAACTCGTTGTCGGTCAGGCCGTGCGGGTGCTCGGTGTCCGTCTGCAGGCGCATCAGGTCGACCACGTTGACCAGGCGCACCTTCAACTCGGGGAGGTTCTGGCGGAGCAGCTCGACGGCGGCCAACGTCTCCAGGGTGGGCACGTCGCCGCAGCAGGCGAGCACCACGTCCGGCTCGGTGCCCTCGTCGTTGCTGGCCCACTCCCAGATGCCCAGGCCACGCCGGGTGTGCTGGATCGCCTCGGTCATCGTCAGCCAACTCGGTGCCGACTGCTTACCGGCGACCACCACGTTGATGTAGTGCCGGCTGCGCAGGCAGTGGTCCATGGTGGCGAGCAGGGTGTTGGCGTCCGGCGGCAGGTAGACCCGTACCACCTCGGCCTTCTTGTTGACCACGTGGTCGATGAAGCCCGGGTCCTGGTGGGAGAAGCCGTTGTGGTCCTGACGCCAGACGTGGCTGGACAGCAGGTAGTTCAGCGAGGCGATCGGTTGCCGCCAGGGGATGGCCCGGGTCACCTTCAGCCACTTGGCGTGCTGGTTGAGCATCGAGTCGACGATGTGGATGAACGCCTCGTAGCTGGTGAAGACGCCATGCCGGCCGGTGAGGAGGTAGCCCTCCAGCCAACCCTGGCACAGGTGCTCGGAGAGCACCTCCATGACCCGGCCGTCGGGGGAGAGGTGGTCGTCGCCGGCGACGGTGGCCGCCACCCACGCCCGCCCGGTCACCTCGAACGCGGCGCCCAGCCGGTTGGAGGCGACCTCGTCCGGGCCGAACAGTCGGAACGTCTCCGGGTTGGCGCTGATGACGTCGCGGAGCCACGGGCCGAGCACCCCTGTCGCACCGGCCATCGGCTTGCCCGGTTCGGGGACGTCCACGCCGTAGTCGCGAAAGTCGGGCAGGGCCAGGTCGCGCAGCACCACACCACCGTTGGTGACCGGGTTGGCGCTCATCCGCCGGTCCCCGTGCGGCGGCAACGCCCGCAGCTCGTCCACCGGCGCGCCGGTGGCGTCGAACAGCTCCTCGGGCCGGTAGCTGCGCAGCCACCGCTCCAGCTCGGCCAGGTGCGCCGGGTTGTCGCGTACCCCCGACAGTGGCACCTGATGGGCGCGGTACGTGCCCTCCACCTGGACGCCGTCGACCTCGCTCGGGCCGGTCCAGCCCTTCGGCGTCCGCAGGATGATCATCGGCCAGCGGCGGCGCTCGGCGGCGCCTCCGGAACGGGCCCGCCGCTGGATCTCGGCGATCTCGTCCAGCGCGCGGTCCATCGTCGCGGCGAGCGTGCGGTGCACCACGGCGGGGTCGTCGCCGGCCACCACGTACGGCTGGTAGCCCGAACCGCGCATGAGGTCGAGCAGGTCGGTCTCGGGGATCCGGGACAGCACCGTCGGGTTGGCGATCTTGTAGCCGTTGAGGTGCAGGATGGGCAGCACCGCGCCGTCGCGTGCGGGGTTGAGGAACACGTTGGAGAGCCAACTGCCGGCCAGTGGTCCGGTCTCCGCCTCACCGTCGCCGACCACGCAGGCCACCACGAGATCCGGGTCGTCGAACGCGGCGCCGTAGGCGTGGCTCAACGCGTACCCCAGCTCGCCGCCCTCGTGGATCGAGCCCGGCACGTCCGACGCGACGTGGCTGGGGATGCCACCGGGGAAGGAGAACTGGCGGAACAGCTTGGCCATCCCGGCCTCGTCGCGTGCCACGTCGTGGTAGCGCTCCGACCAGGTGCCCTCCAGCCAGGTGTTGGCCACGATGGCCGGGCCGCCGTGCCCGGGGCCGGTGACCAGCATGGCGTTGAGGTCACGCGCCACGATCACCCGGTTGAGGTGGGTGTAGACGAGGTTGAGCCCGGGGCTGGTGCCCCAGTGCCCGAGCAGCCGGGGCTTGATGTCGTCGCGGGTCAGCGGCTCCCGCAGCAGCGGGTTGCCCAACAGGTAGATCTGCCCGACGGTGAGGTAGTTCGCGGCGCGCCAGTAGGCGTCCAGCCGGCGTAGCTCGTCGTCGGTGAGGGCGCGGTGCACGTCGAGAGCGGTGTCCATCAGGCTGCCTCTCGCGGGTAGGAGTGGGGCGTGCGGCTTCGCCGCCGCGAACGCCAGGGATCAGGGCCGTTGGTCCCGTGCCGTCGGGGTGACCGGCCCGGTCAGCGGCGCCTCGGCCAGGCCACGGACGACGACCACCGGTGCGGGGGAGTGGTAGAGCAGGGACTGGGCGACCGCGCCCAGCATCGCTCGCCCCGGTTCGTCGCCGCGGGCGGCGACAAGCGCCACCTGCGACGTGCGGGACGTGTCGATCAGGACCTGACCGGGGTCGCCGCGAACGACCCGGCATTCGGTGGGCACCGAGCCGTTGCGGCCGGTGTGCTGGGCCACCGCCTCGACGAGTTGCTCGGTGACCGCGTCGGCGTCCTCGTCCTGCTCCACCACCCGCAGCGCGAGCAGCCGGGCGTCCCGGCGGGCCGCGCACTCCACGGCCCACCGCAGGGCGAGGTGTGAGCTGGGTGAGCCGTCCACCCCGACCAGCACCGGCCCCTGCGGTGGTGGCTCGTGGCGGACCACCAGCAGGGGGCAACCGGCCCGCGCGGCCAACTGCACGGCGGGCGTCTCGGCCGGGACGCACTGGCCGCTGCCGGCCATGCCGCTGTCGCCGACGGCCAGCAGGAAGGCCGTCTCCGACCGGCGGATGAGGGTGGCGAGCATGCCGCTCTCGATGATCTCGCTGCCCACGGTCAGCTCGGGCTCGACCTGGTGGGCGAGTTGGGCGGCTCGGGTGAGCAACTCCTCGGCCCGGTCGCGGGGCGCGGCGACGCTGTCCGCGGCGAAGGCCGCCTGCCAGTCGAACATGTGCAGCAGGTGCAGTGGCCGACCGTGCCCGGCGGCTTCCTGTGCGGCCTGTTCGACGACCGGAAGGTCGAGGATCGAGCCGAGGCCGACCAGCACCGCTGCGTCGGCGGGTGCGGCCATCGATATCACCTCCCGGGCGTCACGCCCGGCCTGACCAAGCTGTCCCTGACCGAGGGTAGCCGGGGCGACACGGTGATGGGCCGGTTCCGGCACTCCCGGAGACGTCAACTGGGGTTGACGCGAGTGGTGCTGTCAACGTATGTTGACGGCATGAGTCAGGCGACAGAACTCGCGGCGGCAGCCGGCAGCACCGACCCCCGGGTCGGGCTGCGCGCCGTCCGCGCGCTGCGCCGGCTGCTCGAGCGGCTCGAGGTGGTCCAGGTGGACAACGCCCGTCGACAGGGCTGGTCCTGGCAGGAGATCGCCGACGCGCTCGAGGTCAGCCGGCAGGCGGTGCACAAGAAGCACGCCGGACGACCGGCGGTCAACTCATCCTGGGAGGCGTGATGTTCGAACGGTTCACCGACCGGGCGCGCAGCGTGGTGCGACGGTCGCTGGAGGAGGCGCGGGCCGAGGGCCAACGGCCGGTCGGCACCGAGCACCTGCTGCTCGCCCTGCTCGACGACGACGCGGGCCTGGCCAGCCGGGTGCTCGCCGACGCCGGCGTACGCGCCGACGACCTTCGCGAGCGCGTCCGCCAGCACACCGTGGGCGGCGGGGCCGGCCTCGGCGACGCGGACGCGGCGGCCCTGCGGGAGATCGGCATCGACCTAGCCGCGATCGTGGCCCGCATCGAGCAGTCCTTCGGCCCGGACGCGCTGCGGGAGGCCGTGCCGGCACCGCGCCGCCGGTGGGGGCGAAAGCGCTACCTCGGCGGGCCGTTCTCGCCCCGCTCGAAGAAGGCGCTGGAGTTGTCCCTGCGCGAGGCGCTGCGCCTGCGCCACAAGCACATCGGCACCGAGCACATCCTGCTCGGGGTGCTCCGGGAGGGCCACGGGCTGGGCGCGTTGGTGCTCACCGAATCGGGGATCGACCTCGACGACCTGCGCCGCCGGGTGGAGGCCGCGCTCCGGGCGGCGGCCTGACGCGTGGGCTCGTGTTGAAACCTGTCTGTGGCACTTCCGACGCCGGCCGGTCACCGGGTCGCTGAAGCCGTCCCGGTGCTGCACACTGACGCCGTGGATGCTGGACAGGACAGGCGGCCCTCGGGTGGCGACGGTGGGCTGCGCTCCGCCGTGGTGGTCAACCCGACGAAGGTCGACGATCTCGACGAGCTGCGCCGAATCGTGAACGACGCCCTCGCCGCCGCCGGTTGGCCCGAGCCGCAGTGGTACGAGACCACCGTCGACGACCCGGGCCGCGGTCAGACCGAGCAGGCCGTCAAGGCCGGCGTCGACCTGGTCTTCGCCTGCGGCGGCGACGGCACCGTGATGTCCTGCGTCAGCGGGCTTGTCGGCACCGACGTAGCCCTCGCCGTGCTGCCGCAGGGCACCGGCAACCTGCTCGCCGCCAACCTTGGCCTCTCCACCGACCTGGCCGCCGGGCTCCAGGTCGCCGTCGAGCGGGGCCGACGACTGCTCGACGTCGGCGCCGTCGAGGACAAATACTTCACAGTCATGGCCGGCATGGGCTTCGACGCCCAGATGCTCGAGGCCACCAACGAGACCACCAAGGCCCGCATCGGCTGGCCCGCGTACGTGGTGGGCGCCGCCCGGCACCTGCGCGACCGGCCGATGCGGGTGCAGATCCGCATCGACGACCGCCCGCTGCTGCGCCGCCGGGCCCGCTCCGTCCTGATCGCCAACGTGGGCCGACTCCAGGGCGGCGTCACCCTGCTGACCGAGGCCGAGCCGGACGACGGCTGGCTCGACGTCGCGGTGCTCACCCCGCGCAGCCTGCGGCACTGGCTCGCGCTCGGTTGGGCGGTGATCCGCCGCAGCGGCCAGGTGCCCCGGATGGAGGTGTTCCGGGCCCGACGCGTGGTGATCACCAGCAACCGGGCTCAACCCCGGCAGCTGGACGGCGACCTCATCTCCCCGGACCGGCAACTGGAGGCAGAAGTCCGGCCCCAGGCGCTCTGGCTCTGCGTCCCCCAACCCGAGGACGCCCCCGACCTGGCCGACGATGCGCGAAGCGCCGGGAAGCGGGGCGAGCAGCTGATCGAGGAAGCACGCCGTGAGTAGCACCCGGATCGTGCCGGAGACCCGGCTGATGGCCGACGAGGAGCTGTCCGCCGACGACGCCTGGCACACACTGCGGCGGCAGAACACCTGGCACCTGCTGCGGGACGCCTTCATCCGGTTCCGCTACGGCGACGGGTTCAGCCACTCCCGGGCCTTCGCCCTGCAACTCTGCCTCGCCGTGGTGCCGTTCCTGATCGCCCTCACCGGCCTGATCAGCGAGCTGGGCGTCGAGGAGGGCGGTCAGGTCGTCGCCGACACCGTCCTGGCGCTCACCCCCGGCCAGAGCGCGCAGATGGTCGGCGAGCTGCTGGGCGAGGGCGAACGCGTCGAGGACGCGGGCGAGCTGGCACTCACCCTCGGTCTGCTGACCGGCCTGTTCGCGCTGACCACCACCATGGCCCAGATCGAACGGGGGGCCAACCGCATCTACGGCGTCGAACGGGACCGCCCCGCGCTGCGCAAGTACCTCCGCGCCGCGGTGCTGGCCGTCACCGCCGGCCTGCCCGCGCTCGCCGGCTTCCTGATCCTGGTCGGTGGTGGCGCGATGGGCGACTCGGTACGCAAGCACTACGAGTGGGGCGCGTTCGCCAACGGCATCTGGGACGTGGTCCGCTTCCCCCTGAGCCTCGGGCTGACCGTCCTCGCCGTCGCCGTGCTGTTCCGGCACGCGCCACGACGCAACCAGCCCGGCCTGTCCTGGTTGTTCTTCGGTGCCGGCATCGCCACGGTCCTGTGGTGGCTGGCCAGCCTGCTGCTCGCCGCGTACGTGCGCTTCAGCGACGGTTTCGGGCAGACCTACGGCGCGTTGACCGGCATGATGGCGCTGCTGCTCTGGGCCAACCTGACCGGCATGGCGCTCTTCGGAGGGCTGTCCTTCGCCGCCCAACTGGAGGCGCTGCGCATCGGGGTGCGGGAGCCGGCCCAACCAGACCTGTGGGAGCCCGACACGGACCGCGTCGAGCTGCTCGACACCGGGGACATGTCGGCGCTCTAACGGCACCGGCGTGTACGACGAACGCGGATCGGGTAAAGCGGCCCCGCCAGAGCCGAACAAGGAGGTGCGGGGTGACCGCGGTCAAGGAGATGGCGCGACGTCCGATCGGTCACTTCGCCGAGCGGAGCATCGCGGGTCTGGCGGCCGTCACCGGCGCCGGGGTGGCCTTCGGGCTGCTGTTGCTGCTCGTGCGGGTGCGGTGGAGCCCGTTGCAGGACGCCGACCACGCCGTCGCCGAGTGGTTCAACGGGCTCGTCGCCCCGCACCACGCCCTGGTCACCGTCCTGCAGGCGGTGACCGACCTGGGCGGCCGACCGATCTACATCTGGTTGGTCACCGTCGCCGTGGTCGGGCTGCTGATCCGCAAACAGCCACGGCTGGCCGTCTACCTCATCGTCACCGGGGTCGGTGGTCTGATCCTCGACCCGTCGCTGAAGACGCTTGTTGGTCGACTCCGTCCGGTGGTGGACGTGCCGATCGCCAGCGCACCGGGCAACAGCTTCCCGAGCGGGCACGCGCTGGGTTCGATCGTCGCGTACGGGGCCCTGCTGCTGGTGTTCCTGCCGGCCATGGCGCCGCGCTGGCGCAAGCCCGCGATCGTCGGCTTCAGCGTGCTGGTGGCGGTGATCGGCCTGACCCGGATCGCGTTGGGCGTGCACTACATCTCGGATGTGCTGGCCGGCTGGCTGCTCGGCGCGGCCTGGTTGGGCGTCACCGCGTACGCCTTCCGGCTGTGGCGTCGTGAGCGTGGGCGACCGGTGCCGTCGCTGAGCGAGGGCCTGGAGCCGGAGGCCGGGCACGACATCGCCGCCGCCCCGGCCGAGGAGCACGTGCTGGCCCACCCCCGCTCGGCGCTGGCCGAGCTGCTGGTCGGCTGGGTGCTCGTGTTCGGGGCGCTGTACGCCTTTGGCACGTACGTCAGCTACCACGCCAAGGGCACCCTCTTCGACACTCTCGACACCGAGGTGCCGCGCTGGTTCGCCGAGCGGCACACGGACGTGTTGACCGACGTGAGCTGGTGGTGGAGCAAGTTCGGCGACACCCACGCGATCCTGATCATCTCGCTGGTGTTCTGCCCACTGGTGCTGGCGGTCTGGCGGCGCTGGCGTCCGGTGCTCTTCCTGGCGTTGGCGATGGTGGGTGAGTTGACCCTGTTCCTCGCCTCGGCCCGCGCCGTCGACCGACCGCGCCCGCCGGTGGAGAACCTCGACGGGCAGATGCCCACCTCGTCGTTCCCGTCCGGGCACATCGCGGCCACCATCTGCGTCTGGCTGGCGATCACCGTCATCGTGTTCCCGCGTACCGACAGGTGGTGGCGGTGGCTCTTCGTGGCGCTGGCCGTGGTCATGCCGGTCGGGGTCGCCACCTCCCGGATGTACCGGGGGATGCACCACCCGACCGACTTCATGGGCGCGATCCTGCTCTCCGCGCTCTGGATCGGGCTGCTCTACCTCGTCATCCGCCCGAACGCCGACCTGAGGGAAGGCAACCAACCGGCCATCGAGTCGGAGGACGTGGACACCCTCGACGACGAGCTGGCGCGGGCCGGCCGAGCCGACTGAGCGCCCGCCGTGTTGCGGGTGCTGACCTGGAACATCCGCACCGGCGGTCGGGATCGCGGCGGCGCCGATCGGCTGGATCAGGTGGTCCGGGTCGTCGACGAGCAGGCGCCGGACGTGCTGGCCCTCCAGGAGCTGCGCGGCTTCGACCGCGACGGGCTGATGGCCACCGTGGCGGGTCGGGTGGGGATGACGCCGCACCTGGCCCGGTCCTGCCTCGGGCAGCCGGTGGCGGTGCTGGTCCGGCCGCCGTACCAGGTCCTCGACGCGGGGACGCTGCGCCGGCCGTTCCACCACGCCGCCGTCCGCGTCGTGGTGGCGACCACCGCGGGCCCGCTCACCGTGCTCGGCACCCACCTCTACCCGTACTCCGGTGGGCGGCGGCGGATGGAGGCCGACTGGCTGGTCCGGGCGGTGCGGCGGGCCCGGGGCCCGTTGACGGTCGTCACCGGTGACCTCAACTCGCTCGACCCGGGCGTGGACCACACCGAGCGGCTGGCCGGGATGCCGACCCGCTACCGGCGGCGACACCTGCGCCGGGGCGGTGGCGACGTGGACACCCGCGCGATCGCCCGGCTGCTCGACGCCGACCTGGTCGACCTCTGGCCGTCGGTCAACGCCGCGGCGGCCGAGGCCGAGGGCCTGACCGTGCCCACCCGCCTCGGTGGGGCCGAGTTCGCCGGGATGCGACTGGACTACCTGCTCGGCACCCACGCGGTGGCGCGGCGGACGCGGGAGTGCCGGGTCATCCGGGGCGCGACGGCGGACACCGCCTCGGACCACTATCCGCTGCTGACCACGCTCGACCTCGGCCCGGCCGCGACCGACACCTGAGACCTGGCACGGGCCGGCTACCGTGCCCACCGTGACCGACCCCCTGCCGGCCCGCGCGCCGCTGCCCGGCCCGCCGAGCGGGCACCCGGCCACTCCGGCCGCGAACACGGCAGAACCGGCCGCCGTCGCGCTCCCGCTCGTCGCGGCCGTCGCGCGGGGTGTGGCGTTGGTCGTGGTGCTGCCGGTACGCCTGCTCTGGGAGCTGATCGCGGCTGCCGGCCGGCTGGTGTACCGAAGCCTGCTCACCCCCGCCGGCCGGTTCCTGCGCCGCTGGCTGCTGTCCCCGCTGGCCTGGGCGCTGCACCGACTGCTCTGGCTCCCGCTGGTGTGGTGCGCCCGCACCCTGCTCTGGGTTCCGGTGCGCTGGGCGGCCCGAACCCTCGTCTGGCTTCCGCTGCTCTGGCTGGGGCGGGGCCTCGCGTGGGTGGCCCGCACGCTGATCTGGTCTCCGCTGGTGTGGCTCGCCCACCTGGTCCTGCGGCCGCTGCGCTGGCTGGGCGTGGCGCTCGCCCCGGCCGGCCGGCTGCTGTGGCGTGGCGTCAGCGCGCTCGCCGGGGCGGTGAACGCCGCGCTCGCCGGGTTGGGCCGGGGGATCCGGTGGGTCGTCGTGGGGTTCGGCCGGCTGCTCGTCGCCGCGGTGGTCGGTGCGTGGTGGGTGGCCGGACGGGTGCTGCGGCTGCTCTACCGCCTGCTGCTGCGCCCGCTCGGGCAGGGGCTGCGCTGGGTGTGGCGGCACGGCGTGCACCCGCTGCTGCGGGGAGCCCGATGGGTCCTGTCGGTGACTGTCGTACCGGTGGCGCGCGGCGTCCGGGCGACCTGGCGGGCCACCGTCGTGCCCGCGGCCCGGTGGACCCGCCGGGCGGTGCTCGACCCGGCCCGGCTGGTCTCCCGGGAGGTGCTCAACACCCTGGGCCTGCGTCGCTGACCGTGCCGTCGAGGCGAGTACGCCTCAGAGCAGCAGGTTGAGGAGCACGGTGAGCACCACCGAGGCGACGATCGAGAAGAGGATCATCAGGAGGCAGCCGACGCCACCGCCGAGTGGGCGGATCTCCGTGTTACCGAAGCGCATGATGATCACCTGTCCGTGAGCGCGGATCGGGGAGCGAGCAGATGACGGATCGCGGCGGCGACCGCCACCGGTTGGGTCGTCGCCACGTTGTGCGGGCCGCCCGGCACGACCACGAGGTCCGCCTCCGGCACCAGCCGGGTCACCTGGTCCCGCCACCGTGCCGGCGCGATCGGGTCGCGCCCCCCGGCCAGTATCAGGGTCGGCGCGGTGATCCGGACCAGATCCGCCTCGATCGCGTTGCGTACCGAGTGCGACAGCGTCGCGAGGACCCGCCACGGCCGGGCGTTCCAGATGTCCCGGCCCAGCACCGGCGCCTGTAGCGGCGCCTCGCCCAGGGTGTCCAGCAGCCACCTGCCGAACTGGGCCCGACGGGACCGGGCCGCCGGATCGCTGGTCGGCCCGGCCAGCACCAGGGCGCGTACCGCGTCCGGGTGGTTCGCGGCGAGCGAGGCGGCCACCTCGGCACCGAACGAGTGCCCGAGCAGGCAGACCGGCGGCAGCCGGTACGCGGCCAGCCAGGCGGCCAGGTGTTCGGCGTGCCCGCGGACGTCGTACGCGCCCACCGGGTGTTCGGTCAGCCCGAAGCCGGGCAGGTCCGGCACGTACACCGGATGGGTGGCGGACAGCGCGACGGCCAGCGGGGTGAGGTAGCGGTGCGAGACGGCCAGGCCGTGCACCAGCACCACGGGCGGCGCCCCGACCTGCGGGCCCGTGCTGCGCCGGGTGTGGGTGCGCAGCCCGTCGACGAGCCGCCACTCGCTGGTCAGCCCGGCGGCCGGCCGGGGCGCGGCCATGGCGAGCCGCAGCTGCGCCGGGCCGAAGCGGCCGCCGGGCCTCGGCCTCACAACGCCCGCAGCCGGGGCAGCAACTGCTCCTGCGCCCAGTCCAGGAACATCGGCTGGCTCTCCCCGCCGACCTGGATGATCGCCACGTGGGTGAAGCCGGCGTCGACGAACCTGCGGAACGCCTCGACGTGCGCGTCGACGTCCGGGCCACAGGGGACGCCCTCGGCGACGTCCTCCTCCCGGACGAACTGGGTGGCGGCGGCGAAGGACTCCGGGCCGGGCAGGTCGGCGTTGACCTTCCAACCCATGCCGAACCAGCGGAACTGGTCGTGCACGATCTTGCGGCACTCCGCCTCGTCGGGGCCGTAGCAGATGGCCACCTGCCCGTAGCGGGGCTGGCCCGCGCCACCGGCGTCGTCGTACATCTCGATGATCTGCCGGTCGGGCTCGGTGGAGATGATGCCGTTGCCGTACTCGGCGGCCAGCGTCGCGGACTGCCGGCCGGACGCGGCGACGGCCATCGGCACCGGCCGTTGCGGGCGGTCCCAGATGTACGCGTCGGGCACGTCGAAGTGATTGCCGGAGAACGTCAGCGTCTCCCCGTTGAGCAGCGGCCGGATGATCTGCAACGCCTCCTCGAACATCTCGTGCCGCTGCTGCACGTGTGGCCAGCCACCGACCACGTGTTCGTTGAGGTTCTCCCCGGCACCCAGGCCGAGGGTGAACCGGCCGTCCGAGAGCGCCCCGATGGTGCTGGCCTTCTGCGCGACCACGGCCGGGTGGTAACGGCGGATCGGGCAGGTCACGAACGACATCAACTGGGCGCGGGAGGTGGCATGGGCGACCGCGCCGAGCACCGACCAGGCGTACGGGGAGTGGCCCTGCGAGTCCAGCCAGGGATAGTAGTGGTCGGACATCACCAGCTGGTCGAAGCCGGCGGCCTCGGCGCGGACCGCGTGGTCGACCAACTGTTTGGGACCGGCCTGTTCGCCCATCAGGGTGTAGCCGACGCTGACCATCCTGGTTTCCCCTTTCACCGACTGATCGTTCCCGGGATACCCCGTTCGGCCCGGGTCAACCCTCCCGTCCGATTCGCGGAAGGCATTGCTTGACGGATGACGGTGACCTGCCTACCGTCGGTCTTAACCGGTTAAGAGCCGGAGGTGGCGCACATCCTTGTGGTGGGGATGACCGCCCCGCAACGGCCCGTGTCCGCGCGGGCCGTTGCGGCTGTCCGGAGCTCGGGCGTGTCAACTGAACCGGTTGCGAGGGCCAATCCATCGCCCTACGCTGATGCGTGCGCGCCGGGGGTCGGGCGCGGCTGCCGGGCTGCAGCCGCAACCCCCTGTCACGTCCCACCCCTGTCGGGCACCGGGGGTCCCCCCTGAGGGAAGGCCATGAAGACTCGACTCACCGCCGCCGGCGCGGCCCTGCTCGCGTTGCTCGTCGCCGTCCTGGCGATCGGCCAGCCGGCGCACGCCGCGGCTGGTTTCTCCGTCGCGGGCGGCACGTTGTACGACGCTAACGGCACCGAATTCATCATGCGGGGCGTCAACCACGCGCACACCTGGTATCCGCAGCAGACCAGCTCGTTCGCCGACGTCAAGGCGCTCGGTGCGAACACCGTGCGGGTGGTGCTCGCCAGCGGCGACCGGTGGACCCGCAACACCAACGCCGACGTCGCCAACGTCATCTCGGTCTGCAAGGCCAACCGGCTGATCTGTGTGCTCGAGGTACACGACACCACCGGGTACGGCGAGCAGGCTGGGGCCATCACCCTGGACCGGGCCGTCGACTACTGGCTCAGCCTCGCCGACGTTCTCGTCGGCCAGGAACGGTACGTCATCGTCAACATCGGCAACGAGCCGTACGGCAACCAGAACTACGGCTCCTGGGCCACCGACAACGCCAACGCGATCAAACGCCTCCGCGCCGGCGGGTTCACCCACACGATCATGGTGGACGCGCCGAACTGGGGTCAGGACTGGTCCTTCACCATGCGGGACAACGCCGCGTCGGTCTTCGCCGCCGACCCGGCCCGCAACACCGTCTTCTCCATCCACATGTACGGCGTGTTCGACACCGCCGCCGAGATCAGCGACTACCTGGGTCGTTTCCGCGCCGCGGGGCTGCCCATCGTGGTCGGTGAGTTCGGCTTCAACCACTCCGACGGGGACCCGGACGAGGACACCATCCTCGCCTACAGCCAGGCCAACGGGATCGGCTGGCTGGGCTGGTCGTGGAGCGGCAACGGCGGCGGCGTGGAATATCTCGACCTCGCCACCACCTTCAACCCGGCCAACCTGACCACCTGGGGTCAGCGGCTCTTCAATGGCGCCAACGGCATCCGGCAGACCGCCCGGGAGGCCAGCGTCTTCGGCGGCACCCCGCCGCCGACCACGACGCCCCCGCCCACCACGCCCCCTCCGACCACGCCGCCACCGACCACGCCCCCGCCCGCGGGGGGTTGCACGGCGACCTACACGGTGACCAACCAGTGGCAGGGCGGTTTCCAGGGCGAGGTACGGGTAACCGCGGGCGGCGCGGCGGTCACCGGGTGGACCACCCGTTGGACCCTCGCCAACGGTCAGAGCGTCACCCAGTCCTGGAACGCCGCCCTGACCAGCAGCGGGGCGGCGGTGACCGCGCGCAACCTGGACTACAACGGCCGGTTGGCCGCCGGTGCCAGCGTCAGCTTCGGATTCCTGGGCGGCTGGACCGGCAGCAACCCCAAACCGGAGGTGAGCTGTACGGCAGGCTGACCGACGCCAGGTGGCCGGGCCCGCACCGGGGCCGGCCACCGCGCCCGGCTGCGGTCAGTGCTCCCCGGTCAGGTTCACGATGACCACCCCCGCGATGATCAGAGCGATGCCGGCGAGCTTGACCAGCCCGACCGACTCGCCCAGGAACACCGCGCCGATCGCCACGATCGCCGCGGTCCCCAGACCGGACCAGAGGGCGTAGGCGACACCGACCGGTATCTCCTTCACGGCCTGGGCCAACAGGAGGAACGCCAGCGCGTACCCGGCGAGGCAACCCAGCGTCGGCCAGAGACGGCTGAACCCGGCGGTGCTCTTGATCAGGCTGGTCGCCAGCACCTCGGCGAGGATGGCGATCCCCAGCAGCACGTACGCCATGTGTTCCCCCTGGTCGTCGATGAGCTATGAATGCGTCGGGCCGGGTAGATCTTGGACACTTTCCGTTCCGCGCTGACGGAAAGTGTCCAAGATTGCCAGTTAGACCGGGTCATCACGGAGATCGACGGGCTCGGCGGCGAGGCGGGCTGCCCGCATCGTCAGATAGCGCTGTTCGGGCAGGCTGCTCGTGTGGGCGGCGGCGGCCCGGTAGTCGACGATCGCCCGCTCCCGGTCGCCGGCCATCTCGTGCAGGTGGGCGCGGGCGGCGGGCAGCCGGTGGTGCCCGCCCAGTCGGGGGTCGTCGGCCAGCGAGTCGAGGGCGGCCAGTCCGGCCGCCGGTCCGTGCACCATGGCGGTCGCCACGGCCCGGTTGAGCGCCACCACCGGGCTGTCGACGAGCAGCCCCAGCACCTCGTAGAGCGCCAGGACCTGCGGCCAGTCGGTCTGCTCGGTGCTCGGCGCCTCGTCGTGCACGGCGGCGATGGCTGCCTGCACCTGGTACGGGCCGATGGGCCCGCGCGGCAGCGCACGGGTGACAAGTGCGACGCCCTCGGCGATCGCCGCCGCGTCCCAGCGGCTGCGGTCCTGGTCGGCCAGGGAGATCAGCTCACCGGACGGCCCGGTCCGTGCCGGGCCGCGCGCCTCGGTGAGCAGCATCAACGCCAGCAGCCCCGCCGTCTCGCTGTCCTCGGGCAGCAGCGCGTGCAACGCACGGGCCAGCCGGATCGCCTCCGCCGCGAGGTCGATGCGGCGCAGGTCCGGGCCGGCGGTGCTGGTGTGCCCCTCCGTGAAGATCAGATAGAGCACCTGCCGGACGGCGACCAGCCGCTCGGCCCGCTCCGCCTCCTCGGGCATCCGGAACGGCAACCCGGATGCCCGGATGCGCTGCTTGGCTCGGCTGATCCGCTGCGCCATCGTCGCCTCGGGCACCAGGAACGCGCGGGCGATCTCGGCGGTGTTCAGCCCGCCGACGGCGCGCAGGGTCAACGCCACGGCCGACGTCGGGGCGAGCGCCGGATGGCAGCAGAGCATCAGCAGGACCAGGGTGTCGTCCCGCTCGGCGGTCAACTCCTCGTCCGCGGCCGGGGCGTACCGCTGGTCGTCGGGGTTCCGGCGGGCGACCAGATCCTCCCGGCGCCGCCGGGCCTGCTCACCGCGGACCAGCTCGATCATTCGGCGGTAACCGACCTGGACCAGCCAGCCGCGCGGGTTCGCCGGCAACCCTTCGGTCGGCCACTGGGTGGCGGCGGCCAGCAGGGCCTCCTGCACGGCGTCCTCGGCGGTGGCGAAGTCACCGAAACGGCGGGCGAGCACGCCGAGGACCTGCGGCGCCAGCTCGCGCAGCAGGTCCTCGACGCGGGGATCGGTAGTCAGCCCTCACAGCTCCTGCGGTGGGGCGGACATCACCGGGTGCACCTCGATGGGCATGTTCAGCGGACGGCCGCCGGGGCCGGGTGCGGTGGAGATGTACGCGGCCAACTCCACCGCCCGCTGCGGGCTGTCGCAGTCGACGATCCAGAAGCCGGCCAGGAACTCCTTCGTCTCGGCGAACGGCCCCTCGGTGACCACCGGCGCACCGCCCTCGCCGGCGCGGACGATCCGGGCCTGCTGCGGACCACCGAGGCCCTGCGCGTCGACCCACTCTCCGGCGGCGGTGAGCTTGTCGTTGACCTCGCCCATGAAGGCGATGTGCGCCCGGACCTCGTCCTGGGTCCAGGTGTCGATGCTCGGGAAGTCGGTCCCGGCGGCGCTGAACTGCATCAGCAGCATGTATTTCATGGTTCGCTCCTCACACCCGCGCACCGTCGTCGGTGCTCTCACCCTGAGGTAGAAGCCGGCAGCGCCGTTCTCGACACTCCGGCGGAAGAATTTCTAGCCGACCGCGTCGACCTCCAGCACCAGGCTCTGCTCCGGGTGCAACGCGGGCAGTTGCACACCCACCCGGGCCAGTGCCGCCCCGCTGAGGGTGACACCGGAGGCCAGCCACGGTGGCGCGGACCGCTCGATGGTCGCCGGGGCGGGTACGTCCGCCACCTGTCGCACCCGGTACCGCCGGGCCGGGTCGAGGCCGGGCAGCCGGACCGCGCCCGGGGTCTGCGCCACCGAGGTGGCCAGTCGGGCCACCGCGTACACCGCTCGGGTCTTGTCGCCCGCGATCACGCCGTGCGCCCAGACGGCCGGGTCCGGGTGGTCGACCCGGACCATCCGACCGGAGTGCAGCAACGGCCGCAGCCGTTTGTGCAGTGCCACCCAGGCGGCCAACTCGGTCTGCTCGGCGGCGCTGATCGAGGCGATGTCCCACTCGATGCCGTGGTGGCCGAAGAGCGCGGTGGCCGCCCGGAAGCCCAGGTCGTGGACGCGGTGGGTGGTGTGTGAGCGCTCCGGGCCGATGTGCGTGCCGATCAGCTCCGGTGGCAGCAGCAGCCCGGTCCAGCGCTGGATGCTGAGCCGTTCCAGGGCGTCGTTGCAGTCGCTGGCCCAGGCCCGGTCGGTGCGGGCCAGGATGGCCAGGTCCACCCGGGCACCGCCGGACGAGCAGCTCTCGATCTCCACGCCGGGGTGCCGGCGGCGCACCTCGTCGAGGAGCCGGTAGACCGCCAGGGTCTGCCGGTGCACCCCGGGACGGCCGTGGTGCCCGGCCTCGGTGAGGTCCCGGTTCTGGTCCCACTTCAGGTAGCTGATGCCGGGATGGTCGGTGAGCAGCGCGTCGAGGCGTTCCAGCAGGTAGCCGTAGGTCTCCGGGCGGCCCAGGTCGAGCGCCTGCTGGTTGCGCCACGCCGGCGGCAGCCGGCCCGGCACGGCCAGCAGCCAGTCCGGGTGCGCCCGGAACAGGTCGGAGTCGGGGTTGACCATCTCCGGTTCGACCCACAGACCGAACTGCAGGCCCTGTCCGGTCACGTGGTCGATGAGCGGTTGCAGGCCCTCGGGCCAGACGCCCTCGTCGACGTACCAGTCACCGAGGCCGGCGGTGTCGTCGCGCCGGCCGCGGAACCAGCCGTCGTCGAGCACGAACCGCTCCACGCCGATCTGCGCGGCCCGGTCGGCGAGGGCCCGCAGCCGGTCCAGGTCGTGGTCGAAGTAGACGGCCTCCCAGACGTTCAGGGTCACCGGTCGGGGGGAGCGCGGGTGGCCGGGCCGGGCCCGCAGGTGCGAGTGCAGTACGTCGCTGAGCCCGTCCAGCCCGGCGTCGGACCAGACGGCGTAGAGCAGGGGAGTCTCGTAGGACTCGCCGGGGCCGAGCCGGATCTCACCGGGGGCCAACAACTCGCCGCCGCCGAGGGTGGCCTCCCCGGTGGGGCGGCGCTCGGCGACGGTGACGTGGTCGCCGCTCCACGCGGTGTGCACCGCCCAGACCTCACCGTGCCCGAAGCCGAACCCGGCGGTGCCGGCCACCAGCAGCAGCGTGGCGTCGTGCCCGGTCCGTCCGTGTCGGCCCTCGCGGACCCAGGCGCCGTGCGGCCACGGGTGCCGCTGCGGGGACCGTTCCCGGCACCACCGGCCGGTCAGGTCGAGCAGCTCGGTGGCGACCGCCGGCACCGGCAGCACCGGCGTCAGCTCCCGCAGCTCGTACACGCTGTCGCCGTCGTTGCGCAGCCGGTGCGCAATGGTCAGCAACCCGTGCCGGTCCAGCGTGATCTCGCAGGTCAGGGTCAGCCCGGCGGCCGGGTCCGACGCCCGCACGGTCAGCAGCGCCGCGCCGGGCCCGTCGTGCCCACCGTCGGCCGGGAGTACGCTCACCGCCTCCCCACCCGCAGCCGGGTGCCCGGGGTCGGGGTCCTCGTGCAGGTCCAACCCATCGAGGCGGAACGCGGTGGACCAGTCCCGTCCGTCGCGGTGCCCGGCCAGTCCCGGCCGGCCGCCCCAGCCGGCACTCGCCTCCGGCAGGAGGGACAGCAGTGGCGGCTCGTCGAAGCTGCTCGGCACCACCGGCGGCACCGTCGCTTCGGCGAGCTGGCGCAGGGCGTCGTCGTCGAGGTCGCCGACGTCGCCGCCCCAGTGCACGACCCGGGGCAGCCCCGGGCCGCGCGCGTCGAGCACCAGGCTGGTCCGCCCGCGGCGCAGGTGCAGGATCGTCATCCCTTCGAGGCCCCCAAGGTCAGGTGACCGTGAGCACCTATCGGGATCCACCAAGAATCCACATTGGTCAACACGATCGGCCAGTGGGGCCTCAAGTTACCCCTCGGTCAGGCGCTGTACAAGAGGGCAGTTCGCGTCCGGTAACCAGTGGTGATACGCCCGTTACCCGGTAGGCGTGGAAAACGAATCGATGTTGGAATCTGTTGACTTGCCTGGCGCGCGAGGTGCACCCTCAGCTCTCATGCGGCAATGGCACGGAAACGGCATCTCCTTCGGCGGCGACTACAACCCGGAGCAGTGGCCCGAGCAGACCTGGTCCGAGGACGTCGAGTTGATGCGCCGAGCCGGGGTCAACCTGGTCTCGGTCGGCATCTTCTCCTGGGCCCTGCTGGAGCCCAGCCCGGGTCGATTCGAGTTCGATTGGCTGGACCGGGTGCTCGACCTCCTGCACGACGGCGGGATTCAGGTCGACCTGGCCACCGCCACCGCCAGCCCGCCGCCGTGGCTGGCCCGCGCGCACCCGGAGACGCTGCCCCGACAGGCCGACGGCACGATCCTCTGGCCGGGCGGCCGACAGGCGTACTGCCCCAGCTCCCCGGTGTTCCGCGAGCGATCGCTGGAGTTGGTGCGGGCGGTCGCCGGCCGGTACGCCGAACACCCCGCCGTGGTGATGTGGCACGTCTCCAACGAGCTGGGCTGTCACAACTCGCACTGCTACTGCGACGTCAGCGCCGAGGCGTTCCGCCGGTGGCTGCGGGAGCGCTACGGCGACCTGGCCCGGCTCAACGACGCCTGGGGCACCGCGTTCTGGAGTCAGCGCTACGGCGACTGGGCCGAGATCAACCCGCCCCGCACGGTGACGGCCTTCGCCAACCCCACCCAGCAGCTGGATTTCCTGCGGTTCTCCTCCGACGAGCTGCGTGCCCAACTGCGCGCCGAACGCGAGGTGCTGAAGACCCTGGTCCGCCAGCCGATCACCACCAACTTCATGATCGGCATGGGTGTCAAGGACATGGACTACCAGTCCTGGGCCGACGATGTGGACCTGGTGTCCAACGACCACTACCTGACCGCCGCCGACCCGCAGGCGCACCTCGGGTTGGCGCTCGCCGCCGACCACACCCGGGGCGTCGCCGGCGGCGATCCGTGGCTGCTGATGGAGCACTCCACAAGCGCCGTCCAATGGCAGCCGCGCAACGTGGCCAAGCTGCCCGGTCAACTGCGCCGCAACAGTCTGGCGCACGTCGCCCGCGGCGCCGACGGCGTGCTGTTCTTCCAGTGGCGCGCGTCCCGGTTCGGCGCCGAGAAGTTCCACTCCGCGCTGGTGCCGCACGCCGGGCCGGACACCAAGGTGTTCCGCGAGGTCTGCCAACTCGGCGCGGACCTCAAGGCCCTCGCGGAGGTACGCGGCAGTCGGGTGGACGCCGACGTGGCGATCCTGTTCGACTGGGAGGCATGGTGGGGCCTCGAACTGGACTCGCACCCCAGCGTCGACGTCACCTACGCCGACCGACTGAACGCCCTCTACCGCGCGCTCTGGAAGGCCGGGGTGACCGCCGACGTGATCCACCCGTCGGCCGACCTGAGCGGCTACCGGCTGGTTCTGGTGCCGACCCTCTACCTGGTCCGGGACGCCGATGTCGCGGCACTGCACCGCTTCGTCGAGGGCGGCGGCACCGCGGCGGTCACCTACTTCAGTGGCATCGTCGACGCCAACGACCACATCCGCCTCGGCGGCTACCCCGGCGCGTTCCGGGAGCTGCTCGGCGTACGGACCGAGGAGTTCTTCCCGCTGCGCGAGGGCGAGCAGGTCCACCTGGACGACGGCAGCACCGCCGACGTGTGGACCGAGTGGCTGCACCCGGACGGCGCGCAGGTGCTCGCGTCGTACACCGATGGGCCCCTGCCGGGCGTGCCGGCGCTGACCCGGCACCCGGTGGGCGACGGCGCCGCCTGGTATGTCGGCACCCGGCTGGACGAGCCGGCCACCGATCGGCTGGTCGCCCGGCTCGTCGACGAGGCCGGCGTGCGCCCGGCGGCGCCGACGCCGCCCGGGGTGGAGGCGGTACGGCGGCGCGACGGCGAGCGCACCTGGCTGTTCGTCATCAACCACACCGAGGCGGAGACCCGGCTCCCGGCGACCGGTGTCGAACTGTTGACCGGTGCGCGGTGTGCCGGTGAGCTGAGGGTGCCGGCCGGTGCGGTGGCGGTCGTCCGTGAGGATCGGACCTGACGCTGACGACAGTCCACGGCGCGAAGGAGCGTTCCCCATGCTCGCCCAGCAGCGGCAGACCGCCATCCTCGATCTGATCCGTCAGCGTGGCGGCGTACGGGTGAGCGACCTGGTCAGCCGGTTCGGCGTGTCCGACATGACGATCCGCCGCGACCTGGAGGCGCTGGCCGAGCGCGGCCTGGTGGACAAGGTGCACGGCGGCGCGACACTCGCCGGCCCGGGTTCGGCCGAGGAGCCCGGCTTCGCGGCGAAGTCGATCCGGCAGCAGGCCGAGAAGCGGGCCATCGCCGAGCGGGCGGCGACGATGGTGGAGCCGGGGATGGCCATCGCGCTGTCCGCCGGCACCACCACCGCGGCGCTGGCCACCCTGCTCTCCGACGTCCGGGGGCTGACCGTGGTCACCAACTCGATCCCGGTGGCCGACGCGCTCTACCAGGACCCGCGCGCCGTCCAGACGGTGGTGTTGACCGGCGGCATCCGCACCCCGTCGGACGCGTTGACCGGGCCGGTGGCCGAGGCGGCGATCAGCGCGCTCAACGTCGACCTGCTCTTCCTCGGCGTGCACGGGCTCAGCCCACGCACCGGGTTCACCACACCCAACCTGCTGGAGGCCGGGGTCAACAGGTGCCTGATCGGCGCCGCCCGCCGACTCGTGGTGCTCGCCGACCACACCAAGTGGGAGACCATCGGCATCGCCACCATCGCCCCACTGGAGGCCGCCGACATCCTGATCACCGACCGTGGGCTGCCGGCCGAGGCCCGCACCACGATCGACGAACAGGTAGGCGAACTGGTCATCGTCGAGGTCGGTTAGGCGCCCGCCGCCGGCGCTTGATCGACTCGGCTTCCTGAAAACCGGGGGGTCCCGGTCACCCGGACACCGCAGTATCCAGAAACCCGAGTCGATCTAGGGATCGTCTACGGGCGAGCAGGCTTCGTCGTGGTCGGCCTGCCGCGCGCAGCGGCGGCGATCGGGCAAGATTCGGTCGCAGAAGACCCACTGTCGTACGTGCTGCGCGTCCTCCGCCGAGACCGTGATGCCGCCGACGTCGACCTGCGGCGTCCGAGCCAGAGAACCGGCGAGAGCACGGGCCATGGCCAGCGCCCCGGCCAGGTCGGCGACCGCCACCGGCAGGTGGATCACGTGTCGGGGCGGCGGTTCGGTCGACTCGGTGAACGCCAGCACGGCGGCCCGAGGCAGCGGCACGAAGATTCCGCCCGGCGGCTCGTACGGCGGGGTCACGGCCGACGCCCGTTGGGCCCGGCGCCGTGCCAGGCACGCAGCGCCCGCTTCACCCGGGCGTTCTCCGCGCTGAGCAGCGCCAGATCCTGGTGCAGCACGGTCAGGTCGAGCGCGACCCGGTGCAGGAACCGCCGTACCTCCGCCGGATCGAGGCCCCGCCGGCCGAAGCCGACGGTGGCGAAGTGGTGGTCGCGGACGTGCCGCGGATGCAGCCTGCTGCCGTCGTACCGCGTGCTTCTGCTCATGTGTCACCTCTCGACGGTCGATGGGTGAGTCAGGGTCGCGACGGCGCCCCTTCCCGTGGTAGGTATTTCTTCAAGTCGGTTCGGAGCCGGGAGTCGCACCTCCCGACGCTCTAGTGGAGACCCGACGAGATCCGGTATGCGACTGCCACTCGCGAGGCCGTCTCTCGTCACCTTCTCGGCTGTTGGCACAGCCGCGGTTGCCGTGTTTGCACCGGGCTTCCCCGGGGGCCGGCGATCACCCTCACCCGAAGGCCACGTTTCCAGTCGCTTGCAACTGGAGCAATGGTTCCTACACGGGCCTCGCCAACAGATTGAGAGGTGAACCATGCCGCACAAGCCGTTCATCCGGACACTTCGCGCGCAATGGCTGGGTCAGCAGTTGCGGGCTCTGCGCGAGGAGCGAGGAATGACGTTGAAGTTGGTCGCTGAGCATCTGCAACGCGACATGTCCGCGCTTGGTCGCTACGAACGCGCGGACTGGCCGATCCGCAAGGGCGATGTGATCGCGCTACTGGATCTCTACGGATTTCACCACGCAGCCGAGCGAGCGCGTCTGCTGGCGCTTGCCGAGGAGGTGTGGCGCACGGACCGGTGGGACGAGGACTATGGCGACGTCGTGGACGCGTCCTTCATCGAATATCCCTGGCTGGAAGGTCGCGCTGAGCAGGTCTGCTGCTTCCATCTCACCCTGGTGCCGGGGCTGCTCCAGATCCGGGAGTACGCCGAGGCCGTGATCCGTAACGCGGCAGAACCGGGGGTTTCCGAGGCAACGATCAACCGCTGGGTCGAACTTCGGATGACCCGCCAGGAGGTCCTGAGACGACGCCGCCCACTCACGATTTCCGCGGTGATCGACGAAGCGGCGCTGCGTCGGATGGTCGGCGGGCCGGAGGTTTTACGCCAACAACTACGCCACCTCGCGCAGGCGCAACGGCTGGGCAACGTGGCAATCAGGGTCATGCCCTTCGGTGTGGCTCTGCACCAGGGGCTCGACGGCACGTTCTGGATATTCCGACTGCCGGAGCCGTATCCTGCGGTTGCCTATGTGGAGTCATTGGGCGGGCGGCTCTACCTGGAGTCGCCGAAGGCTGAGCGCTTCGTTCGTACCTTCGGTCGTCTGCTGGATTCTGCGCTCAGCGAGAGCGAGTCAACGAAATTGATCACGAGCATCGCGGAGGAGTTGTGATGAGCGAGGACATGTCCGAGGTCGCCTGGCACATCAGCAGTAGGAGTGACAGCAACGGTGGTAGCTGTGTCGAGGCGGGGCCTGTTCTCGATGGTTCTGGTCGGGTGGCGGTGCGCGACAGCAAGGACCGCGCGGCGGCGACCCTCGTCTACGGCGCCCCCGGCTGGACGGCGTTTGTCAACGGGGTCAAGGACGGCACGTTTGCCCGCACCGATCCGTGATCGACTCCGGTTCGCTGATGCGGGGGTGTCCCGGTCGGGCTGATACCCCGATATCGGCGAGGTGGAGTTGATCAGAATTGGGTGGCGGCAGCTACCGGCCGGCGCGCACTCTTCCGGTCGTGCAGACGCACGAGGTGGCGGAGTTGTTCGACCGGGCGGTGCAGCGGCTGCGTCGCGTCGTCGACTCGGGCGGCTCCGACGACTCCGACGACGGGTCCGACCTGCTTCGACACGCGGCCGGCTCGGGCGCTGTCGCCGCGCGGTTGGCGGTCGCGCACCTGGCCGACGCGGACCGTGTGGTGCGCGCGGCGGCGTGCGACCTGCTCGGCTTCGCGAGTAACGTGCACGGGGACGACCTGCGCAGCGACGCCGCGACGGCCCTGATCGCGTTGGCCGACACCGAAGTCGATCCTGAGGTGCACTGGTCGATCGCCCGCGCCCAGGGCGCGACCTGCGATCCCCGTGCCCTGCCCACCCTGGTCGCCCTCGCCGGCAGCCCCGACAGTGATGTGCGGTTCCAGGTCGCGGCCGCGCTGCCGATGGTGCTGATCGACGATCACCCTCCCGAGGACGGTGTGGCAGCGCTGATCGTCCTGAGCGCCGACGCCGACCCCGAGGTGCGCGAGTGGGCCACGTTCTCCCTCGGATGGTTGAGCACCGCGGACGGGAACGCCGTCCGGCAGGCGCTGTGGGACCGCACCCGCGACGTCGAGCCGGGGGTACGGGAGGAGGGCGCCCGAGGGCTGGCGCGGCGGCGGGACGCGCGGGCACTTCCCCTGGTACGCGAACTGCTCGCGCAGGAGGAGGTGCACACGTTCACCTTCCAGGCCGCCGCGTACCTGGCGGACGAGTCGCTGTTGCCGCTGCTGGACGGGTTCGATCCCACCGCCGACGGTGTCTCCGACGCCCTGCGGGAGTGTGACCCGGTGCGCCGTGTCCAGCGCGACGAGTCGGCGTGGCAGATCCTGACCGCCCTGCATCAGCTCCGACCCGATCTGCCGGTCGCGGTCTTCGGCGAGCGGTGCGACCTCGGCCTGTACCTCGACGTCAGCGCCGGTTCCGACATCTCCGGCCACTGGTTTCTGGACGGGTTGCTCAACCGGGCCGGGCACGATCCGGCTCGTGCGGCCGAGCTGGCGATCGCGGATCTCAAGCGCTGATCGACTCGGGTTCACGGAAGTCGGGGTGTCCCGGTCGCGGCGACGCCCCGACTTTCAGGAAATCGAGTCGATCAAGCGGCGGGCGCTTCACAGCCATCTCACAGGGGTGCTGGATAAGGTGCCGGTCGAGTCAACGTCCGACTCCAGCGGAGGAGCGGTCGGCGTCGCACAGGAGTTCCGATGGTCTTCAAGAAGATGTTGAGCGCGTTCGGTGTGGGCGGTCCCAGTGTGGACACTGTGCTGACCAACCCCAACACCCGGCCCGGCCTGACCCTCGACGGGCAGGTCAACCTCGTCGGCGGTGACGCCGAGGCGGCCATCGAGCAGGTGGTGATCGGCCTGGTGACCCGGGTGGAGGTCGAGGGGCACGACGCCGAATACTCCGGCACCCTGGAGTTTCACCGGATGGCGGTCAGCGGCGCGTTCGTGCTCGCCCCGAAGCAGCAGCTCTCCATCCCGTTCCAGCTCCCGGTGCCGTGGGAGACCCCGATCACCGACGTGTACGGCCAGCGCCTACACGGCATGACGATGGGCCTGCGCACCGAGTTGGCGATCGCCCGCGCGGTCGACAAGAGCGACCTGGACCAGGTCGCGGTGCACCCGTTGCCGGTGCACGAGCGGATCCTGGAGGCGTTCCAGCGGCTCGGCTTCCGGTTCAAGCACGCCGACCTGGAGCGCGGTCACATCCGGGGCGTCCAGCAGACGCTGCCGTTCTACCAGGAGATCGAGTTCTTTGCCGCTCCGCAGTACGCGGGCACGATCAACGAGGTCGAGCTGACCTTCGTGACCAGTCAGCGCGGCGTCGAGGTCATCCTGGAGTGCGACAAGCGGGGCGGCTTCCTCAGCGCCGGGCACGACGCGTTCGGTCGCTTCCAGGTGGCGCACACCGACGTCGACCGGGTGGACTGGGCGCAGGTCGTCGACGGTTGGCTGCGCGAGACCACGTCCCGCTACGGCAGCCTCCGCTCCCAGTACGGTGCGAGCCGCGGTCACGGTCATGGCCGTGGGCCCGGAATGGGCGGCATGGTGGCCGGTGCGGCGCTCGGCGTCGCCGGCGGCATGGTCGCCGGCGAGATGATCGAGGATGCGTTCGAGGGCGACTTCGGTGGTGACTTCGGCGGCGACGAGTAGTCGGTACGAACACCACGGCGGCCTCCGGGAGAAGTCTCCCGGAGGCCGCCGTCGACCGTGAACCGGTCAGTGCCGAGCCTTGCGCTCCTCGCTGCTGCGCCAGTTACTGCCGGCCTTCGAGAGGCCACGGCTACCGAGGTAGCCAAGCGTCAGCAGGGTGATCAGGAACCAGGCGTTGTCGGCCCGGAAGATGTCCACCCCAGCGGAGTTCTGACCAACGACCTGCGACGCGCCCAGTACGGCGGCCACCGCGATCAGGTAGATCCAGAACTCGGTGGTCTTGAACGCCTGCTTGGTCTCCGTACCGGGTGCCTGCATGTCGTTGCGACGCCCGTCGTGCATGACCGGCATCTGCTGGGTCGGCATGTCCCGCATCGACGCGGGATTCTGCGGGTCGTTCATGGGCCGGTTCATCGGCCGGGTGGAAGCAGCCTGCGTGCTCATCTGGTCCTCCTCAGGATGCGATGAGTCGTACCTGCATTCCCTCGCCCCGCTACCGCGTGTCGGCCACGGCACGGTTCGCTTGCACGGCGGGGACAACCCCCGACTACCCGAGGCCACGGAGCAGGTAACACCGATCGCCGGCCGGAAAAATCCGGCCGGCGATCGGGTGGACGACTGGGTCAGCGCAGGCCGTTGCGCCTGGCCACGCTCACCAACAGGTCCGGGTCGTCGGTGATGATGCCGTCGACGCCGAGGTCGATGACCCGCTGCATCACCGTCGCGTCATCGACGGTGTACGGGATCACCTTCAGTCCGTCGCGGGCCTGAAGCGTGCGGACGTCCGGTCCGTGGAAGTATGCCGGGTTCTCCCGCAGGTACCAGTCGTCCGAGGCGACAGTGCCCTGCTTCGGGTCGTGCACCTGCCAGTTGGCCGACACCGTGCCCGCACCGGCGGCCCGGGTCAGCTTGCCCAGGTCCTGGTACTTCCACCAGTCCAGTCCACCGGTCCACGGGCTCTTCACCGCCGGGTTGCCGTACACCGCCTGCAACGAGCACTCGTCGGCGAGCGTCGCGCACTCGGCCGGGCCGTACTGCCAGACCAGCGCGACGGTGCCGATCCGCCGGTCGAGCTGCCGGGCGTACGTGATGGTGCGCCAGTCGAACGACTGGATGGTGGCCCGGTTGGTGAAGCCGGCGCGCTGGATGGCGTCGACGAGCTTGCGGGTGAAGCTGCGGTACGGCTCGGTGTCGTTCACCACCGGGCTGATCTTCGTCTCGATGTTCATTCCGATGTCGGCGCGGCCACTCGCCTTCACCAGGGCGAAGACCTCGTCCAGGGTCGGGATCCGGGCACCCGGTGCGGGCACCTGTGCGGGCAGTTCGGGCAGCGTCTTCGTGCCGCAGTCGACGGTCTTGAGCTGCGCCAGGGTCAGGTCGTGCACCGGCTTGCCCACGTACGGGAACTTCGGGTCGCCGTGGCGCACCGGGCGGGTGTCGACGCAGTGCGACCCGTTGACGGTGCGGTCGTGCAGCACCACGAGCTTGCCGTCGGCGGTCACGCCGGTGTCCAGCTCCAGCGTGGAGATGGCCCGGTTGGACAACGCGTTCGCGAAGGCCGGCAGGGTGTTCTCCGGCCGGGTGGCCCGGCCGCCGCGGTGCGCCTGGATGTCGAACGGCGCCGAGTACGCCTTCGGCAGCCGGTAGCCGCGCTGCGCCAGCAGGCCCCGCAGCCGGTCCGGGTAGTCGGTGATCAGGCCGTCCACGCCGTCGTCGATCAGCTTGGCCATGGTCGGCAGGTCGTCGACAGTCCACGGGATCACCTTGATCCCGTAGCGGTGCGCCCGGGCGACCATCTCCTTGGTGACGTACGGCTGGTAGCCGGGGTCGGTGACCGTGCCGTTCTGCGGCATGCCGTGCACCGGCGAGAAGGCGCTGGCGCCGAAGCTGCGGATCGCCCTGATCGGGTCGCCGCCGAAGTCGTCGATGTCCAGCCCGCCCAGCCACGGCGAGGCACCCGGCTGACCGGTCTGGAGGAAGTCGTAGTTGGTCAGGGCGACAAGCGGCAGCTTCGGCTCGACCTGACGCATGCGCATCAGCGCACCCCAGTCGAAGCTCTGGATGGTGACCTGCCTGAGCAGCCCGGCGGCACGGATCTCGGCAGCGGTGACCCGGACGAACTGCTCGCGCGGCGCGGTCTCGGTCGGCGCGCCGGCCTCGACCTTGGTCTCGACGTTGAGCGTCACGTCCTTCGCCCGGTAGCGGTTGACAAGCGCGAAGACCTCACGCAGCAGCGGCATCCGGGCACCGGGGACGGCGAGCTGGCCGGGCTTGTCCGACAGCGTCTTCGAGCCGCAGTCGAGCGAGCGCACCTGGGCCAGGCTGAGCGTGTTGACGTACTTCCCGACGTACGGGAACTCCGGGTCGCCGGGCGTCACCGGGGCGGTGTCGACGCACTTGGCGCCACTGACCTTGCGGTCGTGGGTGACGACCGCCTGACCGTCCTCGGTGATCTGCACGTCCAGTTCGAGGGTGCTCACCCCGAGTTGCAGGGCGTTGCCGAAGGAGGCCAGGGTGTTCTCCACCCGCAGCCCGAGGCCGCCCCGGTGGGCCTGCACGTCGAATGTCCGGTCCGGTCGCGGTTTCGCCTGGGCGGGCACCGCGAGCCCGGTCGTCACCGTCGCGGCCACCAGGGCCGCGACGGCGGTACGGCGTACTGTGCGCACGCTGTCATCCCCTCCTGCCGGCGGGCATCTCCCCCCGGTCGCGGGACAGCATGGACATCTCGGACTGCGGGCAGGCGGCCAGTGGGCGGCGCGACGGTGAACCGCGGTGGACGACCTCCCGGTCAGGCCGGGTTTGGTCGGCCGGTGGCCGGGCACGCAGTCAGTTCCACAGCTTCTGCGAGGTGATGAGCGTGCGTGAGGACGACATGCGGCAGGACGCCGCCCGCGAGGCCGAGGATCGGATCGCCGGCGGCGTGTACGGCAAGGGCGCCCTCGACGAGGTGACGGTGCCCCGCACCGATGTGGACAGTCAGATCCAGCGCGATGACCCGTTCGATCCGGCGAAGGAACGGATTGACCCACAGGTGCTGCGCGACGGTGGCCCGGTGGGCGGGCAGGGCGCGGTGACCACCACCGGTGGCACCGCCGGGCCGGCGAGCGTACGCCGGGTGGCCCGTCAGCCGGAGCGGCACTGGGGCAAGGTGGCCCCGACGACGACCGGCGACGCGACCACCGGCGGCCTGAGTACGCCGATGAGCGGCAACACCAGCGACCAGTCCACGTCGGCACCGGAGCCGGCGAAGACTGTCCAAGACCGCTCCGTTACTGACTAACCGCGATCATGAGGTTGACGTGGCTGTGGAACACCACAGTCCACGTCAACCTCATGATCAACTCAGCGGGCGGCGGTGGGGCGCAGGACGCCCAGGCGCTGGGTGGCGCGGGTCAGGGCCACGTACAGGTCGCTGCGACCACGGGGGGACTCGGCCACCATCCGGTCCGGGTCGACGACCAGCACCGAGTCGAACTCCAGCCCCTTGGCCTGCGCGACTGTCAACACCACCACCCGGCTCTCCAGCTCCGGGTGCTCACCCACGGCGGCCTCCGGCAGCGCGCCGGTCACCGCGGCGCCCAACTCGCCCACCCGGCCGGCCGGCACGAGCACACCGAGCCGACCCTCGGTCAGCGCCGCCGCCTCCCGGGTGGCCTCCGCGACGAGTTCCGCCGCCAACCGCTCGTCGGGCACCGTGCGGTCCCACGGGGGTACGCCACTCTCCCGTACCGAGCGCGGCGGACGCAGCGCCGGGTCGATCTGCGCCAGGACGTCGGCGGCGACAGTCATGATCTCGGCGGGCGTGCGGTAGCTGACCGTCAACTCGGTCAGCCGCCACCGCTGCGCCACGTACGGGGCGAGAGCGTCCGCCCACGAGGGTGTGCCGCTGAGCGCACCGGTCTGTGCGACGTCCCCGACGATCGTCATCGACCGACTCGGGCAGCGGCGCATCAGCAGCCGCCACGCCATCGGGCTCAGCTCCTGCGCCTCGTCCACAATCACGTGGCCGAACGCCCAACTCCGGTCGGCGGCGGCCCGCTGCGCGGTGGTGAGACGGTCGGCCTCCTCCTGCCGTTCCAGCAGCCGGTCCGCGTCGATCAGGTCGGTCACGCCGAGGATCTCACCGCCCTCGGCCTCGTCCTCCACGTCGATCGAGCGGGAACCCCGGGCGATCTCGAGCACGCCCTCGGCGTACTCCCGTTCCATCATCCGGATCCGGTCCCGGCGGGCGGCGGCGGCCCGCTCGTCCTCGCCGAGCAGCTCGGCGGCCTCGTCCAACAGCGGTACGTCGGCCGGCGTCCAACCGCCCGGCTCCCGCCGGAGCAGCGCCCGCTCCTCATCGGTGAGCATCGGCGCGGCGGCGGCGATCCGGTCCGGGTCGGCGTACAGGTCGGCGAGCAGTCGCTGCGGGGTGAGCACCGGCCACAGCCGGTCCAGCGCGGCCTGGATCTCCGTTTCCTCGCGCAGCTCGCGGCGGATCTCGGCCCGGTCCGCCTCGTCGAGCAGGTTGTCCCCGCCCAGCGGGTCGGCGCCGATCCGTTCGGCCACCTGATCGGCGAGCGCGTGCACGACCTCCGTGTCGAACAGCGTCCGGGCCAGGTTGTGCGGCCGGCCGACGCGGCGCACCCGGTCCCGCGCGGCCCGCACGATCTCCGGGTCGAGGGTCAGCGTCTCCCGCTCGACCTCGATCTCCAGCGGCTCGTCCGGCACCCACTGCCGGTCCCGGACGGCCAACGCCAGGACCTCGGCCAACACGGCCCGCCCCTTGAGCGCCGCGGTCTCGGCCGGTTCGGTCCGCTGGGCGCTCACCCCGGGAAAAAGATCACCCTGGGTACGCAGCAGCACGCCGGTCTCGGCCAGCGTCGGCAGCACCTGGGAGATGTAGCGCAGGAATGTCGCGTTCGGGCCGACCAGCAGCACGCCCCGGCTGGAGAGTTCGCGGCGGTGCGTGTAGAGCAGGTACGCCGCCCGGTGCAGCGCGACGGCGGTCTTGCCGGTGCCGGGGCCGCCCTGGACCACCATGACGCCCGGCAGTTCGGCGCGGATGATCTCGTCCTGTTCGGCCTGGATGGTCTCGACGATGTCGCGCATCCGGCCGGTCCGGCCCGCGTTGAGGGCCGCGAGCAGCGACGCCTCGCCGGTCAGCTCCTCGTGGCCGCCGGGGGAGGCGGTGTCGATGTCCAGCACCTCGTCGTTGAGGCCGGTCAACTTGCGCTGCCGGGTGCGCAGGTGCCGGCGGCGGCGGACGCCCTGCGGGTTGGCGGCGGTGGCGAGGTAGAAGGCGCGGGCGGCGGGGGCGCGCCAGTCCATCAGCAGCGGGTCGTAGTCACCGCTGCTGTCGAAGATGCCGATCCTGCCGATGTAGTGGCGGGAGTCGTCGTCACCGTCGAGTCGGCCAAAGCAGAGCCCGTTCTCCACGGCGGAGAACTGCTCGACCTGATCGGCGTACATCGCTACCGAGCTGTCGCGCTGGGAGCGGTCCTGGAGGGTGCCGCCGGTGTTGCGCAGCTCGGCGGTGAGCCGCTGGGCGGCCTGCTCACGCAGCCCGTCCAGCCGGTCGTAGAGCATCGAGACGTACTCCTGCTCGCGACCGATCTCGTCGTCGAGCGGCAATTCGCCGGAACCGCCGGAGTGCCTTGACAAGCCGTCTCCCTAAAGATTAGAATCGCTTGCAGGAACGGCTTTTAGCCGTTCTTTTTTGTGTCCTCGAACTGTTGAAGATAGCGCGTTCCGGCGGTTCTCACCAAGCCAGGCGAGCCGGCGCGCCGGTGATCGCGAGGTGGCGTCGGATGATCCTGCGGGCCGGGCAACGGGTGGTCTTCATCGGCGACAGCATCACCGATTGTGGCCGACGCGACGTCGCCGCGCCCTACGGCTCCGGATATGTGAGCCTCGTCCGTGCGTTTGTCGACGCGCGGCACCCGGAGCTGGAGCTGGCGTGGGTCAACCGGGGTGTGGGCGGCGACACCGTCCGGGACCTGGCCGCCCGCTGGGACGACGACGCGATCGCCGAGCGCCCCGACTGGCTGTCGGTGCTGATCGGCATCAACGACATCTGGCGGCACTACGGCGATCGCCCGCACGAGGCCGTCGGCATCGACGAGTACGAGCGCACCCTGCGCGACCTGCTGCGTCGGGCGGTCGCCGCCACCGGTTGCCGGTTGATCCTCGGTGACCCGTTCCTCATCGAGGCGGACCGCGACGTCCCGCAGCGCGCCGACACCGACCGGTACGCGGCCGTGGTGGCGGGGCTGGCCAGCGAGTTCGACGCGGTGCACGTGCCCAACCAGGCGGCGTTCGACCGGGTGCTGGCGGTCAGCCCGTCGGCGCGCTGGGCCGACGACCGCGTCCACCCGTACCTGCCCGGCCACGCGGTCCTCGCCGACGCCTACCTGAGCGCCCTCGGCGCCTCCTGACCCGGGGCCGCACCGCGAAGCGCCGGGCCGACCGTCAGGTCGACCCGGCGCGAACACCGCTGGATCAGCCGCGAGCAGCCTGGTAGAGCCGCTCCGGAGTGACCGCGCCGGCGAGGACCCGGCCGTCGTCGGTGAGCAGCACACTGAACAGCTTGCCGGTGAGCAGACGACCGCTACCCCAGTCGCCCTTGACCGCCGTCAGGCTGCCGAGCAGCTTCGACACGTCCAGGTCCGGTGCGGCGCCGGCCGATGGCACGGCCGGCTTCGCGTCGGCCGGCTTGCCGCCGAGAGCCCCGTCGAGGCGGGCGACGAGCACCGTCGTCCAGCCGGTGCCCACCGCGCGGACCTGCGGATCGCCCGCCGGCTTGGCGTGGTCGGGCTTGCCCGCACCCGGCCGCTCGGCCTTCTCCTCGGTGACCGTCACACCGGGCGGCGGGTTGAAGGTGAACTGGTCGTCGGCGGGCCGACGGTAGTCGATCTGGGTGAAGGCCATCTCGAACGCCGGCTGGTCGCTGCCCTTCGCGAGCACCTCGAAGCGCAGCGGCACGTGCTGCTTGGCGTCGATGGCGATCCGCAGCTGGTGCACCAGGGAGTCCTTGTCGCGCGGCTGGAGCACCAACTCGTACGCGTCCTGGCCGGCCACCGTCGCCGAGCGGCCGACGTTGACCTCGGTGCTCGGGTCGATCGCGGCCAACGCGAGGTCGGCGGCCTGCTGCGGAGTGGCCGGCAGGCTCGGCCGCGCCTCGGGAGCGGCCTTCGCGGCCTCGGCGTCGCCGAGCGTGCGATGGCGGGCCGTGTTGCTGCGGCTCTCCCAGGTCCAGACGTCCCGGCCGTTGCGGATCACGTCCTGCTCGCCGAGGGTGTCCAGCAACGCGACCCGCTGCCGCTCCGGGCCGGAATACCAGACCCGCAGGGTGTGGGTGCCGGTCAACATGCTGGTCAGCTCGTTGCCGGGGGCCAGCCCGACGATCGGCGGCAGGCCGAGGTCGGCGCGCTGCACGACGGTCCCGGAGACCCCCTCCAGCCGGGAGGTCTGCAGATCGACCAGGAGCTGGGCGGCGGTACGCGGCGGCAGGCTCGGCTCGGCCTCGGCGGCGAACGTGCCGATCGCCGCTCCACCGCCGATGACGGCGACGGCGGCGGTGGCCGGGACCAGCCAACGCAGGACGGGACGGCTTCTCAGAACGGACATGGTGGCACCTCCTGCGACCATCCTCCCCCCTCGGCCCTGAGAACGAGCTGAGGACGCCGAACCGCCGTCGGTTGACCCGGGTGGCACCCTTGAACTGTGCGGTTGCTGGTGGTGGAGGACGAGGCCCGGTTGGCGGCTGCCCTACAACGGGGCCTGGCGGCGGAGGGGTTCGCGGTGGACGTGGCGCGGACCGGCCCGGCCGGGCTGGACGCGGCCCGGCACGGCGAGTACGACGCCATGATCCTCGACGTGATGCTCCCCGGCCTCTCCGGCTACGAGCTGGTCCGCCAACTGCGAGCGGAGCAGCACTGGTTGCCGGTGCTGATGCTCTCCGCCAAGGACGGCGAGTACGACCAGGCCGACGGCCTCGACTGTGGCGCGGACGACTACCTGACCAAACCCTTCTCGTACGTGGTGCTGCTGGCCCGGCTGCGGGCGCTGCTGCGCCGCGGCGCGCCGGAGCGCCCGACGGTGCTGGAGGTCGGTGACCTGCGGCTGGACCCGGCCCGCCGACGGGTGACCCGGGCCGACACCGAGGTGACGCTGACCGCGCGGGAGTTCGCGCTGCTGAACTACCTGATGCGCCGGCCCGGCCAGGTCATCTCCAAGATCGAGTTGCTGGACCACGTGTGGAACGCGAGCCTGGAGACCGCGCCGAACATCGTCGAGGTGTACGTCGGCTACCTGCGCCGCAAGCTCGGCCGGGACCGGCTGGAGACGGTCCGGGGCGTCGGTTACCGGCTGGCGATGTGACAGCCGACGCTCCGGTGCCCGCCCGCCGGGGGTGGGCCGGCTGGCTGCCGGTGCTGGGGCTGCGGGGGCGGCTCATGGCGCTCGGCGTGCTCGGCCTCACCATCGGGCTGGCCCTGGGCGGGGTGGTGCTGCTCGGCGCGCTCGGCTTCGTGCTCCAACGAACTGTCGACACCGAGGCGTTCCGGACCGCCGACGCGGTCGCGCTGCTCGCCGCCGAGGACGCGTTGCCCGACCCGCTTCCGGTGGCCGGCGGGCAGGTCCGCGTCCAGGTCGTCGACGGGCAGGGGCGGATCCGGGCCGCCTCGATCGACGCCGACCGGCTGGTCCCGATGGTCCGCCCCGAGCGGCTGGAGCACGACGGTCGGCAGCGGCTGGAGGTGCCGGCGGAGCGGGTCGGGCTCGTCGGCCCGGTCCGGGTGGTCGCCGTACCCGCCGGCACCGCTGCCGACCCGCTGACCGTGCTGGTCGCCCGGTCGATGGCCGACGTGCGACACAGCACCCACGCGGTCCGGGTCATCCTGCTGGTGGCGTTCCCACTGCTGGTGGCCGTGCTGGCCGGGGTGGCGTGGCGGGTGGTGGGCGCGACTCTGCGGCCGGTCGAGGCGCTCCGTCGGGGCGCCGAGGAGATCACCGGGCGGGCCGGTACCGGTCGGCTGCCGGTGCCCGCGTCGGCCGACGAGATCCACCGGTTGGCGGTCACCCTCAACGGCATGCTGGACCGGCTGGAATCCGGTCGGGTGCGGCAACGGGCGTTCGTCTCCGACGCCGCACACGAGCTGCGCAGCCCGTTGACCAACATCCGGACCGAGCTGGAGGTCGCCCAGCGCCTCGCGGACCGCACGGACTGGACGGCGGTGACCGCCAACCTGCTCGCCGACACCGACCGGCTGAGCCGACTTGTCGACGATCTCCTGCTGCTGGCCCGCCTGGACGAGGCTCCGCCGGCCCGGGGGACCGGCCCGGTGGAGCTGGGCGCGCTGCTGACCGAGGTCGCGGCCCGCTACCCGTCGCCGCCGGTGCGGGTGACGATGCCGCCGGGCCCGCTGTGGACGACCGGCAACGCCGACGAGCTGCGGCGCGTGCTGGCCAACCTGGTCGACAACGCGGTACGCCACGCGTACGGCACGGTGGTGCTCGCCGCCGAGGCGGCGCCGGTGACGCGGCGGACGGTCGGGGCGTACCACCTGGTGACGGTGACCGACGACGGCCCGGGTGTGCCGGCGGCGGACCGGGAGCGGGTGTTCGACAGGTTCACCCGGCTGGACGACGGTCGGGCCCGCGACGACGGCGGCGCCGGCCTGGGGCTGGCCATCGTTTGGGAGTTGGTGCGCCGGGCCGGCGGCAGCATCACCCTGACCGACGCGCCGGAGCAGCACGGGCTGCGGGTGTGCCTGCTGCTGCCGGCCGACCCGGGCCTGAACCCGCCGGCTTCTGCCTGAGTCGGCCGGGTCAGCGGCGGCGGGTGCAGACCTGCTCGGAGTTGGCGACGGTGTCGGTGGACCAGACGACGGCGACGGTGAAGCAGTAGTCGTTGGTGCGGTTGAGCGCGTAGATGACGTAGCTGGTGGTGCCGGCGGGCAGGGTCGCGAAGACGTTGCGGTCCTGACCGGTGCGGCCACCCGCGATGACCACCGGGCCCTCACTGCCGGCCGGATAGGTCCAGTTCAGCGCGATGCTGTCCCGGGTGTCGCGCAGGGTTACCGCGCCGGGCGGGCTGCCGGGCGGTGCTCCGGTGCCGGCCGGCGTGGGCGCTGCGCCGCCCGGGTTGGGCGCTGCGCCGCCCGGGTTGGGCGCTGCGCCGCCCGGGTTGGGCGCTGCGCCGCCCGGGTTGGGCGCTGCGCCGCCCGGGTTGGGTGCGGTGGTGGCCGGCGGGCCGGCGGTGGGGGAGCCGCTGGCCGGCGGCGGCGTCGGCTCGTCGTCGCCGTCGACCCGGGCCACCCCGGCGATCACCGCGGCCGCACCGAGCAGCACCACGACCACACCGGCCACCAGCACCGGCACCAGCCGGTTGCGCGGCGGCGACGGCGCCCGGTGCACGGGGACCGGCAACAACCGGGACGGCGTGTAGGGCTCAAGCGGCGCGTACGGGTCCGGCGGCCGGTACGGGTCGGACGCCGCGTGCGGGTCGGACGGCTGGTACGGGTCGGGCGCTGCATATGGGTCGGACGCCGTATACGGGTCGGACTGCGTGGCGGGGCGGTGCAGCCGGTATACCCCCGGCTGCTCCTCGGTGCCGCCGGCCAGCCCGATCACCGACGGGGGCACCGGAGCGTCGGTGCTGTAGGGCGTGGGCTCCTCCGCCGACTCGGGTGGCCAGGTGGTGCCGGCCGGCCCGGCCGGTTCGTCGGCCGGCGTTCGAGGACTCGGCACCGTCCCGCCGGCTGCCGGCCCGGCCTGGTGTGGCGCGGGTGCCGACGGGTGGCGGTCGAATCCGGTCGGGTCGTCGTCGTGCGGTGGGACGCGGGCGGCCGGCACCGCCGGGGTGTCCCGGGCGGTGGGCGCGTTGTCGGCGCAGGCGTGGTCGGGATTGGCCGCCGCCCGGGCCAGGGCCGCCACCTGCGCGGCCAGCGGGTCGTCGGCGGGCAGGTGCTGCCGGCACAGCTCACGTGCCAGTGCCAGGTTGTCGTGCGCCTCGGTGAACTGCCCGCAGTCACGCTGCATCGCCCCGAGCCGCGCCAGCATCTTGATGCCGCTGGGGTGCCCGTCGCCATAGATCTCCCGGTGCAGCTCCCAGGCGTCCTGGAGCCGGTCCCGGGCAATCGTGCACTGGCCGCGGGCGTACTCGACGGTGGCCAGGTCGGCGTGTGCGGCGAGCACCCGCAGTGACTCCGGGCCATCCTGTGCGGTCAGCTCGATGATGACTTCCTGGTAGAGCCGAGCGGCCCGGGAGTGGCTGCCGACCCGGTGCAACACCGCGGCCAGGGTCGCCGCGGCGGCCACCGTGCGCGGGTCGGAACGGCCGTGCAGGCGGGTGGTGGCCGCGTACGCGAAGGCGGCCCAGCCCCGGGCCGAGTGGGGCTCACCGAGGGCGACCAACACCCGCGCCTGGAGGCTCGCCGCCTCGGCCAACTCGCCGGTGGCGTTGGCGGGACGGGGGTCGGCGTCGGTGAGCGCGTCGGCGAGCAGTTGCTGCGCGCCGGCCAGATCGCCGGCCGACACGAGATGGTGCGCCTGGTCAGTCAGTTCACCGAAGCCGGAAGACACGCCCCATCGTGCTCATTCGACGACGGTTAGTACAAGACCCGCGCCGGTGTCGATTGGTCAGGATCTGCTCAGGTGGTCGGCCAGGGTTTCGCTGATTCGGCGCAGTTGGTCGACCTGGGCGGGGCTCAACGCGTCGAACAGGTGCCGGCGTACCCCTTCGACGTGGCCGGGTGCGGCGGCCGCGAGGGTGGCGAAACCCTCGTCGGTGAGCAGGGCGATCTGCCCGCGCCGGTCGGTGGGGCACTCCTCGCGGCGTACCCATCCGGCCGCCTCCAGCCGGGCCACGGCGTGCGAGAGCCGGCTGCGCGACGACCCCGCCGCCTGCGCGAGTTCGCTCATCCGTAGTTGGCGACCGGGGGCCTCGGAGAGCCGGACCAGGATCTCGTAGTACGCGTGCGGCATGCCCGCCTCGCGCTGTAGCTCGCGGTCGAGCGTGTCCATCAGCATCCGGGACGCGGCGAGGTACGCGCGCCACGTGCGCTGTTCGTCGGGGTCCAGCCAGCGGGTCATGGCGGCCATCATAACGCAGATGGTTGAACGTTCAACCAAAGCGAGCTAGTCTGGGGTCATGGGTATCCACCGGCTCAACCACGCGGTCCTCTACGTCAGTGACCTCGCCCGCAGCGTCGCGTTCTACCGGGACGTGCTGGGCTTCCGTGCGGTGGCGATGACCCCGGACGGATTCCGGGGCGCCACCTTCCTCCAGGCTCCCGACTCCACCAACGACCACGACCTCGGTCTGTTCGAGATCGGCGCCGGCGCCGGGCGGTCGACGGCCGGCCGGGCCACCGTCGGCCTCTACCACCTCGCGTGGGAGGTGGACACGCTCGACGAGCTGGCCGTCACCGCCGAGCGGCTCGCCGCCGCCGGGGCCCTGGTCGGCACCTCCGACCACGGCACGACCAAGAGCCTCTATGGCAAGGACCCGGACGGCCTGGAGTTCGAGATCGTCTGGCTGATCCCCGCCAACCTGCTCGACGACGCCGCACTGAGCGCGCGCAAGCAGATCGGTCGGCTCGACCTGGACGCCGAGCGGCAGCGCTACGGCGGGCAGACCCGCGGCGGGGTGGGGATCTCCGTCCCGGCCTGAGCAGGTCATACGGTAGAACGGACCGATGCCGACCGACCGGACCACCGATTTCCTTCGTGCGCTGCTGGTCCGCCAGCTGACCACCTGGCTGCCCACGGCCCTGCACCGCTCCCGGCGGGCCACCGTCGCACTCGCCGGCACCGACGCGGGCGGCGCGGTGGCCACGCTGCAACTGGTCGGCGCGCACGCCGACCAGTTGCGCGGCCGCCAGGTCACGGTGCTGGTGCTCGCCGACGGGTCGCCCGACCTGCCGGCCCGCCTCGGCACGGTCGAGGCGGAACTGCCCGCCGAGGTCACCGTGCACCTGCTGCCCGGCAACCCGGATCGGCTGCCGGTCGCCGTCAAGGCGGCCGGCGCGGCGGGCTCACCGCTGTTCTCCTTCGTGGACGTGTCAGGTGCGGTGGGCCCGAAGCTGCTCACCGCCGCCGCCAACGGCCGCACCGGCGAGGTGCTGCTGCACGCGGGCAGCAGTGCCCGTGCCGCGCTCGACGCGGCCGGCTTCCCCCTGGTCGCCGAGCTGGCACCGGTGCTGCCGGACGACGAGGTCGCCGGCGTGGTCGCGTTCGGCAGTCGTTCGGACCGGAGTCTGGAGGCGGTGCGTGACGCGCTCTGGTCGGTCGGCGCGGACTTCGGCGTGCGCTACCGCGACCCGGTCGACCCGATGAGCGCACCTGTCGACGTGGCCGGCGACCCCGACGTCACACCGCTGGCCCAAGCGCTGCTGGCCGAGCTGCGTCGCGGCGGTCCACGACCGGTCACCGAGCTGCGCCGGCACACCCTCACCGCGACCGTCTACCGTGCCGCCGACGCGAACCGCGCGCTGGCCGACCTGCTGAACGAAGGTGACGTGCGACGCGACCGCGAGAACGGCAAGCTGGCCGGCGACGAGCTGATCACCCCAGAGCGCTGAGCCCGCCCCGTCCCACCGGGCCGGGCCGGTGCGGAGACTCCGTAGACGCCGAGCGGGGTGCCGGTGACATCACCGGCACCCCGCTCGACTCCCGGGAGGTTACGACCGGGACTTGTCCTGCTTCCAGGACAGTGGACCCGGCAGGTCGACGCGGTGCGCCCGTGCCTTGGAGTTCCAGGACCAGCGCCCGATCTTGATGCTCCAGGAGGAGAAGCCGTTCTCGGTGAAGTTCAGGATGATCGGACCGTACTTCTTGCGCTTGCGAAACATGAGGCCCATCGGAGGACTCCCCTCGTCACCGTTCCCTGCCGTGTCGAGATCGAACATGCCCGGACCGGCAACTTTTGAAACCCACTCAGCGTCCGTCCTGGACGGTCTCGGCCGAGCGCGGCCAATCTCTACTCATCAGATAGGTGTTGCGGCACGGTAAATACTGCTAGGCGCGCTTTTTCCCCTTGGCATCGATGGAATTCTCATCTTCTGGAAGACCGTTGACCGGCCGATCCCGTCCCGGCAACATGAGGTCATGTCGCAGCGGGATGAGCTTCACCTCACCGCTCGTGTGCACGTCGACCTGGTCCGGCACGCGAGCGCGCTCTGTTGAGCCGACCGGTCCATCCGGTTCGACTCCAGCGACGCACGCACACCGCCGGCCCGCTCAACGCGGAGCAGCGTGCCTTCTCACCCTCCTCACTCCCACCGTGGACAGATCAGGAGACTCCGCATGTCCCCACCCCGTCGTGCCGTCCTCCGTCCCCGAGCCGCCGCCAACGCCCCGACCACCGCCGTGACCAGCAACTCCGCCCAACCCCGACCGGCCCGCTCGTACGCGGCGTCGACCCCGGTGTCGGCGTGACCACCGTGGAGCGTCCCGCGCTGGACGCGGCCGAGCTGCGACCGGTGAGCGCGGACCTGTTCCGTGCCCTGCTGCGTCGGCAGGCCACAAGCGTCACCGTGGTCACCGCTGTCGCCCGCGCCACCCACCCGGCCTGCCTGGGTGGGATCGGCGCGCCGATCCGGGCGGGTTTCACCGCCACCTCGTTCACGTCGGTGTCGCTGGACCCGCCGCTCGTCTCGTTCTGCCTCGGGACGGCGTCGTCGAGCTGGCCGGTGCTGGCTCGCGCCGAGCACGTCGCGGTGCACCTGCTGACCGCGGGGCAGCGGGATGCCGCGACGATCTTCGCCACCAGCGGCATCGACCGGTTCGCCGCGTACCCGGACTGGACGTCCGGACCGTTCGGGGTGCCGCTGCTGACCGGCGTGTTGGCCCGGCTCTTCTGCCGGGTGGTGCACCGGGTGCCCGCCGGCGACCACACGCTCGTCATCGCCGAGCCGTTGGCGCTCGGTGACGGCGGCGACGGCGCGCCGTTGGTGCACCACCACGGCGGCTACACCACCGCCGTCGCGCCGGTGCCGCGGTGACGGCGCTGGCCACACCGGGTCTGCTCGCGTTGGACCGGGCCGCCCAGGACCTGCTGTTCCGGGCGGCCCGCACGGCCAACACGTTCACCGACGAGCCGGTCACCGACGCCCAGGTCGCGGCGATCCACGACCTGATCCGGCACGGGCCCACCGCGTACAACGGCCAGCCGCTGCGGGTGCTGCTGCTGCGCAGTTCGGCGGCACGGGCGCGACTACTGCCGCACCTCTCGTCGAGCAACCGGGCGAAGACCGCCGCCGCGCCGCTGGTGGCGGTGCTCGCCGCCGATGTGGACTTCCACGAGCGGCTGCCCGAGCTGTACCCGCACCGCCCGCAGGCCCGCGACTGGCTCGGCGATCGGGCGGCGCGGGCCGAGCAGGCCCGGCTCAACGCGACTCTGCAGATCGGCTACCTGCTGGTGGGCGTTCGCGCGGCGGGGCTGGCCGCCGGCCCGATGGCCGGGTTCGACGCGGCGGGCGTGACCCGGGAGTTCTTTCCCGACGGGCGGCACGAGACGCTGCTGGTCATGAACGTGGGCCACCCCGGCCCAGACGCCTGGCGCGCCCGGCTGCCCCGGCTGAGCACCGAGGACGTGGTCCGGACGCTCTGACCCGCGAGGTGGATCAGCGCGGCTCCCACGCGTCGGGCAGCGCGGTGAGCTTGCGGACGTGGGCGGGCAGCCGACCGTTGACGATCTCGGCGAGGCTCACCTCGTCGACCACGCGCCGCACCGCCGCCCGCACGGCCACCCAGAGGCCGGGCAGGTTCTCCGCCGCACCCTCGTATTGGGTCTCCTCGGGGCGCAGCCCGCGTACCCCGGCCAGCGGGCCGTCCACCGCGCGCAGCACCGCGCCGACGGTCACCTCGCGTGGGGGACGGGCCAGCGTGTAGCCGCCCTCGGCGCCACGCTGGGCGCGGACGATGCCGGCCCGGCGTAGATCCGCCAGGACGGCCTCCAGGAACTTGCGGGGCATGTCCTGCTCCCCGGCGATGGCCTGGGTGGACAGCAGTGAAGGGTACGCGGTGGCCAGGCTCAGCGCTGCCCGTACCGCGTAGTCGCCGCGCGCGGAGATCTGCACCCTGTCATCATGCCCGGCCGGTGCCGAGGGCCGGTCCGGTGGGCGACCCGGACCGCCCGGGGTGGCCGCCGTTGGCTGGTTCGGCGAGGGGGCGGAACCGGCCACCGTTGGCGCCGGTCGGCTCGGCCGGCGCTCGGGGCCGGACCACCCGGCTGGCCGCCGGCTGGTCCCGGGCGGCCCGAAACGCGCCGGGGCTCACCCCGACCTCGCGGGTGAAGAAACGGCCGAAGTTCGTCGGCTCGGAGAAGCCGAGCTGCCGGCCGATCTGGGCGATCGGCTGGTCGGTCGCGGCGAGCAACCGGCCGGCCTGCAACGCGACCCGCTCGTCGATGACCTGCTTGGCGCTGCGGCCGGTGACGGCCAGACAAGCCCGGGTCAGGGTACGCACCGAGCAGCGCAGCCCGGCGGCGTAATCCTCCACCCGCCGGCTGCGCGGGTAGCCGTGCTCCACCTCCTGGCAGAACCGGTGGAACGTCTCGTCCTCGGGCCGGGGCGCCGAGCGGTCGGCACTGGCCAGGGTCAGCCGGAGCAGCAACACGGCCAGTTGGTGACGGAGCAGCGCGCGGGCGGGGTGGCTGTCGGGGTGCCGCTGACAGTCCACCGCCAACTGGCTCACCTCGCTGATCACCGCGTCCTCGTCCTCGCCGGCCAACTGCCGCCACGTCACGGGCGCGTCCAGGTCGACGTCGAAACCGCGCAGCGCCTCGGGAACCCAGGAGACCACCGTGGCGTCGAACTGCGGCCCGGCGCAGCGCAGCACCTGGCCGGCTCGGACCCGCAGCAGCGTGCCGGGCCGGCAGGGCAGGAGGTGGAAGTCGAGCTCCGCGTCGCCGTGCCCCCGTGTGGTGAGGATCAGCAGCTCCTGCTCGACGAGCACCGGCCGACGCCAGCCCGGGTCGCCGGCAAGGTCGGCCAGCGCGAACGTGGCAATCTCGTCGGGCACGGGTGGAGCCGAACCGATCGGTGGCGCGGGGGTGGGACCGGTGGAGACCATCGCCTGCGACGGTAGCCCGAACCGCAGGTCACCGCATCCCAATCGACGCAGGTAGCGGAATCGACGCCGCACACCGGGCTTGTCGCGATCCCGGCGGCCGGGCTACGTTACCCGGCGGTAGCGCTGTCCGGGCCACGGTCCGCCCGGCGCCTCGCCGGCCACCCCACCGGTCGGCGGACCTCGCCGACTCGCGATGGGATGGGCATGACGCAGCTGTTCTCGGTCGAAGGTAAGACGGTCCTGGTCACCGGCGGGTCGCGGGGGATCGGCCTGATGATCGCCCAGGGCTTCGTACGGGCCGGCGCACACGTGATCATCTCGTCCCGGAAGGCCGATGTCTGCGCGGCGGTCGCCAAGGAGCTCTCCGCCGAGGGCCACTGCGAGGCCATCCCCGCCGACCTGGGCGACGACGCCGGGGCCGAGGCGCTGGCCGCCGCCGTACGCGAGCGCTTCGACCGTCTCGACGTGCTCGTCAACAACGCCGGCGCGACCTGGGGCGCCCCGCTGGAAAACTACCCGGAGGCCGCGTTCGACAAGCTCTGGGCCGTCAACGTCAAGGCCGTCTTCCGACTCACCACCGCGCTGCTGCCGGCGCTGCGCGCCGCCGCCAGCGCCGACGACCCGGCCCGCGTGATCAACATCGGGTCGATCGACGGCATCCGGGTGCCGATGATGGAGGTGTACGCGTACTCGGCCACCAAGGCGGCCGTGCACATGCTCACCCGCGGCCTGGCCCACCAGTTGGCCGGTGAGCAGATCACCGTCAACGCGATCGCACCCGGCCCGTTCGAGAGCAAGATGATGGCGTTCGCGCTGGACGACCCCGCCAGCCGGGCCGCCATCGAACAGCAGGTGCCGCTGGGCCGCATCGGACGCCCGGAGGACATGGCCGGCACCGCCATCTACCTCTCGTCGCGCGCCGGCGCGTACCTCACCGGCGCGGTCATCCCGGTCGACGGCGGCATCACCACGCACGGCTGAGCACCGGCTGACCCGGGTCGGGCTGCCCGCGCATCACGCCCCGGGTGTGCCGGGGCCGCGCGGACTCGGCAGATCCGCGCGGCCCCGGGTTGGCCGGTGTTGCCCGTTCGGGCGGTGGTCAGCGACCGGCGAGCAGTCGGGTCACCGCCGTGTCGACGTCCAGGTGCTCGGCCTCACGACCGCGCGGGACGACGACGTAGGTCCGTCGAAGGAAACGCACCAGAACACTGCGCGGCACCTCGAAGAGGGCGTTGCCGTCCGGTGACGAGAGGGCCAGCGCGACGAAGTCGCCGCGCGGTGTGGCCCAGGGCCAGACCCGCACATCACCGATGCCGGCTGGCTCGTCCAGGCCGGTGACCAGCAGTTCGCGGGCGAAGGACCAGCTCACCGCCTCGCCACCGGCAGATTCGGCATGGAACAGGACATGGACCGCATACGGGTCAGCAGGGTCGTAACGCAGACTGGCACGCACCGGCAAGGCCGTGGCGTCAGGTGCGACGAGCCTTAGCGACGTCTCGACCTCTACGGTCGTCGGTCGAATGACACTCATGGACGTTCTCCCCCCGGCACCGCTGCGGAACGCGCGTGTCCCGCTTTTCCCATACTCAGGTGCTACTCCTGGCTACGCTCCGCCATACGCTGACTTCACCCAGTGGTGGGAAGGGGGACGGAAAGGCCGCGTGAATGTGAGCATTCATGTAGGATTTCCGGTTCTGCCCAGTGCGTGATCCCGCCCGGCATCGGGTGGTTCAGTCGTCGACTTACTCCGGTAACGTCCAGTCGACCGTTGCAGTGACGGGCGTGAGCGACACTGGGGGGTGAAATGGTGACGAAGAAATCCTCAGTGGATCCGCCCGCGGCGCCCGGCCCGCCGAAGGTCGCGGTCCGAGCAGCCGAAAAGCGGGGGTACGGAGTGCCGATGGAGCAGCCCGAACGCGCCGATCGGCCGACGCCCGACGCCGATCGTCCCGGCGGTGTCTTGGTCGTCGGAGACCCGCCGCGCCGCCCCCGCTGGCGGGAGCAGGTCTCGCTGACTCTCGACCTCATCCGAGCCAACCCCACCGGCCGGATCGCCCTCAAGATCTTCATTGCCATCGCGGGCGCGATCGTGGTGACCATCGGCATCGCACTCATCCCGCTGCCCGGCCCGGGTTGGCTGCTGGTGATCGCCGGGTTGGGCATCTGGGCGGTGGAGTACCACTGGGCGCGCCGGCTGCTCGGCTTCACCCGCCGGCACGTCTACGGCTGGACGCACTGGGTGACGCGACAGTCACTGCTGGTGCGAATCGTGCTCGGGTCCGTCGGCCTGGTCTTCGTGGCCACCGTGGTCTGGCTGTCGCTCAAGTTCAGCCTCGGCATCGACCTGGTCGCCAAGGTGATGCACTACCTCGCGACGCACTGACCCCGGGTTTCCGGTCCGGTTCCACGATCGGGTAGAGTCAGTGGCGCTGAGGGCGATTAGCTCAGTGGGAGAGCGCTTCGTTCACACCGAAGAGGTCGCTGGTTCGATACCAGCATCGCCCACTCTCAGTTCCGCAGGTCAGAGGCCGCTTCCCGAGTTCGGGAGGTGGCCTTTCTGCTGTCGTACAGCAGCTTTGTGTGCAGCAGCGGTCAGCGGAAGGGTGACGACAAGGCGATGGGATATCCGGCTGTGCTGCTACCTTGCCGGCCGTGACTGATCAGCTGACGTGGATCGACCGGATCATCGACGTGACCGGATGGCGCAAGGTGCCTGAGGACTCTGTCGGCTGGGAGCAGGTGGAAGCCCAGCTGGGCGTTCCGCTGCCGACGGACTTCAAGGAGCTGTGCCGCCGGTTCGTTCCGGGGCGGTTCTACGCCTACCTGGACCTCTTCCGGCCGACCGACGATCATGCCCAAACGCTGTTTCGGGCGTGGGCCTATTCTCGGCAGTGGCCAAGTGAGCCTGACTTCGCGCGGTTGTGGGCCCCCTACGAGATGTACGAGCCCGACAAGGGGACGGGGCTGATCCAATGGGGCAGTGATCAGACCGAAGGGGAGTACTACTGGCTGGCGGACCGCTCTATGGAGCCCGACCGGTGGCCTGTGGTCGCGCGGTGGGACGGCATCGAGCGGTGGCACCAACTCGACATGTCGACGGCCGAGTTCGTCTACCGGGTGATCGCGGATCCGGAGTTCAAGCCGTTTACGGTGGCCGACCCGCCGCGGCGACCGTTCTACCTGCCGCACTGGGGGCCGTTCCCGATGAGCGCTGAGGACTGGGATGCTCTCACCGACCCGAACCGCAAAGGCTGAACTACCCCATGGTGGACGTGGACGTGGCGTCAGGCGACGACGATGACTGTTTTGCCGAGCAGCTTGCCGTTGCTTGCATCCTGGTGGATGGTCGGCAGCTCCTCCAGCGGTCGGCGGTCGGCGATGTGCAGCTTGAGTACGCCGTTGTCGACGCGGGAGACGAGGTCGGCTAGGTGGGAGGCGTCGGGGCCGACCCACACGCCGGCGGTGCGTACCGAGCGTGCGTCGTCGGCCGGCACCGGGCCGGCGGAGCTGACGACGATGCCGCCGTCGGCCACGTAGGGGGTCAGCTTCGCGAGGTCCTCGGGAGCCAGGCGTACGTGGTTCACCACCACGTCGAAGGGACCACCGACGGGGGCCGGGCCTGCGTCGAGGTCCAGCGGGTTGACGACCTTCTCCGCACCGTAGCCGTTCAGGCGGTCGGCGTGCTGGGGGCCGTCGACGGCGGTTACCTTCGCGCCGGCTTCGACGGCGAGCTGGACCACGATGCTTCCCACCGCACCGCCTGCCCCGTTGACGAGAACGGTCTGGCCGGTCTTGATCCCGGCGAGTTCGACGGCTGCTTGGCGTGCGGCCAGCCCGGTCAGGGGTAGTGAGGCGGCGTCGGTCAGGGGGATGCTGCGGGGCGCGGCGGTCACCAGGTCGGCGGCCACGACCGCGTACTCGGCGGCTCCGCCGTGCTCGTGCAGCGGGAACATGGCGATGATCGGGTCGCCGACCTGCAGTCCGCTGACTCCGTCGCCGAGCTCGGCAACGGTGCCCGCGACGTCGAGGCCGGGGGTGATCGGCAGCGGGGTGGGGATCATCTCAGCGAGGACACCCAGCCGGATGTGGTCGTCGACGGGGTTGAACGAGGTGGCCACCACCTTCACCAGCACTTGGCCGGCGCCGGGGACCGGACGCTCCACCTCCTCCTGGCGCAGGACCTCGGTGCTGCCGAACTGGTGGTAGCGAATAGCCTTCACTGCACTCTCCTCATGGTTTCGGGGTGTCAGATCCGTGGCGATCGGGGAATCTCCGGACGCCGCGCCGCGCCGCCGCCGCACTTGCCTGGGCAACTGTGAACGAGTGTGCTTCACTTGCCTAGGCAAGTCAAGGTGCGCGGCATCACAGAGGCCGGCCGGGTCAGCGTCCGCCTCTGAGCAGCGAAAGTCATCTGGGTGCCAGGTTGCCCAGTCAAGTAAGCTGCGCGTATGACCGGCACCCCCCAATGGCTCGACGACGAGCAGCAAAAGCTGTGGCAGGACTTGCGCACCGTGGTCATCGCGCTGCCCACGCTGCTGGACCGCCAGTTGCAGCGGGACGAGGGCATCTCGAATTTCGAGTACAGCGTGATGGCTCGGCTGTCCATGACCGAGACGCACACGATGCGGCTCAGCGACCTGGCCGCGCAGTGCGACAGCACGCAACCACGGCTGTCCAAGCTGATGGTCCGTTTCGAGCAGCAGGGGTGGGTCACCCGGTGCCCCGACCCAGACAACGGCCGGTACACCCTCGCGACCCTGACTGACGCCGGACTGCATAAAGTCGAGGACAGCGCCCCGGCTCACGTCGAGCGGGTCAGGCAACTGGTGTTCGACCCACTCAGCGCTGCACAGCAACGCCACCTCGGCGCCGCGCTCTCCCGCATCGCCGCTCTGGTACGCGAGCAACTCGACGGCCGGTGAACGACGCCCACCGAACTGAGCTCGATACCTCAGCCGTTTCCCCAGGTTTCCGTCTTAGCAACGGCGATATAAGCGGTCGGCATGGCGGAACGGTACGACGACCCTCGGCATCCCCGTGCGGCGGCTGATCGCGACGCTGCGGATTGCCGCCGGCCAGCCGGTGACCGTCGCAGGTCAGAGGTAGTTGACGCCGGTCAGGTCCGAGGCTGCCGCCCACAGCCGCGTGCCGACGGCCGGGTCGGCGGCCTCCGGGCTGAGCCGGGCCTCGGTGACTCTGCCCCGCGTCTCCCAGAGCCCGGACGGGCCGAAGAACTGGCCACCCCGCACACCGGGCTCGGTCGCAGCGCGCAATTGCGGCAGCGCGCCCTGCGCCACCGGCTGGGTTGCCAGCAGGCCGGCCGACGCGATCAGCCGCCCAAATCGGCCACGGTGTTCCCAGGCCCGCGGAGTCAGGTTGGTGCGGGTGAGACCGGGGTGGGCCAGGGCGCTGACGATCGGCGTTCCGGCGGCCCGCAGGCGGCGGTCCAGTTCGACGCCGAAGATCGTGGTGGCGAGCTTGGACCGGCCGTAGGCGGTGGCTGCCCGATAGTCGTGTTCGAACATCAGGTCATTGAAGTCCAGGTACGCGTTCTTGTGGGTGATCGAGCTGAGACTGACCACGCGGGCTTCCCGCGCCGCGGCCAGGTTGCCGAGCAGCAGGCCGGTCAGTACGAAGTGGCCCAGCATGTTGGTGGCGAGGTGCAGTTCGAATCCGTCGGCGGAGGTGCGGCGTGGGCCAAGCAGCACCGCGCCGGCGTTGTTGACCAGCAGGTCGATCGCCGGGTGGTCGCCAGCCAGCTTCGTCGCGAAGGTCCGCACGGAGGCGAGGGAGGCCAGGTCCAACTCGCGTACCTCGACGTCGCCACCGATCCGGCGGGCGGCCTCCTCGCCGGCGGGAGTGTGGCGAACGGCGAGCACGACGTGGGCGCCGTGGCTGGCCAGTTCGGTGGCGGTGACCAGGCCGAGGCCCGAGTTCGCGCCGGTCACGACGGCAACCCGACCGCGCTGGTCGGGGATGTGGTCGGTGGTCCATCCGGTCATCTGCTGCTCCTGAAGGTGTCGGTGGGCTGGCCCGATTGACGTTAGGAACGATGCTGGTGAGTTCAGTCGTTCTCGGTTGCCTAGGTCTGGGGGACCTACCTTCGGCGGTCCGGCCGCTGCACACTTGCGGCATGAACAGCCTTCATCCGTACGCCCGTGAGCTCGGCGACTTCCTCCGCGCTCGGCGTAGTCGGCTGCGTCCGCACGACGTCGGCCTGGAGCCGGGCGGCCGGCGCAAGGTCACCGGGCTACGGCGCGAGGAGCTGGCCCTGCTGGCCGGGCTGAGCACTGACTACTACCAGCGGATCGAACAGGGCCGGGAGGTACGCCCGTCCGACGACGTCCTGGACGCGCTTGCCGGCGCGCTCGGCCTCGACCACGAAGAACGCCGGCACCTGTTCACCCTGGCCCACGCCGCACGCCGGTCGATGCCCGCCCGGGTGAACCGCGATCCGGAGCGGGTGCCGGAGGGCACCCGGCGCCTGCTGCGGGTGATGGACACTCCTGCGCTCATCCTCGGCCGGCATCTCGACCTGCTCGACTGGAACCCGATGGCGCAGGCGCTGCTCGGCGACCCGGACGCCTACCCTGCCGACCGGCTCAACATGCTCCTACTGCTGTTCGACGACACGCTGACCGGCGAGCGTAGCTGCCCGGACTGGGAGCGGCAGGCTCTGGACTACATCGGCATGCTGCGCGCCGCCGTCGCCACCGACCCCACCCACCCACGCGCCGCCGCGATCGTTGGTGAGCTGAGCATCCGCAGCGCCCAGTTTCGGCGGCTGTGGGCCCAGCACGACGTCCGTGAGTCGGTCAGCGGTACCAAGACCTTCCGGATTCCCGGAGTAGGCGACATCGTCCTGGACTGGGACACCTACCCCCTACCGGGAAACCCCGGCTCCGTCATGCTCGTCTTCACCGCCGAGCCGGGCAGCGCCGACGCGGACCGGCTGCAGCTGCTGGCATCGTTGCACGCGACCCGCTCAGCGCTGACCAACAAGCACCCCTCCCAGCCGGCCTGGACCGCGGCCCGCCCCACCCCGAGCGGGACTTCATGATCTGGTGCACGCTCATGCCGCTGACGGGCTGCCACGCTCCCTGACGAGGCGCGGTCGGTTGAACGCGGGGCGAGCCACGCGAGTCTGGCGTGATCCACATACACCCGGAACCGTGGCCCGACTGGCGTAACGGGGACCGCGACCAGCTGCGCAGTCTGCTGGACTGGCTCAGCGAAGGTGTGCTTCCGGACTTCGCAGGGTGAGGTGCGTCGTGGCTCGACGGAGTAGGGGCGGTTGTAGCTCCCAGCGAAAAAGCAACGCTAAGAATCTGGCATTGAATCTTGGTCTGTTCTGGACGGGCGCGGGTGGCAACGTCGAGTTCGACTGTTCTCGCCGTGGTACGTAACCGGTGGGCTTCCCGGTGGCGGTAGCGCAGGTCGCGTAGCCAGGCTTGCTCGACTTCGCCCGCGACACGCATCGGTGATGTCGCCGGCTCGGTGATACAGACAGCCGTGATCTGCTGGGCAGGCTCGGGCCTCTCGTCACGGTCACTTCCCGGATCGAAGGGCACCGGAACAGGTCGCCGGTTCGGCGCCATGATTCGTGGGGTACCTGCCAGAGTGGTTCATGCCCTTGAGCGCGTACCACCTCAGAACCTCGGTCGCCGTGTCCGACATCCAGCAGGCCGTGGCCTTTTACGAAGGCGCGCTGGGCCTGCGGGCGTTGCGGTCCGGCCCCAGCGCCACCATCGCCGACGGCAGCCGCGTCTATGGCTCCGGTGGCGGGCCGGCGTTGAACGTGTACCAGTCGGTCACCGCCGGGAAGACCCCGGCGACGCTGGCGACGTGGTACGTCGACGACATCGACCAGATTGTCGAGGAACTCTCCTCGTCCGGCGTCGAGTTCGTTCGCTACGAACAGCTCGAGCACGACGCCAGGGGGATCACCGCGCGGGCTGGAGGTGGACGTATCGCGTGGTTCCAGGACCCGGACGGCAACACCTTCGCTCTTGAAGCCGATGTGTGACCTCCTGGCTCGCGATCTGGTCCGTCACCACCAGGCCGTCCTCTCCGCTCAGGATCGCGGTGACCGGCGGACGCCGCAAGCCGGCGACCGCCGACGAGCCCTCGGAGTCGAGCAGGGCGCGCCCGCGAGCCGCGGCGGCCGGTCCCGAGAGCTACCTGGTGGGCTCCGGGCGTCTTCCGCGCGGGTCGCTGCCGGACGACGCATCCACTGTGGTAAACCCTATGGCGGGCCCGAAGTGGTCAGCCATGGTGCTTCCGGGCATCAGTCCGGCGACGTTCGCTCATGCCGATGAGCGGTTGGCAGGCGGCGTCGCGAGTATCGGTGATCTCACCGCGTGTTAGGGACTGCGCGGGCGATCTCCCGCCGCAAAAGAGCCGCCTCGTCGTCGCGGTCGCATAGCAGCAGCACCTTGAACTCTGGCTGGCCGAGCGGGAACGCCCAGTGATGAACGGCCTGCGACAGGATCCGGAACAGCGTGTGCCGATCCTCGGCATTGCTGGACAGCAACCGGGGCGCGTTCTCGACAACGATCAGATACCCGTCCGCGGGCAACCAGTTCAGATCACGGAGACAGTCGGACAACGCGTTCCAGTTCCAGCCGAAGTAGCCGGGAAAGAGCAGCGCGTCGGAGAACTCGTAGAAGGCGTGGTCCGCATCCGTCATCCTCGTCCCGTCAAGCCGGGCGACGACGAACCTGCCCGTTGCCGGTAACACCGCCGCCAGTTCGACCAGGGCGCTGCGGGAGCAGACCGCGAGCTGATCAGTGGAGCCGTCCCACCAGCTGCCCATCAATTGACCCCACCACGATCGACGTAGTTCCACGAGCTCAGCGGCCTCGCGCACGCCGTGTCTTCCATGGTCGTCAGTCTGCCCGGGAGCCAGCACTCTGCGACGGGAGGCCTCAACCGAACACCGGATCGGCCGCGACCAGCGCGGCGGCGCACAGGTAACGGGTGGACGCAGCATGGTTCGGCGACACAGACTGAGCTGTGACCCCTCGGGACATTCCGCTGCCGCTAGGCGAGGTCGGTTGGCTGTTCCCCGCCCTGGCAGATCGGAGGGAGCACGACCGCGTTCGTCAGCTTCTGCGGTCCGCCGACGAGACCCTCTTCCGGGTTGGACAGCGACTGGGTGCACGATCCGACGCCCAGCTCTGGGGCGTCACCCTGAACCGCTTCCGCTATCAGCGGCTCGGGCCCGAACCGGAGTTCCCGGTCACGATACTGGCGGGCGAAGGGGGATCGGATCAGATCTGGGTGGACGTCCTCTGCGCCCCGGCGGGCAGCATGCCCTACCACCGGCCCGGACCGCCCTGGCAGGTGCACACCACAGTCTCCCTCAGCTGTGACTCCGACCCCACCGGCTGCAGCGGCCACCAGGTCGACGCCCAAACCAGTACGCCGGTCGAGACCCCGCTCGATGCCGCCACCGAGGTACACGCCGCAACCCAATGGCTGCTACAACGACTCGCCAGCGAGAGCGAGGACTCCCTCCGGAGACACGACAAGAACCGCGGTCACCCGCCCGCACCTCGACGCCACGACTGACACAAGCCGCGCATCATCGCACCGGCCTGCCACAAAGGTGGCCCAACGGATGCGGCGGCCCCACAGGGCAAAGCCGGTGCTCATCGGGGCCCCTAACCTCGCCGTCCGGATCTGCCAGCAGGGTGGGAGCAGTCGGGTGTCCTGAACAGCCTTGAACAGCGTCCAGCGGCGTCGAACGGCGCTCAACTGCACCCACCCCATCCTGCGGCTCCACGTTGCCGCAGGTCAGAATCCGTGCGGCGTCCCTGTTTCCCGCGGAGTGCTCCGCGGTTTCGGCAGGCAGTCGACGGTCCTCTATGTTCCCTGAATGGGGAGTATGCGCAGGTCAAGGGCGTCAACTCTCCCGAAGTGCTCACCGATGGCGGACAGAACGGAGGGCGTTGGCCTGCGGTGATGCGGGCGAGTGGTCCGGCGTGAGCTCCCACCAGGACTGGGCCGGCACGAGTCGCTGGTCAGCTGCGGGCGTCGGCCGGCGCGTGCAGCGTGAGGTGCGCGGACAGGGCATTGAGGAAGTTGGGGGCGTCGAAGGCCGCGCCGGCGGAGACGACGCCGGTTGCCCGGGTCCGGCCGGTGAGGAGGCGGTCGACTGCCTCCACCGCGAGCGGCGCGCTGATGGCGTAGATGTCCTGACCGGTGGCGGCCACGCGGCGTTCCGTGTCGCCGGAGCGGACGAAGACGTCGATGACGAACGTCTGTGCGGAGCGGTTGCGATCGTCGACGGCGGTCGGTGTCGTGGGGTCGGGGGAGAACAGGTCCGAGACCGCCTTGGCGGTCATGTAGGTGCGGACCTCCGGCACGTCCAGGTGGCTGGGGACGGTGACGACGTCGGCCATGGTGAACTCACCGATGACGCTCTGCGGGCCGAGTGGGGGCGGGAAGGACCACTCCAGGGTCGGCAGCGCGTCGTCGTGGTACTGCAGCTGTCCGCCGGTGTAGCGGACCCGGCGGCCACCGCGCCGCTGCGACGAGACCATGCCCGACGCGAGCGTGCCGTCGGTCGGGTGCCAGCTGCTCAGACCGTAGGCGACGTGCACCTCGTCCGCAGCCGTCCAGTCGCCCATCGCGGTAGTGACCAGCAGGTCGCCGAGGCCGCCGAAAAAGGCCATCGCCGGGACCACCACGGTGCCGGCGGCGCGGGCGCGTTCCGCGAAGTGCGCGAACGTATCGACGTTCGCCTCGATCTCGGCCGCCACGTCGACGTACGGGATGCCGGCGCGCAGTGCCGCCTCGACCACCGGCCCGGCGGTGAAGGCGAACGGCCCGGCGGTGTTAATCACCGCGTCCACGCCGTCCAGTGCCCGGTCGAGCGAGGCCGGATCGTCGACCGACGCCTGCCGCGCCTTGAGGTTCGGGTGGTCCCGCACCAGCGCCTGCAGCTTGTCCTGGTCGCGACCGAGCAGCAGCGGGACGTATCCGCGCTCCTGCAGTTCGGCGACCACGAACCGCCCGGTGTGCCCGTACGCGCCGTAGACCGCGACGTTCCCAACTGTTGCCATGTCCTGCTCCCCCGTGCTTGAAGTGATCCGCTGCTAGAGATCTTGGCCGCGTCGGTGTGCCCCTGCCAGTGTCCGGAACGACATGACCCATACAATTCCCGACATGGCTGCTGTCTCGCGCTCCGTCGCTCTCGCCGTCACCGATGGGATGCTGCAATTCGAGCTGGCCCTGGCCTACGAGGTCTTCGACTCAGCCCCGGACGCCGTGCGAGGCGCCTGGTACGACCTGCGCGTGTGCGGCACGCGGCCCGTGCGGGTCGGCAGGTTCCTGCTGGAGCCGGACTGCGGGCTCGACCGGCTGGCCCGCGCCGGCACTGTGATCGTCCCCGCCCTGGCGGACGTCAACGAGGACCCGCCGACCGACCTCGTCGAGGCGGTGCGCGCGGCCCACGAGGCGGGCGCGCGGGTCGTCTCGCTGTGCACGGGCGTGTTCGTGCTCGCCGCCGCAGGTCTGCTGGACGGGCTGCGGGCGACCACGCACTGGGCCCACACCGAGCAACTGGCCGCGCGCTACCCCCGGGTGACGGTCGACCCGGACGTGCTCTACGTCGACAACGGCAGCGTGCTTTCGTCTGCGGGCAAGGCCGCAGCGATGGACCTGTGCCTGCATCTGGTCCGCCGCGACCACGGCTCGGCGATCGCCAACGTGGTCGCCCGCCGTCTGGTCGTGCCGCCCCACCGGGCCGGTGGTCAGGCCCAGTTCGTCACCACACCGGTGCCCGCCCAGGACGGCCACCCCCTGGCCGAGCTGCTCCCCTGGGTGATGCGGCGGCTGGACCAGCCGCTCACCGTGGAGGACCTGGCCCGTCAGGCGAACATGAGCTCGCGCCACCTGGCCCGGCACTTCCACTCGGCAACCGGCACCACCCCGTTGCAGTGGCTGCTGACGCAGCGGATCCGCCGTGCGCAGGAACTGCTGGAGACCACGGACGACACCGTCGACACCATCGCCTCGACCGCGGGCATGGGCACGGCGACGACACTGCGCCGCCACTTCCACCGCACGGTCGGGGTGCCTCCGGACGCCTACCGCCGCACGTTCCGGGCGTGAGGCTGCGGTTCTCGCCCTGACGGCACTCGGCCGTCAATAGCCGACGGGCCACCAGCCTTGCTGGCCGACTCGGGCTCGGCCGCACAGAGCAGCACTGCGACGTGCTTTACGCACGGCCAATCACCCGACCAGGTTTCTGCTCATAGCCGCCGTCCTTGCGCGCCAGTCGGCCGAGAGTCAATGCGCGATTGTTCTTGTGCGGTCGGATGTCGCTGCGACCAGCCTTACGAGACCTATCCGGTTCGGCGCGGCGGCGGTCGGGTGACCGATGGCGGCGATGTTCTTGCGCAGGGCGTCGAGGGTGAGTTGGGGCACTCTCGGCGCCGAACGGCAAATCGCGCTGTTGGCCCTGCAAGCGGCTGGCCATACAGCCGAGGCAGCACTCGCCGAGGTAGAACGGGCCGACCGGTATTTCAAGGGTAAGCTCGGCCGCTGTGACGACACCCCACCCGAATTCCCGGTAACCGCAGGAAGAACCCGTGATCGTTGAGCCCGCAATGGGCACGGCCCTTCAGGTGGTGCTCGGTCTGCTAGCCGACCGCGAGTACGAAACACTCGCTTCCATGACCGGGGGAGAACGCCTGTCGGCCGAAGAAATCCGGACTGCGATCGAGTCATATGGCCGGACCGTTGTTCGACCACCCGGGGGCGCGCTGCCTCCAGATCTCGATGTGATTGAGGTTGACGGCGAGGGTCGTCGCCGGGTAGCCGCGACGATGTCGCTCTGGACAGTCGAGGAGGGATGCTCAGATCTGTCGCTGCAACTTCTTCTCACCGAGATTGCAGACGGGCTGTGGACAGTCCGACTCGACGATATTCGTACCCTGTGAACGGGCGTTATCACGCACGGCGAGCGGCGGACAGACCCGCCCGGTCCCGACTGTGCTCCGGCTACCGATCGCGTCTTGGCGGCGCCGCCCGCCAGCATCCCGTGCCGACGGCCGGCATTCTGGCTTTGGCCCGGGGCGTCGTCGCAGCGCTGATCGTGCGCACCCAAATTGCCGTGACCACGGTCGCCCGGGCACGCAGCCGGTGGGTGCCTGCCCGCTGTGCGCGCTGCGTAGCGCCGATGGTCAACGTTCCCGTGGGTGTTGCCGCACTCACGGGGACCGGACACGCTCGACCGCGAAGTGCCGGCCCGGCGGCTCAGGCCGGGCTGAACTGGATGAGGACCGACGCGGTCGGCAGCTCGTCCGGAGCGGGTGGCGCCTCGGTGCGCCAGGCCAGCCGTACGCTCCATTGGCGGCCCGGCGGAAGGCGGTAGGCGTCGGCGATGCCGCCGGCTGTGCCGCTGGAGAACCCGAGGATGCCCGACTCGAAGACCACCTCGAAGACGTCGCTGCGGTCCCAGCCGGCCGGATCGAAGTCGGCAGGCCCGTCCCAGGTCTCCAGCCGGGTGTCGCTACCCAGCACCACGGCGTCGTCGATGTTCTCGACCACCACGTAGCCCGGCGTCGAGCTGACCCAATGATCGAGCTCGTGCGGCGGAGGTGGCGCGTTGCGCCGGTCGTTGCTGTCGTCGATCATCGCGAACAGTCGATAGTCGACATCGACGTACAGCTCGGCGTGCTCGACCAGCGCTACCAAGCTGACCCCCCGCTCGGTCGACTACGAGGGTAGCGATCTCCCGCCGACCGTGAGTGTCCGCCTACTTACTCCCACTGCATCGACGGATATGTTGGCTGAACTGCTTCTGCCACCACCTGAAAGGGGTTTGGCCCGAGAAATGATCAAATCGTCCGGGATCCGCGGCGGTCGGGATGCCCGTGCTGCGATGCGCGTGATGCGTGTGCTTCAGGGGGTCGGCCCTGCCCTCGCAGCGCACCGTTTATGTCGATGGAACCACGGATCCGCTTGGACCCCACCGACTCGCCCACCTGGCACCGCCCCGAGCGGTGGGTGAGAATCGAGAGATGTTTGTCATTAAGGAGCGGTTCTTCTCGATCGGCGACGACTTCGACGTGCTCGACGAGCACGGCACCAAGGTCTTCCACGTCGACGGCAAGGTGCTCAGTGTTCGCAACAAGGTCGTCATCGAGGACGCCGCCGGCCAAGAGGTCGCTACGCTGCACCGGCACCTGGTGGCGCTGCGTCCCACGTACGAGATCCGGATCGGCGGCGAGAAGGCCGCGGAAGTCCGCAAGAATCTGCTCACGCCGTTCCGCGACAAGTTCACCATCGACGTGCCGGGGCCCGACGACCTGGAGATGAAGGGTGATCTGCTCGACCACGAGTACGTGATCGAACGCGACGGGACTGAGGTGGCCGTGGTCTCCAAGCGGTGGCTGACGATCCGGGACACCTACGCCGTGCAGGTCACTGCTGGCGTCGACCCGCTGCTCATCATCGGCAGCGTCCTCGCGCTCGACCTGGCCACGAATCGCGACAAGAAGAAGGCCGACAAGAAGGGCGACGAGGACTGACCCCCTGGGCGGCAGTGGCATTGCTCGGCGTCGGGCTCGCGGCCGGGGACGTTGGGCCGGCAGTTTCACGATCGGTCGACGGCCCGACGCGAGCCCGGTTCGGGGAAGCAGGTTGGGAACAGTGGGGCGCCCGGAACGGCCTTGAACTGCGTCCAACGGCATCGAACGGCGCTCAACTGCACCCACCCCCCGGTTCGCCCAAGGCCACGTCAGTCGCCGTGCTACAGGTCGATGTGAGCGATGCGGGTGAGCTTGCTGGCGTCCGCCGCGGTTCCGTCATTCGAGACACCGATCCCACGGGCAACGTCCTGAGCAGGCCCTTCAGGCTGGAGACCTCTTCGGCCGCCCCCGAAGGTGTCAGTGTGGTGTTCCCGGCCGTCGATCGGGCGGCGCCCGCTCAGGCCGAACGTCCTATCGCCAACGGCGTCGAGCCCGTCGGAAGCTGGCGCCGATGCGATACGTGGGTCCGGCCTGGGCCACGCGCAGCCGATAGTGGCGCGCAGGTTCCCGTGGTTGTTCGCGGTTCAACGGACGACGAGCGCGTCGGCGACGCGGAGAAATCCGCCGTCGTGGTGGATGTGCTGACCGTGGTCGAACGCGCTGCTGGTTATCCGAAACCGCGACGGTCGGGTGATCTCCTCGCTGGTGAGAGTCCACGGTCCCGCGGGGTCTGCGCCTGGCACCGCGGCGAGGAGGACGGCACAGCCGTGGCGAGGGACGTCGTCGTCGTGGGGCTCGTCGTACCGCGCGTGACGCAGCATGACCGGGCCGAAGCGGATCGCCTCAGGCGGCACCTCGGGCGGTACGTACCGCCACCGTTGTTCAAGCTCCGCGAAGGCCGTCTGGCGCGCCGATCCACGGCGCGCGCCCGCCGCAAGGATGGCGCTACCCGCGTCGGCCGCGACACGGCAGATGCTGACGATCGGTACGCCGGCCGCGAGGTTCGGATAGTGATGCACAAGCCGAGCGTGGAGCATCAACATGACGAGCGCTCGAGTGGCGGCCCGCTGCGGTGCGGTCAGGGTCGACGTCCGTACCGGCTTCCGCCGTTGCGGCCGTGCGTGTGGCGTGGCTAGGTCGGCCGCCTGGCCGGCCGTCGACTCGTACCATCGCGGGTCGTCGGGCCACACTGAAGCCTCGGTCGCCTGCAGGCGACCGCTCCGCCCGATCGTCACGGCTGACCCGGAGCTGGTGCGGCTTACGGCCATGCCGATCCGGTCCTCGGCGTCGAACAGCAAGTCGGTGACCCCGTTGAAGGTGAACCTCAGCGGAGCGGCCGGCCAGGGCATCGGGGATCCGTCCCGCGAGGCACGTCCGGTACTGGGTGTGAACCGCCGTGGCGCGGCCAGGGTCAGATGTACCTGCAATCCCACCTCCGACGGTCGTGCCGTCAGCGAGCGCACGCTGCCGCTGGCGAGGTCGTAGTCGTGGGCTAGCGCATCGATGATCTCCGCGGTCAGTCGGAACGTACCGGGGAAGACGCGCCCTTGGTAGTCCCGATGTACGGAACGCTCTGGCAGTGCGGTGGGAAGCATCCCGTCCAGGCTCGGGTCCAGGTCGACCATCAGCCTCCGCCGGTCGGCCCCGAGGTCAGCCATCCACCGGAGGGCGGCGCTGGCTCGTCTGGATCGAAGTGGCCAGGGAGCACAGGCGGCGCTCACCAGAGGCAGAGTGTTGTTGTCCCAGATGTCGGCGACGCGGCCGATGCGAGTCGCGTCGAAGCTCCGGGCGTCCATGGCCAGAGTGGCGATCTCTCGGATGGAGCGATCGAGCAGCCCGGCGAAGGTTTCCAGCGGCGAACTCACGTCGGCGAGTATGGCAGCCAGGCGAAGAGGAGGGCCGCGTCGATCACGAGGCGACGTGCCGGCAGCTGCGGCGCCACCGCCGCAGCTCGTCTCAGCTGAGCGAACACACCACCTGCCACGTTGACCGACGGGACACTTGCCATGAGCCAGTCACACCTGACGGCGGTGGACAGCCGTAGAAAGAGCGCCAAGTCGGCTCGGCCAAGCCTGGCGGGGCTGCGGTCGTACCACCAGTCGAAATAAGTAGCCGAATTGAGTGCGCCCGCACAACTGTGGAGAGCTGCTGCGTGACGCCAGAAGGTCGGCCTGCTGCCGGGCGTTGTGCGTGGGGGCGGAGAGGGGGCCTCAGCTCAGAAGCTTTTCCGTGAGGTCCATCAACCGCTCGGCGTCGCGGGGGTCGAGGGTCGGGAAACTGGGCGGGAGTCGCTTGCCCCGGTCGACGGCGGTCACCGGCGCGGCCGGCGGCGCATCCAGGAACTGGTGAATCGGCGCCACCGCGTCTGCGACAGGTCGGGCCGCCACTGCCGCCACCGCCAGCAGTCCTCGGACCACCAGCGGGAGTGCGCTTCGATCGCCGCTCTTGGTGAATCCGGGATGGTAGAGCACGTATCGGGCGCGGCTGCCGGACTGTTGGCCGAAGCCCACGCCGAGCAGGTCGTTGGCTCGACCGGCCTGCAGTTGTGCGGCGATGGCCGAGTAGCCCGACGTCAGTTGCGGGTCGGCCCAGTGCACCTTGCCTTTGGTGACCCCGACACCAGCGACGTTCACGATCACCGGCGCGGTAGCCCGGTCCAGGGCCGGACGCAG
>NZ_JBEZED010000010.1:0-263944 GCF_040648675.1 Micromonospora sp. NPDC049101 | reverse complement strand
ATCAACGTCGACGACATGGCCAAGGAAATGGGCACCACCGAAGCCGGCACCAACAGCATTAACGACATCACCCCGGTGCTGAACAAGGAAACCGGCAAGGCCGACGCCTACCACAGCGTGGAGATCAGCAAGCCCGACGCTGATGCCACGCAGACCGACAAGCTGCGCGCCGACATCGTCAAGACCGTGGACAACGGCCGCGCCGTCGTCGCCAACATCGCCGGCACCAGCACCGACACCAACGGTGTCACCCACTCCTACGAGGGCGGGCACTACATCAGCGTCGTCGGCTACCACGACAACGGCACCACCGTCACCATCGCCGACTCCGCCGACCCCAACCAGGCCGCCTACGACATCACCGTCGAGCACCTCGCCGACTGGATCGCCACCCGCGGCTACGCCACCAGCTGACCCACACCACCCCGCACGCACCACCGCACCGCCGCACGGCACCACCGCAGGGCCGCAGGGCCGCACGACCACAGCACCACACCACTGAAGGGCCGGACCCCACCACGGGGTCCGGCCCTTCGGCGTACTCGAATCAGGGTTCCCGACCCACGCGCGCCGACTTGGCGTCCGCCACCGGTTCAGCGTCCACCGCTGGATCGGTTGCCTCGATGCGGTGGGCCCGTCGGCGTAGCCACCAGGTGCTGCCCAGGCCGGCGAGCACCGCGAGGACAAGCCCGGCCCAGGAGATGTCCTTGAGCCAGTGCTCGGCCGCCCGTCCCACGGTGAACAGCAGGTAGGTGGTGCCGAACGCCCAGACCAGCCCGCCGGCGGCGTTGGCCAGCAGGAACCGCCGGTACGGCACGCGCAGCGCCCCGGCGAGCGGGCCGGCCAGGATCCGCAGCAGCGCCACGAACCGGCCGAAGAACACCGCCCAGACGCCGTAGCGGGCGAAGCTCTGCTCGGCTCGGACGAGTTGGGCGGGACCGAGATGACGGGGGAAGCGCCGGCCAAGTCGTGCCAGCAGTGGACGACCACCGCGACGGCCGACCGCGTACCCGATGGAGTCGCCGACGATCGCACCGGTCGCCGCGGCGGTGGCCACCCACTCCGGTTCGACCACGCCCGTGGCGGCGAGCAGCGCGGAGCTGACCAGGACGATCTCGCCGGGCAGGGGGATGCCCATGCTCTCCACGCCGATAACCCCGCCGACGAGCAGGTATACCGCGATCGGTGGCAGCGACACGAGCCAGTGCTGGACGTCGAACACGGTTGACCCCTCCTCCGACCGGGCCTCGAACCCTACCCGCGGTCAGCCGCCCCGACCGGCCCGACCGGCATCGTCCGACCGCCCCGACCAACCCAGGCCAGCCCGACACTTCATTGACAGGGAGATCGCCGCCGTGCCCGCGCTTGTTGCGCGCTCAGGTTGGCCACGACACTTTCCCTAACGCGTCCTAGGAGGCTAGGGGTGGGGTATGGGGCGGAGGGGCGACGCCCGGGTTGCGCAACTAGCAAGACGGACGTACGGTTTTGTTGAGAGCGGAATCGGCGGTAAGTGTCACCTAACCTCGGCGGCCCCCCGACCGGTGCGACAGACTGCTCAGGACTACTCACGGTCGCTGGTGTGAAGGAGTACGACGTGGCGAGCCTCGACACCTTCGGTGCGAAGACCCAGCTACGCGTCGGAGACGCGAGCTACGAGATTTTCAGGATCGACAAGGTGGACGGCCACGCGCGGCTGCCGTACAGCCTGAAGATCCTGCTGGAAAACCTGCTGCGGACCGAGGACGGCGCGAACATCACCGCCGACCACATCCGCCAGCTCGGCGGGTGGGACTCCTCCGCCGCCCCGAGCGTCGAGATCCAGTTCACCCCGGCGCGGGTGCTCATGCAGGACTTCACCGGCGTGCCCTGCGTGGTCGACCTGGCGACCATGCGCGAGGCCGTGCGTGACCTGGGCGGCGACGCCAGCAAGGTCAACCCCCTCGCCCCGGCCGAGCTGGTCATCGACCACTCGGTGATCGCCGACCTGTTCGGCCGCGAGGACGCGTTCGCCCGCAACGTCGAGCTGGAGTACGAGCGCAACAAGGAGCGCTACCAGTTCCTGCGCTGGGGCCAGACCGCGTTCAACGAGTTCAAGGTCGTCCCGCCGGGCACCGGCATCGTGCACCAGGTCAACATCGAGTACCTGGCCCGCACCATCATGGAGCGCGGCGGCCAGGCGTACCCGGACACCGTGGTCGGCACCGACTCGCACACCACGATGGTCAACGGCCTGGGCGTGCTGGGCTGGGGCGTCGGCGGCATCGAGGCCGAGGCCGCGATGCTCGGCCAGCCGGTCAGCATGCTGATCCCCCGGGTGGTGGGCTTCAAGCTGCACGGCGAGATGCCGGCCGGCACCACCGCCACCGACCTGGTGCTGACCATCACCGAGATGCTGCGCAAGCACGGTGTGGTCGGCAAGTTCGTCGAGTTCTACGGCCCCGGCGTGAGCGCCGTGCCGCTGGCCAACCGGGCCACCATCGGCAACATGTCCCCGGAGTACGGCTCCACCGTGGCGATCTTCCCGATCGACGCGGAGACGGTTCGCTACCTGGAGCTGACCGGCCGCGACGCCGCGCAGGTCGCGCTCGTCGAGGCGTACGCCAAGGAGCAGGGCCTCTGGCACGACCCGGACCACGAGCCGGACTACTCGGAGCGCCTGGAGCTGGATCTGGGCACCATCGAGCCGTCGCTCGCCGGCCCGAAGCGCCCGCAGGACCGGGTGCCGCTGGGCAGCGCCAAGACGCTGTTCCGTTCGGCGCTGACCGACTACGTCGCCGACGACTCCGCCGGCGAGCGTGACTTCAAGCCGGGCGTTCCCCGCGAGGAGCTGCCGCGCGGTGCCAACGGCCCGGCCGACGAGGCCAGCGCCGAGTCGTTCCCGGCCAGCGACCCGCCGGCCAACGACTTCAGCGACCCGGCCGACGAGCCGCGTGACCTGGAGACCGCGGCGGTCGGCGCGGGCGGCCGGGCCAGCAAGCCGGTCCGGGTCACCGGCGCCGACGGCGTCGAGTACGAGCTGGACCACGGCGCCGTGGTGATCGCCGCGATCACCTCCTGCACCAACACGTCCAACCCGCAGGTGATGATCGGTGCCGCGCTGCTGGCCCGCAACGCGGTCGAGAAGGGCCTGACCCGCAAGCCGTGGGTGAAGACCACCCTGGCGCCCGGGTCGAAGGTCGTCATGGACTACTACGAGCGGGCCGGCCTCACGCCGTACCTGGACAAGCTCGGCTTCAACCTGGTCGGCTACGGCTGCACCACCTGCATCGGCAACTCGGGCCCGCTGCCCGAGGAGGTGTCCGCCGCGGTCAACGAGCACGACCTGTCGGTGGTCTCGGTGCTGTCGGGCAACCGCAACTTCGAGGGCCGGATCAACCCGGACGTCAAGATGAACTACCTGGCGTCCCCGCCGCTCGTGGTCGCGTACGCCCTCGCCGGCACGATGGACATCGACCTGGCCAACGAGCCGATCGGTGAGGACGCCGAGGGCAACCCGGTCTACCTGCGCGAGATCTGGCCGAACAGCACCGAGATCCAGGACGTCATCGCCCAGGCGATCGGCGCGACCGGGTTCAGTGCCGCGTACGCCGATGTCTTCGCCGGCGACGAGCGGTGGCAGTCGTTGCCCACCCCGACCGGCGACACCTTCGCCTGGGAGAGCGACTCCACCTACGTGCGTAAGCCCCCGTACTTCGAGGGCATGCAGCAGGAGCCGAGCCCGGTGGTGGACATCGCCGGCGCCCGGGTGCTGGCGAAGCTGGGTGACTCGGTGACCACCGACCACATCTCGCCGGCCGGCGCGATCAAGGCCGACTCCCCGGCCGGGACGTACCTGGCCGAGCACGGTGTGCCGCGGCACGAGTTCAACTCGTACGGCTCCCGGCGGGGCAACCACGAGGTGATGATCCGGGGCACGTTCGCCAACATCCGGCTGCGCAACCAGCTGGTCCCCGGCGTGGAGGGTGGCTTCACCGTCAACCACCTCACCGGTGAGCAGTCCTCGATCTACGACGCCTCGGTGGCCTACCAGGAGGCCGGCATCCCGCTCGTGGTGCTGGCCGGCAAGGAGTACGGCTCGGGTTCGTCGCGGGACTGGGCGGCCAAGGGCACCATGCTGCTGGGTGTCCGGGCGGTCATCGCCGAGTCGTACGAGCGGATCCACCGCTCCAACCTGATCGGCATGGGTGTGCTGCCGTTGCAGTTCCCGGTGGATGTCACCGCCGAGTCGCTCGGTCTCACCGGCACGGAGACGTTCACCATCACCGGGGTGACCGCGCTCAACGACGGCGACACCCCGCGCACCGTGCAGGTCAGCACCGACACCGGCGTGGAGTTCGACGCCGTGGTGCGGATCGACACCCCGGGTGAGGCGGACTACTACCGGCACGGCGGCATCCTGCAGTACGTGCTGCGCCGCATGATCGCCAACTGACGTACCGACGTCCGGCGAAAGGGCCGCTTTCCGCGCTTGCGGGGAGCGGCCCTCTCGTTTCTCCTCGCTCTCGACTCGGCGGCGGCCTCCATCGGCCGGGTCGTGGCGCCGGGCCGCATGGGTTGTCGCGGCCTTCGGTGGGCAGCCGGGCCCGCCGCCCGGTTCAGGTCGCGTCCCTTTGCTCTGCACCCGCCCGTGCACCACGAACGCTCCGTAACTGGCGCATGGGCGGGTGCAGAGCAAAGGACACGAAAGAGCACCCGCACCCCCGGCCCGGATGGCGCATGGGCGGGTGCAGAGCAAAGGACACGAAAGAGCACCCGCACCGCCGGGCCGGATAGCGCGAGGGGCGGGTCGGCAGGGCACGCCCCGGCTCAGCGCAGCCGCAGTGCGACCGCCCGGGCCTCCTCGTCGGTGAGCGGCAGGAACCACAGGAAGCGACGGACGATGGCGACCGGGTCGGGTCCGCCCGGCTGGCCGCGCAGGTCGCGGATCGCCCGGCGGGTGATCCGGGAGAACTCGGGGATCAGGGTCGCCCGGCGCGCGGCGTCCGTGGGGGTCGCGCGCAGCGCCGGGCAGGGCCAGTCCTGACCGCAGACGTCGCACGTCCAGAGTGGCCCGTCGGCGGTGTGCGCGACCGGCGGGCCGCACCGGGGCCGCCAGCGCGATTCGGGTACGACGTTCGCCGCGCGACCGGGGCCACGGTACGGAGGGTGGCGTGGCCCGGTCGGTCCGGCACTGATCGCTGGGGGCGAGGCCGGCCGGCCCGGTCGATGTGGGCGGTTGCAGGATCTGTCCTCGGGCATTGCGCGCTCCCTCGTCGACATCGTCTACACAGAAACCCTGCCGAGGGTTGCGGAGCGATCACACTACGTAGAACTATTTCCTTCCAACGTCTGGAACGTTTTGGAGGGTCTGGAGATGAATCGAGCCGTACAGGCGGCGATGGCCGAGAGGGGCCACACAGCGGACAGTCTCGCTGCGCAGATTGGTGTCGATCCGAAGACGGCCGCCAAGTGGGCGAGCACGGAACGAATTCCGCAGACGCGGCATCGTGCGCGGGTCGCCGAGTTGCTCGGTCGGGACGTCGATGAGCTGTGGCCGGACGCGCTCAAGCGCCGAACGCCGGCCTGGTTCCGACACTGGGCCGAGATCGAGCGTGAGGCACTGTCGCTGCGGTGGTTCGAGCTTACGTGGATACCGGGCCTTCTCCAGACCAAGGCGTACGCGCTGGCCACGCTGGTCGGCGAGGCATTCTTGCCGAACGAGGCGGACGATCTCGCCGAGGCGCGGCTGAGCCGGCAGGCCATCCTGCGCCGGGAGCGCCCGCCGCTGCTCGTCGCGGTCCTCGATGAGGGAATCCTCCGGCGCACCCTCGGCGGTGACCGGGCCATGATGCGCGAGCAGTGCGAGCGGCTGGCCGAGCAGGCCACGTTGCCGAACGTGTCGCTCTTCGTCGTGCCCGCCGACGTCGGCATGTATCCGGGCCTCGGCGGGCCGTTCACCATCGCGGAGATGCCGGACGGGGGGCGGGTCGCGCACGTCGACAGCCAGGCCCAATCACAGCTCATCGACAAGACCGCCGATATTGCTACCCTGGACCGACGGTGGGAGCGCATTCGCGACGGAGCCCTGTCCCGGGCGCAGTCCCTCAACCTCATCAGAGAAGCGGCAGCATCATGGACCTGACCGGCGCTCGGTGGCGCAAGAGCACCAGGAGTGGCAACAACGGCGGGAACTGCGTCGAGGTGGCCGACAACCTCGCGGGCGTCATCGGCGTACGTGACTCCAAGGACCCGGCCGGTCCGACGCTCGCCTTCGACCCGGCGGCCTGGACGCGGTTCCTGGCCCTGGCCAAGCGCGGCTGACCCGCACTGTCCTAACGGACGAGTTCGGCCGCCCGGTCGAGCAGCGCGCGACGCTCGGCGGCCGACCCCACCGCTGCCGCCGCCTCTCGGAACAGGTCGGCGGCCCGCAGCCGGTCACCCTGGCGGGCCACCAGATCGGCCCGCACCGCCACGGCGAGTGGGTTGCCGTCCAGCCCGCCCCCGGCATGTGCCGCGTCGAGCAGGTCCAACCCGGCGGCCGGCCCGTACGCGTACCCGTGCGCGACCGCGCGGTTGAGCGCGATCACCGGTGAGGGGCGCAGGTCGGCCAGCGCGTCGTAGGCGCGCGCGATCGTCGGCCAGTCGGTGTCCTCGGCCGAGGCGGCGGTGGCGTGGCAGGCCGCGATCCGGGCCTGCCACGCGTACGGCCCGTCGTGGCGTACCCGATCCAGCGCGGCCAGGCCCTCGGCGATGGCGGCGCGGTCCCACCGGCGGCGATCCTGCCGCTCCAGGGTGAGCAGGTTTCCGGCGGCGTCGCGGCGGGCGTCGCGACGGGAGTGTTGGAACAGGACCAGCGCCAGCAGCGCGGTCACCTCGGACTGCCCCGGCATCAGCCGGTCGAGCAACCCGGCCAGCCGGACCGCCTCGTCGGCGAAGGCCGGCTCACCGTCGGCGACGTAGCCCCGGGTGAACAGCAGGTACAGCACGGCGAGGACGCCGGGCAGCCGCTCGGTCAGCGCCGGCCCGGTTGGCACCCGGTACGGGATGCCGGCCTGCGCGATGCGGGTCCGGGCCCGGGTCAGCCGTCGGGTCATCGTCGACTCGCTGACCAGCAGAAGTCGGGCGATGTCCGCGGTCGGCACGCCGCACACGGTTCGCAACGTCAACGCCACCCGCGCGTCGAGGGCCAGCGCCGGGTGACAGCAGGTGAAGATCAGGCGCAGTCGGTCGTCCACCACGTCCGGCCGCTCCTCGGGCTGCTCCTCAGCCGGCGTGAGGAGTGCCAGATCGTGCAACTTACGGCGCTCCACTGTGGCCCGACGCAGCACGTCGAGCGCCCGGTTGCGGGCCACGGTCAGCAACCAGCCACCCGGGTTGGCCGGCACACCGTCACCGGGCCAGCGCTCCAGGGCGACGGCCAACGCCTCCTGGGCGCAGTCCTCGGCCAACGCCCAGTCCCCGGTCACCCGGATCAGGGTCGCGACGATCCGGGGGTACGCCTCGACGCCGGCAGCGGCGACGGCCTCCGCCGCCACCGCGCCGGCCGGCGCCGGGGTAGGCACCGGCCGGCGCTGCGGGGTGGACACCTGCGTCAGTCGGACAGGTTCGCGAACGGGCGCAACTCCAGTCGCCCTTCGCGGGCCATCGGGTGGGTGCGCGCCACCTCGATCGCCTCGTCCAGGTCGGCACAGTCGAGCAGGTCGAAGCCCACGATCACCTCGGTGGTCTCCGCGAACGGGCCCTCGGAGACGAGCAGCTCACCGCCGCGAACGCGGACGGTGGTGGCCGCGTTGGTCGCCGCCAGCACGTTGCCGGTGAGGCGGCGGCCACGAGAGTCGTTCTCCGCCACCCACCTGTGGATGTCGGGTAGCTCGGTGGGGTCGGTGTCCGGCTCGGTGTCGCTGCACACGAACATCAGGTACTTCACTGGTCGCTCCCTGGTCTCTCGGGGTGTCGCCAGCATGACGATCGGCCGACAGCGTTCCGGACACTCTCCCCGGAAAAAACCCGGTCAGTTTCCGTTGGCGGCGCGGCGGCGGGCCTCGCGGGTCTTCATGGCGTGCTCCATCAGCGTGACGAGCACCTCCTTGCTGGACTCGCGCTGCCGGGCGTCGCAGAGCAGCACCGGCACCCCCGGGTCCAGGTTGAGCGCGGCCTGCACCTCGTCGAGCCGATACTGCCGGGAACCCGCGAAGCAGTTCACCGCCACCACGAAGGGCGTGCCCCGGCCCTCGAAGTAGTCGATCGACGGGAAGCAGTCGGCGAGCCGGCGGGTGTCGGCCAGCACCACCGCGCCGATGGCGCCCAACGCCAGCTCGTCCCAGACGAACCAGAACCGGTCCTGACCCGGCGTACCGAACAGGTACAGCACCAGGTCGTCGCTGATGGTGATCCGACCGAAGTCCATGGCCACGGTGGTGGTGGTTTTGCCCTCCACCCCGGACAGGTCGTCGATGCCGACCCCCGACTCCGTCAGCACCTCCTCGGTGCGCAACGGTCGGGTTTCGCTGACCGCGCCGACCATGGTCGTCTTGCCCACACCGAAGCCGCCGGCGACCAGGATCTTGATCGCGGTGGGCAGTGGGGTCGCTCCCGCCGGCCGGTCAGAGTGCCCGTAGTCCATTGATTACCGCCTCGAAGATGCTGTTGTCGGGAAGGCCGGCCGTGGTCTGCGGCTCGCGGACCTGCACAAGGCTGCGAGCCGCCAGGTCACCGAGGAGCACCCGGATGGTGCCCACCGGCAGATCAAGATGGGCGGCGATCTCGGCGACGGACTGTATGCGTTGACACAGCCCGACGATCGCCAGGTGCTCCGGACCGAGACCAACCTCCGGCGTTACCTCGGCTCGGGTCGCGGTGACCAGGGAGATCAGGTCGAACGTGCCGGTGACCGGGCGGGCCCGCCCGCGCGTCACCGCGTATGGGCGCACCACCGGCCCCGCGTGGTCGTCCACCCACTGCTGCTCTGCTGACTCTCCCTTCACCGTCATCGCCGCTACCTCTCGCCGGCCGGCTGCTCGGTGCGCGACGGCGACGCGACGTACTTGCCGACGCGGGTCACCAGCATCGCCATCTCGTAGGCGATCAGCCCGACGTCGGCGTCCTCGCTGGCCAACACCGCCAGGCAGGCGTTGCGGCCGGCCGCGGTGACGAACAGGAACGACGACTGCATCTCGATGATGGTCTGCTGCACCTGCCCGCCACCGAAGCGCTTACCGGCGCCCCGGGCCAGACTCTGGATACCGGCCGCCATCGCGGCGAGATGCTCGCCGTCGTCCCGGCTCAACCCCTGGGAGGAGGCCATCAACAGACCGTCGGTGGAGAGCGCGACCGCGTGCTCGGCCTGCTTCACCCGGCCCACCAGGTCATCGAGCAACCACGTCAGGTCGGCACTCGAAGCCGTCTTCTGCGCCACTTCGTCGTCCTCTTCTCGCCCGGCTCATGCGCCGTACTCGTCTCGGGCTGACCGTCACTTCGTGCGAAACCGCGTCCGCGGCGGTCGGGTCAGGTAGCGGTGGGATCCTCGTCGGTAGGTTCGGACGTTCCCGTCGGCGGGCCATCGGACGCGCCGCCGAGCAGTCTCGCCGCGTCGGTCCGACCTCGCCGGGTGCCGGTCTGGTACGAGCTCATCATGCGGCGCACCTGCTCCGGCGGACGTACCACGTCGTCGTCGTCGGTCTCGCTGGCCGTCGGGTCGTCGCGCAACTCGGGGACGATGTTCGCCTGCCGCACCCGGACCGGCAGGCCCGAGTGGGTGCGGTCCGTTTCGGCCCCGGCGGGCACCGGCCCGTCGCCGAGAGCGGGCTCGACGACGCTGTCCGCCCGCTGCGAACGGTTGACGGCGGGTTCGACGGCGCTGTCCGCCCGCCGGGAAGCATCAACGGCCGGCAGGCCGGTGGGCACCGTGGGGGCTTCCAGGGCGGGCTGCCCCAGGGCCCGGCGGGCACGGATCGGCAACTCCGGCGTATCGGTCGCCGGCGTCGTCCGCTGTCGGGTGGGTAGACCGGCCTCCACGACGCTCCCCTCCCCCGGCTGTGTCGCGGTGCTGTCCGCGGCCAGCGGGTCGGTCTGGTCCACCGGATCCGGCGTGCCCTGTGCCGCCGAGCCCGGTACGTGTGGTGCGGTGGCCAGCGCGACCGGCGCGAGGATGGCCGGTCGGCCGCCGCTGTCCGCGTCGAGAGCGGGAGTGCCGCTCGCCGTCGACGGCAGTGCGATGGCCGGGGACCCGGTCCGCATCTCGCCGGAGTCCTCCGCGCCCGGACCGGTCTCGGCGACCAACTCGCGCGGGATCAGCACGACCGCCGTGGTGCCGCCGTACGCGGACTCCTTGAGCCGGACCCGTACGCCGTGCCGCTCGGTCAGTCGGCTCACCACGTAGAGCCCCAGCCGGGCGGCGTTGGCGAGGTTCAGCTCGGACTGGTCGACGATGCGGTGGTTCGCGGCGGCCAGGTCCTCCTCGCTCATGCCGAGGCCCCGGTCCTCGATCTCCAGGGCGAACCCGTTGGCCACCAACTGGCCGCGAACCTCCACCGTGGTGTGCGGCGGCGAGAACGACAGGCCGTTCTCGATCAGCTCGGCGAGCAGGTGGATGATGTCGCCGACCGCGCGGCCGGCGAGTGAGACCGGCCCGAGTGGCAGCACGTTGACGCGCGTGTAGTCCTCCACCTCGGCGACCGCGCCACGCACCACGTCGACCATCGGCACGCTGCGCCGCCACGCCCGCCCCGGCGTGGAGCCGGAGAGCACGATCAGGTTTTCCGCGTTGCGCCGCATCCGGGTGGCCAGGTGGTCGACCCGGAACAGGTCCTCCAGCTCTTCCGCATCGTGCTCGCGCCGCTCCATCGCGTCGAGCAGGGTGAGCTGGCGGTGCACCAACGCCTGCGTACGCCGAGCCAGGCTGAGGAAGACCTCGCGGACGTTGCGCCGCAGCTCGGCCTGCTCGACGGCGGTGCGGATCGCGGTCTCCTGGACCGCGTTGAAGGCCTTGCCGACCTGGCCGATCTCGTCGGTGCCGAACTCCAGGGGTGGCGCCTCGGTAGCCACGTCGACCTCTTCGCCGCGACCGAGCCGCTCGACCACACCGGGCAGCCGCTCGTTGGCGAGGCGGAAGGCCGCCCCGCGCAGCCGTTCCAGTTGCCGCACCAGGGCGCGGGCGGTGGTGATGGACACGATGATCGACGCGATGACGGCGAGCAGACCGAGGCCGGTGGCCAGCGCCAGCCGGACGACGACGCCGACGGCGACCGGGGTGGCGCGGTCGACGACGCCGTCACCGCCGGCCAGCACGACCGCACGGATCTCGGTGAGCGCCGGGCCGGTGGTGTCGCCCCACTCCGTCGCCGTGAGCGGCGGGCGGCCGGCACCAGCGCCCTGCATGACCTGGGTCTCCAGGACGGTCAGCCGGGTGAAGGTGGGCCCCGTCGACATCGCCTGGTAGCGACCCTGGTCACTGGCGGGGAGCCGGACCAGCGCCGAGGAGGCGGCGAACTGCCGGGCACCGACGATCCGGGTGAACTCCGCCCGCTCGGCCGCGGTGATCCGCCCGGCGGCCAGCACACCGGCCAGCAGCGCGTCCTCCTGGGACAGCAGCTCCCGAGACCGGTTGAGGCCGATCAGCGCGGCGGTGTCCTCGGCGACCTGGTCGTCGTCGAGGTTGCCGAGCACGTCGTACACCCGGTAGATCGACTCGATCACGCCGGTGAAGGTCGCGATGGCCCCGGCCCGGTCGATGCTGCGGTCGTCGACCGCCGTGCGGGTCTTGTTCAAATCGTTCAGGCCGGTGATGAGAGCCTTGATCCGCTGGTCGAGGGCGTCACTGCCCAGCGTGCCGACCTGCCAGTCCTCGGTGGACCTGGTGAACGTCGCGGCCAGCTCGTCGGTGCGCTGCCGCAGTTGGGCCAGCGCGGCGCGCTGCGCCTCGTCGGGCTGGCCGAGGTAGGTCAGCGACGCCCGACGCTCCGACTGCAACTGCAACAGCAGCGGCTCGGTGGGATCGAACACCTTGGTGTCCAGCGTCTGCACACCGAGCAGGTTGACCCCGTCCCGGACGGTGACCCAGGCCGTGAAGCCCCAGAGCGCGACAAGCGAGACGAGAAGAGCAACAACCTTGGTACGCAGATTCGTACTGCGGGAACCCATTACACCGTCCCTGGCGCGGCCTGTGTGATTGTTCAGTCAGGAGTGCGTCATGCACGCATCGACCCCGGCGCACGCTAGCAGCGTCCGGGGCCAATGCTCAAGCGCTGCCGATCATGTGACCACCGTACGGACGCGCGACGGCGACCGGGCCCGAGCTGTTGACCAGGTCGGACCTGGTTATCGCCAACTGCCGGGCGGCGAGGACTGCCGCACGGACGATCAGCACGGGGGCGTAGAGATCCTTGTCATGCCACAGTGGAGGATGCTCGTCGCGATCGTCCACTTCGGCCAGACGACGCAGCCCACGGCCGATCGCCTCCGGCACCCCCGGGCGCGCCGGTCGACGCACCCCGAGCAGCACGTGCAGGGCGTACGCCGTCTCCTCCGCGGTGCCCGCCCAGCGCCCCCAGGCCCCGTCCGCCCGCTGGGTGGCGACCAACCAGTCCACGGCCCGGTCCACCGCCGGTCCGGCGATGTCGGCCGGGGCGTAGGTGTCCAGGGCCGCCACGACGCAGGACGTGGCGTAGTACGGCGACGCGTGCCAGCGGTCGGCCCAGGAGCCGTCGGGCTGTTGCTCGTCGCCCAGCCACCCGGCCAACGCCACCACCCGGTCGGCGTAGCGGCTCGCACCCGCCGACGTGTGCCGGGCGTGCCAGCCGAGTGCCTCCAACACGTGCGCGTTGGTGGTGACCGACCGGCCATCCTCCCCCTGCCAGGTGCAGAAGTGGGTGCCGAGGTCGAAGTGCAGCAGGCTCGCCGGGTCCACCGGGTGACCGAAGCGGGCGAGCGCGTAGAGCGTGACCGAGGTGGTGTCCGCGTCGGCGGGTAGCCCCGGCCCGGTCGGTGTGCCCTGCGGCCCGAGCGCGGCGGTCAACTCGGCGACCAGCTTCGGGGCGGGCCGGACCGGCACTCCCGCTCGCGCCAGGTTGCTCAGCGCCCAGGCCCGCTCGAACACGGTGATCGGCGTACAGCAGGGCACCGGCCCGTCGAGAGGGCCGACAGCATCGCGCAGGTAGGCCAACGTCTCCGGGTCGGCGCCGGGCGTCGCCGGGTCGCCGATCCAGGCGGCGGTCGCCGCCGGTGACGCGCCGACGGCCCCGGCGACCGGGGACACGCCAGCGTGCCGGCGCGCGACCAGCCCGAGCACCTCGAAGGCGTGCACCAGCTTCTGCGGCACCGGACGTCCGCTGCCCACCAGCGCGCGTACCGCGTCGAGCCGCCGTCGGTCCCCGCCGGGCAGGGCACGGAGCCCGTCGGCGAACCTCCGGTCGTCGCGGGTGGCGAAGAACGCGAGGTGGTCGTTGATCCGCTCCACCAGGGCCGGCACGATGAGATCGGCCGCCGGTGTGTCCGGGAGCGGAGTGCCCCTGCCGAGCCAGTCGGCGAGCACCTCCAACCCGCGGGTGGCCGCGGCGGCCAGCGGGTCTCCGACGGAGTCCTCGGTGCCCCGCAGCGTGCTGAGCAGCGCCTCCACCGCGCTCACCGTCGGCACCACGGCGTAGCCGCCGGCACCACCCCAACCGCCGTCGGCCCGCTGGGCGTCCAGCAGATACCGCAGCCGTCGGTCGTGACCGGTGAGCCACGGTGCGTCGGCGACGACCCGGCCGGTCTCGTACACCGACGGGCTGACCCGGCCCGCCGGCTCCAGCACCAGGGCGGCGAGCAACTCCCGGGCCGACGCGGCCACCGCCGACTCGTCGCGGGCACCGGTGGCCGGCGCGGGGGTCACGACACGCCCCAGAAGTCGGTCGACCCGTAGAAGCCCGTGCTGAAGCCGATCTGCCGGGCGAGGTAGTCGGCCGGCACCGGGCAGGTGGCGCGTAACGGGTCGAGCAGGTCGCGGGCGTACGCCACCAGCTCGGTGATCCGCCGCTCGACGTCGGCCCGCTCCGGCACCACCATCAACGCGTTGAGGTCACCCCACCGCTTGTCGCGCTCGAAGCTGGCCAGGTCGTTGACCAGCCGGATGATCCGTTGCACCTGGTCACTGGCCGCCACGAGCGCGTCGAGGTGGGCCAGCGTCGCGGGATCGTCGGAGTGGATCCAGTGCGCGACGTTGACCACCGTGCAGGCGAGGTTCGCCGCGTTGGCCAGGTACTCGTCGAGGGTGGGCAGCACGCCGGTGTCGGCGCTCTGCTTCCAGTCCCACTCCCGCGCCATGGCGTCGAACATCGTCCGCAACTCGCTGCGCCACACCGCCCCGTGGGTCGCGTACGCCGGCACGGCGGCCAGTTCGTCGCGCAACTCGGCGAGGAAGCGGCCGAGGGAGTCGTCTTCGGCCGGTGACCCACCCGCGGCCACCGCGAGGCAACCCGCCGTCAACCGATCGATCTCGTCGCGGCTGCGCGCCTCGTGGTCGACGAGCCAGTCGACCGCGAAGCCCCAGAGCACGGCCCGGTTCGTGACGCGCAACTGGTCGAGGTCACACCAGGGCGCCCCGAACGCGATGGCCATCGCGACGTTGCCGAACAGCGCCGGGTCGAACGGTCGCGCCGGGAAGAGATCGGGGTACGCGGCGGCACGCTCGGCCAGGTCACGTTGGCCCTTCGCGGCGAGTGCGCAGATCCGGCCCTGCTCCGCGGCCAGCGCCATCTGGTCGCCACCGACGGCCGGCGGCGACGCGAGCTTCGCGGTCATGCCGAGCCGCCCCGTACCGGCCGCAGGGTCACCTCGACCCGTTGAAGGGGACGCAGCGCGGCGGCAACCTTGATGCCGGGCACGGCCTGCCGTCGCAGGCTGAAGCGGAACCGGCTCAGCACGGTGGCCACGATCAGCGTCGCCTCCAGGTAGAACAGGTACATGCCGATGCACTGGTGCGGGCCGCCGCCGAAGGGGAAGTGCGCGTACCGGTGCCGGTGTCGGACCTGCTCGGGGTCGAAGCGGTCGGGGTCGAACACGTCGGGCCGGTCCCAGAAGGCGGACATCCGGTGGGTGATCAGCGGGCTGACCACGAGCGTGGCGCCGGCCTCGATCCGGACGCCGCCGATCACGTCTTCCTCCACCGCCGAGCGTGGGAAGAGCCAGCCGATCGGGTAGAGCCGCAGCAGCTCGTCGAGCACCTGTCGGGTGTAGCGCAGCTCGCGCAGGTGCTCACGTCGGACCGGCGCGTCACCGACCACCCGATCGATCTCCTCGTACAGTCGCCCGGCGATCTGCTCGTCCTGGGCGATGTGCGGCCAGAGCCAGGTCAGGACGCTGATCGTGGTCTCGGTGGTGGTGGCGACCATGGAGACGGTGTCGTCGCGGACCTGCCGCTCGTCGAGCCGCCCACCGGCCTCCGTGCGACCCCGCCACAACGTGGAGATGATGTCGTCGCCGTCGGTCTCGGCCGTCTCCCGGGCCGCGCGCACGATCGGGAGCAGCGTGTCGTCGATGACCTGGACGGCACCACGGAAGGCCCGGTCGCCGGGCATCGGCATGGCCAACGGCGCCCACGGCACCATCAGCCGCGGCATCACCGACGAGGCGATCGCGTCCTGCGCCTGCATGATGCGCATCGCCTGCGGCACCGAGATCTTGTCGGCGAAGAAGACCCGCATGATCGCCGAGCAGACGATCCGGGCCTGGACGGTGCCCATGTCGACGGGCTGACCGGTGCGGGCCGGCTCGTCGAGCTCGTCGACGGCATCCTCGATCGCCTCGGCCAGCCGGTCCACCAGCGAGTCGACCCGCCGAGCGGTGAACAGCGGCAGGAGCACGTGGCGGCTGTTCTTCCAGTATTCGCCGTCGCTGAGGATGCCGTCACCGAACAACCGCTTCAGCGGGCGCCACTGCAGACCGTCACCGGCGCGAACGTAGTTGTCGGACTTCTCGCGCAGAACCCGTTGCAGGTGCTCCGGTCGGGTGACCAGGTAGGGCCGGAACGCACCGAGGCTGAGCTTCACCACCTCGCCCTGTGACCGTTCGCCCATCTCGACCAGGGTGCGGGCCGGATCGCGGAACAGGTTGGGCACCACGTGGCGCAGCGGGACCGAGCCCGCTCGGCGTGGCTGAACCGGCACGGTCTGAGGTGCTACCACGGGAACTGACACTCCCTTGTGGATACTCGGTGTCGCGGAACGACTATGCGGAGTTAGGTATTCTTGGAGCATGCCATCGGGTAACCGATTTCTTCTAGGCGCAGTACGTGAAATTTTCATGCGCAAGGATTGTGTTTCCGGAGAATCGGAGCGCAGAAATGAGCGCACGCGGTGGATGTCGCAGGTGACGGCGGTCGGGATCCCGGACCGGCGGGGGTGATCTTCGATAGTGATGAACGTCACTTGTTGTCCGCCGGTCGGGCCCGCGCGAGGAATCACCGGTTCGGCCCCGCCCGACCCGCGCCCCGCACGCCGACCCGGCGGAACGACCGAATCCGGGCGATGCCCGGCACCCTGTGCCAGGCTCTTGTCATGGACGACAAGACCATCCTGAACCGGATCACCGAGCTGGTCGACGAGGAACACAAGCTGCGGGCGGACGCCCAGGCCCACGAGTCGGGCACCGAGGGCGAGACCAGCGAGCGGCTGCGCGCCCTGGAGGAGTCCCTCGACCAGTGCTGGGACCTCCTGCGCCGCAGGCGGGCCGCCCGGGACACCCACGGTGACCCGGACGCACAGGGCGAACGGCCCAAGCCCGAGGTGGAGCGCTACCTACAGTAACCGTGGCGGGTCGGGCGGCCCGCGCCGCCCGACCCGCACCGATCAGCGCAGGCCCGCCTCGTGCAACAGCTCGCCGGTCAGCGCGGCGGGGTCGGCCTGCTCGGCGGGAAGACCCCGGGCCGCGAACCAGGCGCCGACCACCCGCACGTCCCGGGCCAGGAACTCCGGCCCCTGCGGGTTCGCCACCACGTCGACCACCTGCGGCAGGTCGATCACCACCAGTCGACCCCGGTGGACGAGCAGGTTGTACGGCGACAGGTCGCCGTGGGCGTAGCCGGCCCGCGCCAGCACCCGCAGCGCCTCCACCAGTTGTGCCCACAGGTCGCGCAGCTCGGCCGGGCCGGGTCGCAGCTGGGCCAGTCGGGGTGCCGCCTCCCCGGACTCGGCGTCGCCGACAAACTCCAACATCAGCTCGGTGCCCCGCAGTTGCACGGGGTACGGCACGGCGATCCGGTCGTTCCCGGCGCTGATCTCCCAGAGCCGGGCCAGGGCGGCGAACTCGGCGGCCGCCCACTGCCCGGCGATCATCTGCCGGCCGAACGCCGTCCGGCCGGCCATGGCCCGGTTCTCCCGGGAGCGGCGCACCCGGCGACCCTCCAGGTAGCCGGCGTCCCGGTGGAACAGCCGGTGCTCGGGGTCGCGGTAACGCTTGACCGCCAGCAGGCAGGACCGGTCGGTGTCGGGCACCGCCCGGCGGACCAGGTGGACGTCCGCCTCCTTGCCGGTCTTCAACACACCCAACTCGGTGTCCTTGGCGGCCAACTCGGTGACGAGCCAGTCGGGGTGCGGCTCGGGTCCGTGGACGGCGTCGTCCCAGGACGACCAGCGCTCGCCGGTGGCCGGGTCAGGGTCGCTGTCCGGGTCTGCGGGCGGCTCGGTGTGCCGCCCGCGCTTCAGAAACTGCGGTTCGTCGTCGTCGAAGCGGCTCTTGCCGCGGCTCCGGCGCTCCAGCGCCGGAAGGTCGTGATCGCGCACTGTGGTGAGGTTCCCTTGGTCGAGGCTGAGAAAGGCAGCTGGAAGCGACAGGCGAAGACAGCCACGGCTGACCTCCTTCTCCCTCGACCGGACACACGCCCGGGGTGCACCATGCGCCGACAATGCTCGTCGCGGCGCGTCGACCGGTCAACCGAATTACCGAGTCCCGCCCGCGCGGCGGGCGTTAGCGGGCGAGGATGGTGGCGACCGCGGCGATCAGCCCGTCCACGGTGCGGCTGGGCGCGAACCGGACGTCCGACCAGGTGCGACCCCGGTGTAGCCAGACGCTGGGCAGCCCGACCGCGGCGGCGCCGCCGATGTCGGCCTCCGGGCTGTCGCCGACCACCCAGGCACCGCGCAGCGGCATCCGTACCCGCTGGGCGGCAAGGGCGAAGATCCGCGGGTTGGGCTTGCTGACCCCGGCCTCCTCGGAGATCACCCAGTCCGCGACGTAGCGGTCCAGGCCGGTCCGGCGGATCTTGGCGTCGTCGACGCGTAGCGTGCCGTTGCAGACCACCACCGGCACCCAGCCGGCGTCGTCGGCGATCCGCAGCGCGCAGGCGGTCAGCGGGTCGAGCCGGGTCTGCTCCACCACCCCGTCGTGCAGGTCCTCCACCAGGTCGATCGAGGGGATGCGCAGCTCGTAGCGGTCCCGGATGGCGTCGGCGAGGTCCCAACGGTCGGTCAGCCCGTCGGCGTCGATCGAGATCAGCCAGTCGATGTCGGTGGGGGGCGCGCCGATGCCGTCCAGGAAGCGTTCACCCCAGCGGCGGAACGGCCCGGCCCGATCCAGCAGGGTGTTGTCCAGGTCCAGCAGGAGCAGTGGCACTCGGGCACCCTACGGGACCGACGTGTCCGCCAACAGATGCAGCGGGTACCTACCTGACGATGTGCTCAGCCGGACATCGACGACCGGGGGCCGCCCTGGTCCGCGAGTCGATCGGCGAGCATCGAATGGGCCGATCGGGTGGCCGCGAGCGCGGCCGGGTCCAGCGTCGCCACCAGCACCTCCGTGCCCTCGTCGGCGCCCCGGGCCAGCACCCGTCCCTCTGGGTCGTAGATCGCGGCACCACCGTTGAACCGCCACGGGTCGACGCCGCCGACCGCGTTGGCGAAGACCACGAACATGGTGTTGTCCAGGGCTCGCGCCGCGTAGTAGAGGTCCCGGCGGTGCTCGGAGCCGGCCAGGTATCCGCTGGGGCACAGGTAACCGTGTGCGCCGTCGAGGGCGGCGGCCCGGCCGTGCTCCGGGAAACAGCCGTCGTAGCAGATGCCGAGCCCGAGTCGCCAGTCGTCGACGAGCAGCGTGGCACCCCGGTCGCCGGCGCGGAACAGCTCGCGCTCGCCGCCCCACAGTTGCTGCTTGTCGTAGCCGACCCGGACCGCGCCGGCCCGGTCGACCACCAGCGCGGCGATGGTCCGCCGTCGGTCCGGGTGTCGGGCGGCCGCACCGACAAGCGCGGTGACGCCGGCCTCGCGCGCCGCGACGCGCAGCGGGTCGAGCCGGGGATCCGCGACGTCACCGGCCGGATCGGCCGCGACGTCCGTGCCGGCCGGATCGGCGGCGAGGGTCGGCGGGTGGTACGCGCAGAGGAACAACTCCGGCAGGACGGCCACCCGGGCGCCCAGCTCACCGGCTTGGCGAACCAGACGTGCGGCGGCGACCGCGTTTCCGGCGACGTCACCCGGCGTGGGCGTCGCCTGGACGGTGGCCACGGTCAGCGGGGCGGTGGGCACGGGGTGGGGCGGGGTCACCGGGCGATGGTAGACGGCGACATTCCAAGCCGTACGTACGGTTTGCACGCCCCCGGGGTGACCTGCGACGATCGACGCGTGCCCAGAGTAAGCCAGGACCAGCTCGACGCGCGCCGGCAGGAGATTCTCACCGCCGCGCGGGCGTGTTTCGCCCGGCTCGGCTACGAGGGAGCGACAGTACGCCGCCTCGAGGAGGCCACCGGCCTGTCCCGTGGCGCGATCTTCCACCACTTCCGCGACAAGGACTCGCTCTTCCTGGCCGTCGCCGAGGACGATGCCGCCGCCATGGTCGAGACGGTGGCCCGCAACGGTCTGGTGCAGGTGATGCGCGACCTGCTCGCCCGCGCCATGTCGCCGGACACCACCGGCTGGCTGGGCAGCCAACTGGAGGTCTCCCGCCGGCTGCGCACCGACCCGGCGTTCGCCAAGCGCTGGGCCGAGCGGTCCGCCGCGATCGCCGAGGCGACCCGGGACCGGTTGGCGCGCCAGCGCGACGCCGGAGTGCTGCGCGAGGACGTCCCCATCGACGTGCTGGCCCAGTTCCTGGAGCTGGCCTACGACGGCCTGGTGCTGCACCTGGCGATGGGCCGACCGGCCGGTGACCTGGGGCCGGTGCTCGACCTCGTCGAGGAGGCCGTCCGCCGTCCCTGACGGCGTGGGCACCGGTCCGCCGGCCCTGGCGAGGCTGCTCCACAATGGGGCCGCCGAACCCTCCGGTGACAGGAGCAGTCGATGATCGTCAACGCCGCGTCGGGCGACACCTGGGGCATCCCCGGCTCGACCTTCCTCCGGTACTACCTCGTGGCGGCCGCCGTGGCGGTGGCGATCGTGGCCTACTACCGGATCCGCCCGCTGACCGCCCACGGGCGGACCACCCACGATCCGCTCGGGCCGCAGCAGGTCGCGTACCTCAATGGTGGCCCCCAACTCGCCATGAACGCCGCGCTGGGCGGGCTGCGCGGCGGCGGTGCGATCGCCGTGCGACCGGACCGTCGGCTGACCACCGTCGGCGCCGCGCCGACCGGGCTCACCCCGCTGGAACAAGGCATCCACTGGGCCGCCCACCACCACTCGCGGGTCCGGGACCTGCGGCAGCATCGACACGTACGCTCCGCGCTGGACCAGATCCGCAAAGACCTGGAGCAGCGCGGGTTGCTGACGAGCCACAGGCAGCGGGAAGGTTACGGCTTCTGGATCGCGTTCCTGGCCATCCTGCTGGTCTTCGGTGTGTTCCGGTTGATCTCCGGACTGGTCAACGGTCACCCGGTCGGTTACCTGCTGCTGACCCTGGTCCCGCTCCTCACCATCGTGCTGGTGCTGCGCCGGGCACCCCTGCAGACAAGGGCCGGACGCGCCGCGCTGCGCGACATCCGCCGCCAGCACACCCACCTCGCACCCGACTCCGCGCCTGCCTACGCCACCTACGGAGCGGCCGGCGCGGCGATGGGCGTGGCCCTGTACGGCACCGCCTCGCTCTGGGCGCTCGACCCCGGCTTCGCCGAGCAGGCCGAGATCCAGCGCCAGGCCATCTCCAGCAGCGGCGGTTCAACGGGCGGCTCCGACGGCTGGAGCGGCGGAGGCGACAGCTCCGATGGCGGCAGCTCCTGCGGTGGTGGAGGTGGCGGCTGCGGCGGTGGCGGCGGGTGCGGCGGATGACCGGGCCGTCCGGGGTGGGCATCGGCTGGCGGTCGGAGATCGCCGGCTTCGTGGCCGAGCTGCCGGGGCTGCGCTTCGTCGAGGTGGTGGCCGAGGCGGTGTCCGCCACCGGGCCGCTCCCACCCGGCCTGGCCGAGCTACGCGAGCGCGCGGTGACAGTCGTACCGCACGGGGTGCGGCTCTCGCTCGGCGGCGCGGAGCCGGTCGACCCGGCCCGGGTCGCGCACCTGGCGGCGGTGGCGCACCGTCTGGACGCGCCGCTGGTCAGCGAGCACATCGCATTCGTCCGAGCGGGCGGTCTGGAGGCCGGGCACCTGCTGCCGCTGCCGCGTAGCCGGGAGGCGGTCGCCGCGGTCTGCGCCAACGTGGCACGGGCACAGGCCGAGCTGCCGGTGCCGATCGCGCTGGAACCGATCGCCGCGCTTGTCGACTGGCCCGACGACGAGTTGGACGAGGCGGACTTCCTCACCGAGATCCTCGACCGCACCGGGGCGCTGTTGCTGCTGGACGTGGCGAACGTGCACGCCAACGCCCGCAACCGGGGCACCGACCCGCTGGCGTTGCTGGACCGGCTGCCGCTGGAACGCGTCGCGTACGCCCACGTGGCCGGCGGCGCGGAGCACGGCGGGTTCTACCACGACACCCACACCGACCCGGTGCCGTCGGCGGTGCTGGAGTTGGTCGACGCGCTCTGCGCACGGCACCGGCCCCCGGCGCTGCTGCTGGAACGCGACGGCCACTACCCGCCGGCCGCCGAGCTGCGCGCCGAACTGGACGCCCTGGCCGCCGCGGCGGGCTTCCCGGCCGTGACATGACTGGCCCACCCGACGGCGACGCCGCGCCCACGCCCCGCGCGGGGCTCGCCGAGCGGCAGGCCGAGCTGGTCGCGGCGCTGGTCGCCGGGGGTGCGCCACCGGCGGGGTTCGCGCCGGGCCCGCTGGCCGCGACCCGCGCGGCCCTGCTGCGCAAGCGGGCCGGCGAGGTGGCCCGGCAGTGGCCACTGCTCGCCGCCGGCCTCGGCGCCGGCTGGTCGACCACCTTCGCCGACTGGGCCGCCCGGCGACCCACCGCCGGATCACTGCGCGACGGTTGGGACCTGGCCCGCGAGCTGCGCGACCAGCAGGCGCTGCCCCCGGTGGCCGCCGAGGAGTTGGCCGTCCGGGAGGCCCGCCTGCGCTACGACGGGCGTGGCACGCCGCGTCCGCGCCGGACGCCGGCGGTGGGCCGCGCCGGCGGCGCCGTCGCGGTGCAGATCGCCGGCCGGGTACGCCTGCTGCGCCCCGCCCCACGGGTGTCCACCGTTGCTGGCGACGCCGTACCGGATGCGGCAGGATCGGAGTTATGGATCTCGGACTGACCGACCACGTGTACGTCCTCACCGGCGCCTCCCGCGGCCTGGGCTTCGCGACCGCGCGGTGCCTGGTCGCGGACGGGGCGCGGGTGGTGCTCTCGGCACGGGACCCGGACGCGGTGGCCGCCGCCGCGCAGCAGCTCGGCGGTCCCGAGCACGCCGTCGGGCTGACCGCCGACCTGGCCGACCCGGAGACGCCGGAGCAGCTCGTCGCCGCCGCCCGGGACCACTTCGGCCGGCTCGACGGCGCGCTGATCTCGGTCGGCGGGCCACCGGCGGGCAACGCCGCCGCGATCAGCGACGAACAGTGGCGGCTCTCCTTCGAGACCGTCTTCCTGGGCACCATCCGTGCGGTCCGCACGATCGCCGCCGCGCTGCCCGAGGGCGGTGCGATCGGGCTGGTGCTCTCCACCTCGGCCCGAGGTCCGGTGCCCGGCCTCGGCATCTCCAACGGCCTGCGGCCCGGCCTGGTCGGGGCCGCCAAGGACATCGCCGACGACTACGGTCCGCGCGGCGTACGGGTGGTCGGCCTGTTGCCCGGCCGGATCATGACCGATCGCAACCGGGAGCTCTTCGGGGCCACCGGCGACCCGGAGCGGGCCCGTGCCGAGGCGGAGGCCACCATCCCGCTGCGCCGCATCGGTGACCCGGCCGAGTTCGGCCGGGTGGCCGCGTTCGTGCTCTCCCCCGCCGCGAGCTACCTCACCGGCATCACCCTGCCGGTCGACGGCGGCGCGCTGCGCGGGCTGTGACCGCCGACAGGGCGCGACCTGCCCGTGCCGTGCCGTCGCCCGAGAAGGCCGAGCCTGACCACCCGGCCGTTGATCGACTCGGGTTCACGGAAACCGGGCGGTCGACGCGACCAGGACACGTCGACTTTCAGGAACCCGAGTCGATCAACGCGCGGCACACCACCCGACCCACCCCGGCGGATCTGGCGGCGGCGGCCGATCGGACCATTCCCGACGTGCTCGCGCCGGGGTTGGCGGTGCTCTTCGTCGGCATCAATCCGGGCCTCTGGTCGGCCGCGACGGGCTGGCACTTCGCCCGGCCCGGCAACCGGTTCTGGCCCGCCCTGCACCGGGGCGGGTTCACCCCCCGCCTGCTGCACCCGAGCGAACAGGGCGAGTTGCCCGCGCTCGGGCTCGGCATCACCAACATGGCCGCCCGGGCCAGCGCCCGCGCGGACGAGCTGAGCACCGAGGAACTTCTCGACGGCGCGGCGATCCTGACCGACAAGGTGGCCCGGTACCGGCCGCGCTGGGTGGCGGTGGTGGGGGTGACCGCGTACCGGATCGGTTTTCGACGGCCGAAGGCCACCTTCGGGCCGCAGCCGGAGTCGCTGGCCGGCGCCCGACTGTGGGTGCTGCCCAACCCGAGCGGCCTGAACGCACACTTCACCCCGGTCACCCTGGGCCTGGCCTTCGCCGAACTGCGCGTGGCGGCGGTCTGACCAGCGGTCGGCGACGAGCTTGTCGCGCGGCACGCGCACACCTACCCTCAGCGCAGACCGCGATGCCACCACAGTGGAGTGACAATGACGGATGTGTCCGCCGGCACGGCCCCGGGTTCGACAGTCGAGACCCCCGTTGAGGTGTCCACCGGGCCGATCCGAACGCTTGTCGGCATCCAGTTGTACAGCGTGGCGGCCTACCTCGCCGCGGCCGTCGTCCCCTACCTGTGGGCCCCCCGGCCGTACCCGCCGACCTGGACCTTCGTCCTGCCGGGCTGGCTGCTCGGCGTGCCGGGTTTCTACCTCACTCTGCTCGGGCCGGTGCCCGGCATCCTGCTCGCGGTGGTCGGGGTCGGTGTGCTGGTGGCGACGCGCCGCCGCTGCCCGGCGACCCTCTACCGGTGGTGCGTCGCCTCCACCGCTCTCGTCGCCGCCTACGGTGTGTTCGCCGGCACGCCGTTGGCCGGCACCATCGCGGCCTTCGTGGCCGACTGAGTCACGCGGGCCCGGAGTCGACGGCCCGCCCGCCGAACGTCAGTTGGCGGCGGCGGGCGGCAGCACCTCGTCGGCGCGGTACGTGCCCAGCGGCATGACCACCGGCTCGGGGCCGGTCGCGTCGACGAACGGCCTGGGCGAGTCGGCGACCGCGAACTGGGTGCGGTACAGCTCGGCGTAGAGCCCGCCGACCGCGACCAACTCCTCGTGCCGCCCCCGCTCGACGATCCGACCGCCGTCGAGGACCAGGATCTGGTCGGCGTCGCGCACGGTGGAGAGCCGGTGCGCGATCACCAGCGCGGTACGCCCGGCCAGCGCCACCGACAGCGCCCGCTGCACCGCCGCCTCGCTCTCCGAATCCAGGTGTGCGGTCGCCTCGTCGAGGATCACGATCGACGGGGCCTTGAGCAGCAGCCGGGCGATCGCGATGCGTTGTTTCTCGCCGCCGGAGAACCGGTAGCCGCGCTCGCCGACGGTCGTGTCCAGCCCGGCGGGCAGCGCGCGGACCAGGTCGGCGACCTGCGCGCCGGCCAACGCGGCCCAGATCTCGTCGTCGGTGGCGTCCGGCTTGGCGTAGCGAAGATTCTCGGCGATCGTCTCGTGGAACAGGTGCGAATCCTGCGTGACCACGCCGATCTCGTCGCGCAGGGACGCGAGCGTCGCGTCCCGCACGTCGACCCCGCCGACCAGCACCTGCCCGTCGGTGACGTCGTAGATCCGGGAGATGAGCATGGACAGCGTCGACTTGCCGGCGCCGGACGGGCCGACAAGCGCGACCATCTGCCCCGGCTCCACGCTGAACGAGACCCCCTTGAGCACCGGCTCGTTGACGGTGCGGTCCAGGGTGGCGACCTCCTCCAGGGAGGCCAGGGAGATCTCGGCGGCACTCGGGTAGCGGAACCGCACATCCCGGAAGTCGACCCGGCCGGCGCCCCGGGGCACCACCACCGCGTCGGGCTTCTCCACGATGCCCGGCTGCAGGTCGAGCACCTCGAAGACCCGGTCGAACGAGACAAGCGCGCTCATCACGTCCACCCGGACGTTGGAGAGCGCGGTGAGCGGGCCGTACAGGCGGGTGAGCAGCAGTGCGAGCGTCACGACGGTGCCCGCGCTGACGCCGCCGGTCACCGCGAGCCAGCCGCCGAGGCCGTAGGTGAGCGCCTGCGCCAGTGAGGCGACCAGCAACATCGCCACGAAGAACGTGCGGGAGTACATCGCGGACTGGATGCCGATGTCGCGCACCCGCTCGGCCCGCCCGGCGAACCGCTGGGCCTCGATCTCCGGCTGACCGAAGAGCTTCACCAGCAGCGCGCCGGCCACCCCGAACCGCTCGGTCATGGTGGCGTTCATCTTGGCGTCGAGGTTGTACGACTCGCGTGTGATGTCGGCCAGCCGCCGGCCCACCCGGCGGGCCGGGATGATGAAGATCGGCAACAGCACCAGCGAGAGCGCGGTGATCTGCCAGGAGAGGGTGAACATCACGGCGGCGGTGAGCACGAGTTGGATGACGTTGCTGACCACGCCGGACAACGTCGAGGTGAACGCCCGCTGGGCGCCGAGCACGTCGTTGTTGAGCCTGCTGACCAGGGCCCCGGTCTGGGTGCGCGTGAAGAACTGCAACGGCATCCGCTGCACGTGGTCGTAGACCCGGGTGCGCAGGTTGTAGATGATGCCCTCGCCGATCCGGGCCGAATACCATCGTTGGGCCAGCGAGAGCAGGGCGTCGGCGACCGCCAGCCCGGCGATGAACAGGGCCAGCCGCACCACGAGCCGGCCGGCCTCGGTGCCGCCCCGGTTGATCGCGTTGATGACGTCGCCGGCGAGCACCGGTGTGGCCACGCCGATGATGGCGGCCAGGACCACGGTGAACAGGAAGACGACGATGTCACGCCGGTAGGGCTGGGCGAAGGCCACGATCCGTCGGGCGACCCCGCGCTTGAGCCGGTGCGTGGAGACCTCGTCGCTGTTGCGCATCGCCCGGAGCATGCTCCACCCGGCCATGCCACCGCCGGACATCGGGTTGGACATCGCTCACCTCCGGGTCGTCGGACGGACTGCACCGTCAGGTCAATTCTCCCGACGAGTGTGACAACCTCGGTCGTAACCCGGATCTTCCCGCCCGGTCCTTACCTATTCTCCCTGGCCGGCCAGATCGCGCAGTCGGCGGGTCTGTGCCTCCCGCTCGGCGCGCTGCTGGTCGACGTGCGACCGCCCGGCCGCGCCCGCCAGCAACGCCTTGATCTCCACCACCGCGTCGCGGGCACCGGCGAGCAGCCCGGCGGTGAGGTCGCGGACCGCGCCGTCCAGCTCGGCTGGTGGCACCACCAGGGTCGCCAGCCCGATCCGGTCCGCCTCGGCGGCGTCCAGCCGGCGGCCGGTCGCGCAGATCTCCAGTGCCCGCGCGTAGCCGACCAGCTCCACGAGGCGCTTCGTGCCGGCCAGGTCGGGCACCAGGCCGAGGGTCACCTCAGCCATCGACATTTTCGCATCTGCCGCCAACACTCGCAGATCGCAGGCGAGCGCGAGCTGGAAGCCGGCGCCGATCGCGTGCCCCTGCACGGCCGCGACGGAGATGACGTCCGGGCGGTGCAGCCAGGTGAAGCCCGCCTGGAATTCCGCGATGCGCTCGGCGCACTCCTGCTCGGGCAGCGTGGCCAGCTCCGCGAAGGAGCCGGGACCGGAAGCGCCAGCCACCGCGAGGTCGAGGCCGGCGGAGAACGCACGCCCCTCGCCCCGGACCACCACCACCCGCACGTCGCCGGGCAGATCGCGGGAGAAGTCGCTCATCGCCCGCCACATCGCGGGTGTCTGGGCATTGAGCACGTCGGGCCGGCACAACGTCACCGTGGCAACCGGCCCGTCGCAGGTCAACCGAACCCCGGTCGCCTCGGTGGTCACCGGGCGGGCCGGGGCGTCGCGCTTGTCGACGACGCGGGGAGGCGGGTCACGCCTTCTTGCGGCGCCGGGCACCGCCGCGCTGACGCAGCTGCACCCCTGACTCGGTGAGCACTCGGTGGATGAACCCGTAGGAACGGCCGGTCGAGGCCGCCAACGCGCGGATGCTTTCCCCCGACGTGTACCGCTTTACCAGGTCCTTGGCGAGCGTCTGACGCTCGGCTCCGACGATCCGGCGACCCTTCTCAGTGCTGGTGGCTGTGCCAGTGGCTGCCATGCTGTGTCCTCACGTCCCAGACTGTGCGGTTCGGATACGGTCCCACCTATTAGACCGCCTCGAACGATCATGCGCCAGATATCAACTCTTCGCCAACCGACACGCTATGCAATGTCAGCTTCCCGATAGAGTGATCCTGGCAATCGACCTCGGGCGGCGTCCGGGCGTACCACCGCCGGATGCTGGCGGCTGCCGGCGACCCGTAGCCTTCGGTCGTGATCGACCTGCTGGGCACCGCGGCCGGAGCCGCCGTGGTCTTCGCCGCCACCGACATCGACGACATCGTCATCCTGACCCTGTTCTTCGTCGCGGCCCGCACCACCGGACGGCCCCACCCCTGGCAGATTGTCGCCGGTCAATACCTCGGCATCGGCGCGCTCGCACTGGCCAGCGCGGTGATCGCGGCTGGCCTGCTGGTGGTGCCGGACCCGTGGACGGGGCTGCTCGGGTTGCTGCCGATCGCGCTGGGCGTCCGCGCGCTGCGGGGTTCCGACGACGACGAGACCCCGGCGGTCGTCACCGGCATGCTCGGTGTGGCCGGCGTGACGATCGCCAACGGCGCCGACAACGTGGCCGTCTACGTGCCGGTGTTCCGAGCCGTCGGTGCCGCCGACAGTGCGGTGTTCCTGCTGGTCTTCGTGCTGCTGATCGCGCTCTGGTGCGCCGCCGGAGCCTGGTTGGGCGGGCACCGCAGGGTGGTGCGGCTGGTCGAACGCGCCGGCGCCTGGCTGGTGCCGACGATCTTCATCGGTGTCGGGGTGGTGATCCTGGTCAGCTCCGGCGTGCTCGGACGGCTCGTCGACCTGCTCGGCTGAGAGCAGGCCCACCCATCCCGGTCAGGCCAGCTCGACCAGCTCGAGCAGGTCGTCGCTCCAGGCGTCCTCGTCGCCGTCGGGCAGCAGGATCGCGCGGTCCGGCTTGAGCGCCAGCACCGCGCCCGGGTCGTGGGTGACCAGGACGATCGCGCCCGGGTAGTTGGCGATGGCGTCGAGCACCTGCTCCCGGCTGACCGGGTCGAGGTTGTTCGTCGGTTCGTCGAGCAGCAGCACGTTGGCGCCGGAACAGACCAGGGTGGACAGGGCCAGCCGGGTCTTCTCGCCACCGGAGAGCACACCGGCCGGCTTGTTCACGTCGTCGCCGGAGAAGAGGAACGCGCCGAGGATCTTGCGCAGGTCGGTGTCGGACTGCTCGACCGCCGCGGCGCGCATGTTCTCCAACACGGTCCGCTCCACGTCCAGCGTCTCGTGCTCCTGGGCGTAGTAGCCCAGCCGCAGGCCGTGGCCCGCGTGCACCTCGCCGGTGTCCGGAGTGAGCAGCCCGCCGAGCATCCGCAGCAGGGTCGTCTTGCCGGCGCCGTTGAGCCCGAGGATGGCCACCCGGGAGCCCCTGTCCACCGCGACGTTGACGTCGGTGAAGATCTCCAGCGAGCCGTACGACTTGGACAGGCCGGTCGCGGTGAGCGGGGTCTTGCCGCACGGCGCGGGGTTGGGGAAACGCACCTTGGCCACCCGGTCGGCGACCCGCACCTCCTCCAGGCCGGAGATCAGCTTCTCGGCGCGGCGGGCCATGTTCTGCGCGGCCACGGTCTTGGTCGCCTTGGCCCGCATCTTGTCGGCCTGCGCCATCAACGCGCCGGCCTTCTTCTCCGCGTTGGCCCGCTCCCGACGGCGGCGCCGCTCGTCGGTCTCGCGCGCCTCCAGGTACGCCTTCCAGCCCAGGTTGTACACGTCGACGACGGAGCGGGTGGCGTCGAGGAACCAGACCTTGTTGACCACCGACTCCAGCAGCGCGCCGTCGTGGGAGATCACGATCAGGCCGCCCTTGTGGTTGGCGAGGAAGCCGCGCAACCAGGTGATCGAGTCGGCGTCGAGGTGGTTGGTCGGCTCGTCGAGCAGCAGGATGCCGCCGCCGTTCTCGCCCGCGTCGCGGAACAGGATCCGGGCCAGTTCGATGCGCCGGCGCTGGCCGCCGGAGAGGGTGCCGATGGTCTGGGCGAGCGCCCGGTCGGGCAGACCGAGGTTGGCGCAGATCCGGGCGGCCTCGGCCTCGGCGGCGTACCCGCCGAGCGCGGCGAACTGGTCCTCCAGCGCGCCGTAGCGCCGGACCAGCTTGTCGGTGGCGTCCTCGGCGAGGCGGGCCTCGATCTCCTGCATCTGGGACATCAGCACGTCCAGGCCGCGCGCGGAGAGCACCCGGTCGCGGCCGGTCACCTCCAGGTCGCCGGTGCGCGGGTCCTGCGGGAGGTAGCCGATGGCGCTGCGCTGGTCGATCTGGCCGGAGTAGGGCTGCCCCTCGCCGGCGAGCACCTTCAGCGTGGTGGTCTTGCCGGCGCCGTTGCGACCGACCAGGCCGATCCGGTCACCCGGCTGCACGCGCAGGGTGGTGTCGGACAGCAGGATCCGGGAACCGGCACGCAGTTCCAGGCCGGTGGCAGTGATCATCTCGTGGGACTCGCTCTCGGGGTCTGGAAGGCTGACTCACGGGCACGCGAAAGCGCCGGCGGGCGAAATGGGCCCGTCGGCGCGGGGCGGTTCAGCCTTCGCAGCGCGGCACGGGGACAAGTGTACCGGGCGCTCCCCGGCGACCCGCCCGGATTACCGATCAAGATCATCGGGTACCGAACGCCTGTCCGGACCCTGTCCGGCACCTCGTGGGACGAAACGACACACAGACGACACTCACCGACATACGGCGATCGGGGTCAGCATGGAACTCAACGAGCGGGCCGAAATCGACACCTCGCAGGTCAACGACGTGGGCCGCGGTGGCGGATCCGGCGGCGGCATCGGCTTCCCGATCCCCGGCGGCGGCGGCCGTGGCGGCATCATCGGCATCGTGGTGGCCGTGCTCGTCGCGCTGCTCGGCGGTGGCTTCGGCCTCAACGCCATGACCAACGGCGACGACACGGGCCAGGCCGGCGGCACCGACCTCAAGGAGGTGTGCGCGACCAGCAACCCCCAGCACCTCGAAGACGTGCGCTGCCGCAACGCGCTCTACGTCAACAGCATCCAGGCCTACTGGCAGAAGACGTACCCGGAGCTGGGCAACGGCAAGTACGAGCCGACCATCACGAACTTCTTCCAGGCCGCCGTGAACACCGGCTGCGGTCAGGCCGACTCCGGCGTCGGCCCGTTCTACTGCCCGGCCGACCGGAAGGTGTACATCGACCTGAGCTTCTACGACGAGCTGGCGTCGCGGTTCGGCGCCAAGGGTGAGTTCGCCCAGCCCTACGTGCTCGCCCACGAGTACGGCCACCACATCCAGAACCTGCTCGGCACCAACGCCAAGGCCGGCCAGGGCGACCAGAGCGGCCCCCGCTCCGCCTCCGTGCGGCTGGAGTTGCAGGCCGACTGCTACGCCGGCGCCTGGGCCAAGCACGCGACCGAGAGCAAGGACAAGACCGGTCAGGAGCCGTTGTTCACGTCGATCACCGAGACCGACATCAGTGAGGCCGTCAACACGGCCGAGGCGATCGGCGACGACAGCATCCAGGAACGCTCCGGCGGGCGGGTCAACCCGGACCAGTTCACCCACGGCACGTCCGAGCAGCGCAAGCGCTGGTTCACCCAGGGCTACGACCGCGGCGACCCGAAGACCTGCGACACCTTCGCCACCGACCAGCTCTGACCACGTCGATCAAGGAGTTGTGGTGGTGCCCACCGCGTCCACCACCACAACGCCATGATCGACCCGAGCGCGGCGGGCCGGGCGGGCGGGGCGGGCACGGGCGCCGGGTCAGGGAAGTCGTGAGAGCTGGTAGTGGCTGATCTGCCAGTCGTTGTCGACCCGGCGCAGGAGCACACCCAGGTGGGCCGGCAGGGGCGGCCGGTCGGTGAAGCCGAACTCCACCTCCAGGTAGCCGAGGACCACATCGTCGGCGAGTCGACGGATCTCCCGAATGTCGTAGCTGGCGGTCAGGCCGAGCGGCTGGGCGGCGTAGTACGCGGCGACTCCGGCACGCCCGACCGTGTACGGACGCAGCCCCTGAAAGATCGCGTCGTCGGTGAAGCACGACGCGACGCGATCCGGCTCGTGCGCGTCGACAGCCGATTTCCACAGGTCGAGAACCGTACGCAGGATCTGCGCCTCGGGCATGATGATCTCCCTGGTGATCAGGCGGAGCGGCGAAGCACCCGGGACTACCGGGGGCCGGGGTCGTTCGGGTGCGGTGTCAACGGCGTCACCGTCTCGCGTCGCCAGGCGCGCAGCGGCATCGACGCGAGCATCACCTCCAGCTCATCCGCGTCGTCGGCCTGGAAGAGCCCCCACGTACGCCACTCCCCCGGCGCCAGGGGCGGTCGCCACAGTCGCAGGAGACCGCCCTGCGCTGCCAGCTCAGCCGAGCGCGCCGCCTCCCGGCTGCGCATGTCGGCGACCGCATCCTCCGACGTGCCCTGCGGCACGGTGGTCACCATGTCAACCAGAAACTCCACCTGCTCATCCTCCGACCGCCGACCCGTCGGTGAGGCGCTTTTGCCTGGGGATGGCCCCTCCGGCGGCCACACCGACCGCCGACGCGCCGCTGAGCCTGGCGACGGTCCCTCCGGCGGTCATACCGACCGCCGACGTCACTCCGCTTGGGCAGGTGCCGGGTCACGCAGTCGGATCCACACCGCCCGCGCCGCGCCGACCGCGGCGACCAGCACCGCGTGGCGGGGCTCCGGCACGTCGAGCAACCGCTCGGCACGAAGCGGCACGAGCGGGGCCAACCGCCGGTCGGCCAGCACCGTGTCCACCGCCCGCCGGTCACCGCCGCAGACCACCGCCGTCAGCCGCGCCGCCTCCGGCAACAGCAGCCGTACGGCCAGGTCCGCCGCGTCACCCAGCGCCGCCTTGGCCTGGTTGTCGCGCCGCCGGGCGAACCGGTGCTGCGACCATCCCCCCGCGGCGGTGCGCCCCTGCACGTACCGGGTGTCCACCTTGGAGACGACCAGGTCGGCGCCCTCGGCCACGCCGATGGCCACCGCGCCCTTGCGGGCCAGCAGGAGGCCGATCCGGCGGGGCGTGACGGCCTGGGCCACGAACTCGGCGACGTCGACGCTGGCCGGCGCCCCGGGTGGGGCGTACAGCTCGGCGGTGGACCCGTCGGGGGCGGTGAGCAGCAGGCCGTACTCCCGCGCGGTGGTGGTGGGCGGGCCGTGCCGGTCGGCGAAGCCCTCGACCCAGCGGCCGACGCGGGCCGGGTCGACCTCGACCCACCGGCCGCCCCCGGCTGCTGGTCGACTGGTCACCGCCCGACCGTACGGCACGACGAGCCCACCCGGGCCCCCGGGCGGTGACCACACATCACAGCGGGACCGGGCCGTCGCGTCACAGCGGGACCGGGCCGTCGCGCTCAGCTCGACAGCAGCGTGGCCATCGCCAGGGCGGCGATGAGCGCGCTGGACACCAGACCGGTGACCAGGCGACCACGCGGGCTGGCCAGCGCTCGGCCGACCACCGTGCCACCCCCGGCGAGGAGCAGCTGCCAGCTCGCCGACGCCACGAACACGCCGGCCACGAAGAGCGCCGCGTCGACCGCGCCCGGGGCGACCGCGTCCCGGCGACCGAGCACCAGCGCGGCGAAGTAGAGCACCGTCGCCGGGTTCAGCAGGGTCAACCCGAGCAGCGCCGCGTAGGCCCGCCCGGGAGTGCCCAGGCCCCGACCAGCGGGTGCCGACGGCGCCAGCCGCGAGCGGTGCGCCGACCAGGTCCGCCACAGGCCGTGCGCGGCAAGCCCCAGCAGGACCACGGCGGCGACCACCCGCAGCGGGCCGGCGACCGGCGCGATGATCCCGGCCAGGCCGGCGCCGCCGAACGCCGCGAGCGCCGCGTAGAGCCCGTCGGCCGTCGCCACCGCGAGCGCCGCGGCCGCACCGACCCGAAACGAGGTACGGGCACTGAGCCCCAGGATGAGGATCGCGATCGCGCCGACCGGGATGGCAACGCCGTAGCCGGCGACCAGGCCGCCGAAAAACGCGCCGCTCACGACGACGGGCGACGGATCGAGGCTCGTCCCCGGATCGGCCGCTGTCGGCGCACGGCAGTGGCCGCACGGACAGAAACCTGCATCGGGTACGCCTCAATCACCCGCGCATCCTCCGCGCCGAAGCGGCGTCCCCGCCACCGCATTTCCACGGAGTTTTCACCGAGCGGAGCGACATCCGCCGCCCCGGCGTGTCCCAACCACCGCCCCAGGAGCGACGCGCCCAGGTTGATCAAGAGGTTGGCCGCAGGTGCGATAGGGCTGTAGCCGGCTGGTCAACCCGGGATATGAAGTGCACGATCGCGCGGCGGGGTAGGCCCGGCTTGGCGATCATGGAGTTGTGGTGCCGACTTTAAGGGCTTATGGGAGTTCTGTTGCCCACCACAACTCCATGATCGGCGAGGCAACACCGGTCCACCTGACGCGACGGCGTTGGCATGGATGGAGTGGCATCAGGCGCCGAGCAGGAGAATCGCGCCGATCTTGCCCTTCTGTCGCTGATATGGGCGCATGTGCACGTTATGTCGGGACAGAACGTGCAAGGTCGCGACGCAGGACAGTGCGCGATCCTGCGAGCGGGCGACGCGGGATGGCGCGGGGCGGGGCGCTGCGGTGGCACTGCCTGGGCGTCAACACCCAGCGAGCGCGACGCCCCAGGCGGGGCGTCGCGCTCGACGGGCAGGGCCGACCGGGGTCAGCTCAGACGTTGAAGCCGAGGGACCGGAGCTGGTCGCGACCCTCGTCGGTGATCTTGTCCGGGCCCCACGGCGGGAGCCACACCCAGTTGATTCGGATGTCGTTGACCAGGCCGCCGCCGGGGCCGGTGGTCAGCGCCTGCCGGGTCTGGTCCTCGATCACGTCGGTCAGCGGGCAGGCCGCCGAGGTGAGCGTCATGTCCAGGGTGGCGACGTTCTCGTCGTCGACGTGGACGCCGTACACCAGGCCCAGGTCGACCACGTTGATGCCGAGCTCCGGGTCGACGACGTCCTTCATCGCTTCCTCGATGTCGGCGACCATGGCCTTGCTGACCCCGCCCGCCGGGACGGCAACATCGCCCGCCGAGACGACGGCATCGCCCGCCGGGACGGCGGCGTCACCGGCATCCGGCGTCACCGCATCGGTCTGCGCCAGGACGGCGTCATCGGCCTCCGGCGTCGCCGCAGTAGCCGTGTTCTCGCTGCTCATGCCTTCGCTCCGCTTCGCTTCGTAACGCCATGAGGCACCACCGCGCCGCACCACTGACTCGCTCGCTGACGCTCGCTCATGCCTTCACCTCCGGGCTCACGCCCACACCGGCGCGTGCCGCGGCGTCCTTGAACGCCATCCACGGCAGCAGCGCGCACTTGACCCGGGCGGGATAGCGGGCCACACCCGCGAAAGCAACCCCGTCACCGAGCACGTCCTCGTCCGGCGTGACCTGGCCACGTCCGGACATCAACTCCACGAACGCCTCGTGCACCTCGAAAGCTTCCCCGGCGCCCCGACCGCGCAGCAACTCGTGCAGCACGCTCGCCGAGGCCTGGCTGATCGAACAGCCCATGCCGTCGTACGAGATGTCGTGCAGCACGTCGCCGTCGGTGGCCACCCGGACGGTGACCTCGTCGCCGCAGGTGGGGTTGACGTGGTGCGCTTCCCCGACCCGGTCACCGGGGTCGTCGGCGTCGCGCAGGCCACGACCGTGTGGGCGCTTGTAGTGGTCCAGGATGATCTCCTGGTAGAGCTGGTCGAGCTGCACCATCAGTCGAACACCTTCCGCACCTGCTCCAGACCGGCCACCAGAGCGTCGATCTCCTCGGTGGTGGTGTAGAGGTAGAACGAGGCCCGGGTCATCGCCGGGACACCGAACCGGCTGCACACCGGCTTGGCACAGTGGTGGCCCACCCGCACCTGCACGCCCAGCGAGTCGAGCACCTGACCCACGTCGTGCGGGTGCACGTCACCGAGCGCGAACGAGATGGTGCCGCCCCGGCCGACCGGCACGGTCGGGCCGAAGATCCGCAGGTCGGGCACCGAGCCGAGGGCGTCCAGCGCGTACGCCGTCAGCTCCTTCTCGTGCCACTGGATGGCCGGCATGCCGATGCCGGTGAGGTAGTCCACCGCCGCACCGAGCGCGACCGCCTCGGCGATCGGCGGGGTGCCCGCCTCGAAGCGGGCCGGCGGCGCGGCGAACGTCGAGCGGGCCATGGTGACCGTCTCGATCATCGAACCGCCGCCGAACACCGGCGGCATGGCCGCCAGCAGCTCGCCCCGACCCCAGAGCACGCCGATGCCGGTCGGGCCGAGCATCTTGTGCCCGGTGAAGACGATGTAGTCGGCGTCCAGGTCGACCACGTCGATGGGCAGGTGCGGCACCGACTGTGAGCAGTCCAGCAGCAGCAACGCGCCCACCTCACGGACCCGCGCGGTGATCCGGGAGGTGGCGTTGACGGTGCCGAGGATGTTGGACATGTGCACCAGCGAGACGATCTTCGTCCGTTCGGTGACCAGGTCGGCCAGGCCCGACTCGTCCAGCCGGCCCTGCTCGGTGACCGGGAACCAGCGCAGGGTCGCGCCGGTGCGCTCGCAGAGCAGCTGCCACGGGACGATGTTCGAGTGGTGCTCCATCTCGGAGATCACCACCTCGTCGCCCGGACCGAGCCGGAAACGCTCGTCCGTCTCGCGGGACGGAGCAGCCAGCGCAGAGGCGTCCGCGCGCAGCGAGGCGTTCGAGAAGGCGTACGCCACGATGTTGATCGCCTCGGTGGAGTTCTTCGTGAACACCACCTCGTCGACGCTCGGCGCGTTGATGAACGCGGCTATCTTGGCCCGCGCCCCCTCGTACGCCTCGGTGGCCTCGGTGCCCAGCGTGTGCACCGAGCGCGACACGTTGGCGTTGTGCCGCGTGTAGTGCTCGTCGAGCACGTCGAGCACCTGGCGGGGCTTGTGCGAGGTGTTGGCGCTGTCGAGGTAGACCAGCGGGTGCCCGTTGATGTCCCGATCGAGGATCGGGAAGTCGGCACGCACCCGGGCCACGTCGAAACGCGGCACGTCGTCGTACTGTGGCATCCCCGCGGGGATCGCGATGCTGGTCATCTCGACAGCGCCTCTCCCGCTCAGGCCTTGGCCGTGCCGGCCCCGGCGGCGTACCGCTCGTAGCCCTCGGCCTCGAGCTTGTCGGCCAGCTCCGGGCCGCCCTGCTCGACGATCCGGCCGGCCACGAACACGTGCACGAAGTCCGGCTTGATGTAGCGCAGGATCCGCGTGTAGTGGGTGATCAGCAGCATGCCGGTGTCGCCGTTGTCGCGGACCCGGTTGACGCCCTCGCTGACCACGCGCAGCGCGTCCACGTCGAGGCCGGAGTCGGTCTCGTCGAGGATCGCGATCTTCGGCTTGAGCAGCTCCAACTGGACGATCTCGTGCCGCTTCTTCTCACCGCCGGAGAAGCCCTCGTTGACGTTGCGCTGGGCGAACGCCGGATCCATCTGCAGGCGCTCCATCGCGCCGCGCAGCTCGCCACCCCAGGTGCGCAGCTTCGGCGCCTCGCCGTCGATGGCGGTCTTCGCGGTCCGCAGGAAGTTGGCCACCGAGACGCCGGGCACCTCGACCGGGTACTGCATGGCCAGGAAGAGGCCGGCGCGGGCCCGCTCGTCGACGGTCATGGCGAGCACGTCCTCGCCGTCGAGGGTCACCGTGCCGCCGGTGATCTCGTACTTGGGGTGACCGGCGATCGAATACGCAAGCGTGGACTTGCCGGAACCGTTCGGGCCCATGATCGCGTGGGTCTCACCGGACTTCACGGTCAGGTCGACGCCGGCCAGGATCGGCTTGAGCTCACCCTCGGGCAGCTTGACCGACACCTTCAGGTCGCGGATCTCCAGGGTGCTCATTATCGGGTCACTCCATTACTCGGCGTCAGGCTGAGGTAGATGTCGCCGTCGCGGACTTCGACGGGGTAGACGGGGACGGGTTCGGTGGCCGGCAGACCGGAGGGCTGCCCGGTGCGCAGGTCGAAGCGCGAGCCGTGCAGCCAGCACTCCAGCGTGCAGCCGTCCACCTCACCCTCGGAGAGGGCGACCGCGGCGTGCGAGCACTCGTCGTAGGCGGCGTAGAACTCGCCGTCCTCGCCGTGCACGAGCGCGATCGGGGTGCCGTCGACGTCCGCGCTGATCGCGGTGCCCTTCGGCACGTCCTCGGTGGAGCAGAGGCGGATCATCAGGCGCCCGCCTTGGTGAGCCGGGCCTCGATCGCGTCGCCGAGGCTCTCGCGCAGCGACTCCACCGGGATCTTGTTGATCAGCTCGGCGAAGAAGCCGCGGACCACCAGCCGGCGGGCCTCACTCTCCGGAATGCCCCGGGCCATCAGGTAGAACAACTGCTCGTCGTCGAAGCGGCCGGTCGCGCTGGCGTGGCCGGCGCCGGCGATCTCGCCGGTCTCGATCTCCAGATTGGGTACGGAGTCCGCCCGCGCGCCGTCGGTGAGCAGCAGGTTCCGGTTGATCTCGTACGTGTCGGTGCCGGTCGCCTCGGCCCGGATCAGCACGTCACCGACCCAGACGGTGTGCGCGCTCTCGCCCTGCAGGGCGCCCCGGTAACCGACGTAGCTGCGGCAGTCCGGCACGGAGTGGTCGACCAACTGCCGGTGCTCCAGGTGCTGGCCGGAGTCGGCGAAGTAGACGCCGTACAGCTCGGCCTCGCCACCCCGACCGGTGTATTCCACGCTGGTGAACTGCCGGACCAGGTCGCCACCCAGGGACACCTGGATGTGGATGACCTTGGCGTCCCGGCCCAGCTTGATCTTCAGGTGCTGGGCCTGGACCGCGTCGTCGGCCCAGTCGGCGATCGTGACAAGCGTCAGCTTCGCGCCGTCGGTCACGGCCACCTCGACGTTGTCGGCCAGGGTGGCCGACCCGACGTACTCCACGACCACTGTCGCCTCGGCGAACCGGCCCACCTCGACGAAGGTGTGACCGAACGCCGGCTGCTCGACGCCCTGGCCGACCACCCGCAGACGCACCGGCTCGCCGAGCACCACGTCTTCGGCCACCCGCAGCAGCAGGGCGTCGGCGGCGGCACCGTAGGCCAGCGCGCTGACCCGGTCGACCGGGGTCAGCACGCTGCCGACCCGCTCGTCGTCGCGGCCGACCCGGGTGATGGCGACGCCCTCGGGCAGGGCACCGTACTCGTGTCGGACCGCGCCGGTCGCGGCCGGCGCCGCATCCGACGACTCCAGCTCGGCGCGGCTGGCGCCGCGCAGCGATCTGGAGCCGTCGCCTGTCAGGCCGCGGAGGCGCTTGAGCGGGGTGAAACGCCACTCCTCCTCCAGGCCGGTGAGGGCCGGGAAGTCGGCGACGTCGTACGAGCGCAGCGCCTGCGACTTGGTGCTGGGAGGCGGCGCGGAAGCCTGGGTAGTCATGTCTTCCTTGGTCTGTCTGTTCCGTGACGACGAGGTTGGGGCCGGGTGCGGGCGGGCCGACGTTCCGGCCCGCCCGGCGGGAGCGGCGGCGTCAGCCGACCGCACCCTCCATCTGAAGCTCGATCAGGCGGTTGAGCTCCAGGGCGTACTCCATCGGGAGCTCCTTGGCGATCGGCTCGATGAAGCCGCGCACGATCATGGCCATCGCCTCGTCCTCGCTCAGGCCCCGGCTCATCAGGTAGAAGAGCTGGTCGTCGCTGATCTTGGAGACGGTCGCCTCGTGCCCCATCGACACGTCGTCCTCGCGGATGTCGACGTACGGGTAGGTGTCCGAGCGGGAGATGGTGTCGACGAGCAGCGCGTCGCACTTGACCGTGCTGCGGCTGTGGTGCGAACCCTCAAGCACCTGCACCAGACCCCGGTACGAGGTGCGGCCGCCGCCACGGGCGATCGACTTGGAGATGATGGTCGAGGAGGTGTGCGGCGCGGCGTGCACCATCTTGGCGCCGGCGTCCTGGTGCTGACCTTCGCCGGCCATCGCCACCGAGAGCACCTCACCCTTGGCGTGCTCGCCGGTCATGTAGACCGCCGGGTACTTCATGGTCACCTTGGAGCCGATGTTGCCGTCGACCCACTCCATGGTCGCGCCCTCGTGGCAGACGGCGCGCTTGGTGACCAGGTTGTAGACGTTGTTCGACCAGTTCTGGATGGTCGTGTAGCGGCAGCGCGCGTTCTTCTTCACGATGATCTCCACGACCGCGCTGTGCAGCGAGTCGGAGGAGTAGAGCGGCGCGGTGCAGCCCTCGACGTAGTGCACGTACGCACCCTCGTCGACGATGATCAGCGTCCGCTCGAACTGGCCCATGTTCTCCGTGTTGATCCGGAAGTAGGCCTGCAGCGGGATCTCCACCTGCACACCCTTCGGCACGTAGATGAACGAGCCGCCGGACCACACGGAGGTGTTCAGGGCGGCGAACTTGTTGTCGCCGACCGGGATCACCGTGCCGAAGTACTCCTTGAAGACGTCCTCGTGCTCGCGCAGCGCGGTGTCGGTGTCCAGGAAGAGGACGCCCTGCTCCTCAAGGTCCTCACGGATCTTGTGGTAGACGACCTCGGACTCGTACTGCGCCGCGACACCGGCGACCAGGCGCTGCTTCTCCGCCTCCGGGATGCCCAGCCGGTCGTAGGTGTTCTTGATGTCCTCGGGCAGGTCCTCCCAGCTGGTGGCCTGCTTCTCGGTGGACCGCACGAAGTACTTGATGTTGTCGAAGTCGATGCCGGTGAGGTCCGCGCCCCAGGCCGGCATCGGCTTGCGGCCGAACAGCCGCAGACCCTTCAGCCGCAGGTCGAGCATCCACGCCGGCTCGCTCTTCTTGGCCGAGATGTCCCGCACCACCGCCTCGTTGATGCCGCGCTGGGCGACCGCCCCGGCGGCGTCCGGGTCGGACCAGCCGTACTCGTACCGGCCCAGGGCGGCAAGCTGCTCTTCCTGGGTCAGGGGCTGGACGATCTGCTCGGTCATCTATCTGTCCTCACAGTGGTGACGGGATTACCGGATTGAGCACGCCCCGGCTGGGTCGGAATGTGCGTGGTGCACACCCCGTCGCCGTGCGCGATGGTGGCAAGGCGCTGCACGTGGGTGCCGACCAGACGGGAGATCACCGCGGTCTCGGCCTCGCACAGCTGAGGAAACTCGGCGGCCACGTGCGCCACCGGACAATGGTGCTGGCAGAGCTGACCGCCGGAGGCGATCGTGGTCGCGTTGGCAGCGTAACCCTCGGCGGTGAGAGCCGCGGCGAGTGCCTCGGCTCGGGCGAGAGGGTCGTCGCCGGCGTCCTCCATGGCCGCCCGACAGCGCGACTCCAGAGCGGAGACCTGCTCGGTGGCGAACGCCTCGACCGCGTCCGACCCGCCGCCGCGGGCGATCCAGCGCAGTGCGGCGGTGGCCATGTTGTCGTAGTGATGGGTGCCACAGCGAACCCGACCGGCCTCGGTCAGCATGAACACCTTGGCCGGACGCCCCCGACCGCGGCTGCCCTGTACGGCTTGCTCGCGGGCGTACACGTCGCCGTCGGCGAGCATCGCGTCGAGGTGCCGGCGGATCGCCGCCGGGCTGAGCCCGAGGGCCGCGCCAAGCTGCGCGGCGGTCGTCGCACCCCGCTCCAGCAGCAGTTGGGTGACCCGGTCACGGGTGGAACTCTCTGCCGCCGTGGCACCAGCGGGTGCCACCGAGGCGGTCACGACCGGCGCGGACGCGGACGCACCGACGGCTCGGACAGCCGTCGGCTGGTGCCCCGGAAGCGCCGCCGCGTTTTTCACAACGCCAACGTTACGTAATTACCCGGAGGGTCGCAAACCCGGGCCCCGGTGATCCGAACCACCGAGCCGACGGAGTCGGACGAACCTCGATCACTACAGTGCGTAGGATTTGCGCCGTGAACCGAATCGTCCGTCCGGTCCCCGGCAACCTGCTGCGCCGCCTCGCGCTCGCCTCGATCATCGCGAACGTGGGGATCGTCCTCACCGGCGGAGCCGTCCGACTGACCGCCTCGGGCCTCGGCTGCCCCACCTGGCCCCGGTGCACCGACGATTCGTACGTCACCACCCCCGAGATGGGGGTGTACGGGGTGATCGAGTTCAGCAACCGGATGCTGACCTTCGCGGTCGGCCTGATCGCGCTGGCCACGCTGCTGGCCGTCCTGACACTGCGGGCGCGGCGACCCGGGCTGCTGCCCCTCGCGGTCGCCGTCTTCCTGGGCATCCCCGCCCAGGCGGTGGTCGGTGGCATCACCGTGCTCACCAACCTCAACCCGTGGGTGGTCGGCCTGCACTTCCTGGCCTCGATGGCGGTGATCGCCGCCGCGTACGCCCTCTGGCGGCGCATCGGCGACCCGGACGGCCCGACCGTGGCCGTGGTGCCCACACCGCTGCGCGCGCTGGCCCGCGTCACCACCGGCGTCGCCGTCGCGGTGCTGGTCATCGGCACCTGGGTCACCGGCAGCGGTCCACACGCCGGCGACCACGGCGCGGCCCGCAACGGACTGGACCCGGAGTCGATCTCCCAGGTGCACGCCGACGGGGTCTTCCTGCTGATCGGCCTCTCGGTGGCGCTGATCTTCGCGTTCCGCGCCGTGGGTGCGCGCCGGGCCACAAGTGCCGCGATCGTCCTGGTCGCCGTGGAGCTAGGTCAGGGTGTGATCGGTTTCGTGCAGTACTTCACCCACGTGCCGGCGCTCCTGGTCGGCGCGCACATGCTCGGCGCCTGCCTGGTGCTGCTGGCCACCCTCTCGGTGCAGTGGTCGACCCGCGAGCGCCGCCCGGTCGCCCCGGCGGCCGAGGCCACCCCGGCCGACGCCGCCGCCCCCGTCCCGGCCACCGTCTGACCCCCGCCCGCCCCCAGGCCCCGCGCACCCCGCAGGCCCCGCGCACCCCGCAGTCCCGCCCGCCCCGCCCGCCCCGCGCGCCGCCCGCCCGCATGGCCTTGATCGACTCGGTTTTCAGGAAGTCGCGGTGTCCGGGTCGATCTGACGGGCCGACTTTCAGAAAGCCGAGTCGATCAAGGCGCTCTGCGGGCGGATCCTGACTGTGCGATCGCCGCCGGGAGCCCGGCCGTGCCGGTCAGGCCCCGCGGGTCAGGTGGGTGGCGATCGCGGCGGCGAGACGGTCGGGGGCTCCGTCCGCGTACCCGATGAACAGTGACGGCTCGGTCAGTTCCAGCTCGACCAGGACCGGCTCGCCGTCCGGGCCGGGGATCAGGTCGACCCGGGCGTAGAGCAGTTGCCGCGTGCCGCCGGGCACCGTGGCGAGGGTCTTCTCGGCCACCGCCAGTTGGGCGGGCCGGGCGGTACGGGTGGTGATCTCCTCGGCCTTGTAGAGCCCGTCCGGGCCGAGGTCCGGACCGGTCAGCATCGGACCCTTGCGGATCGCGTGGCTGAACGTGAGCCCGTCCGGGCCGGCCAGGAAGAGCAGTGCGGTCTCGCCCTCGGTGTCGATGGCACGCAGGTACGGCTGGACCATGGTCACCCGGCCGGCGTCGGAGAGCCGGCGGACGTGTGCGGCGGCCAGGTCCCGGTGTTCCGGGTCGGCCAGGTCGTAGCGGCCGGTGTCCTGACTGCCGGCGCTCACGGCGGGCTTGAGCACGTACTCGCCGGTCTCGGCCGGTGGCTGCCAGCTCTCCCCCGGCGCGATCCAGGCCGTCGGCACGGTCGGCACCCCGGCGGCGCTCAGCTCGGCGAGGTAGCGCTTGTCGGTGTTCCAGCGGACCACGTCGGCCGGGTTGACCAACGCCGCGACGGTGGCCGCCCAGGCGACGAACTCGTCGCGGCGTAGCGCGTAGTCCCAGGGTGAGCGGAGCACGACCAGGTCGTAGGAGGACCAGTCGACGTCGGGGTCGTCCCACACCGCGGTCTCGACGGAGATGCCCCGGGCCGTCAGTGGAGCGAGGACCAGCCGGTCGTCCGGGTCGAGATCGACGAGGTCGGCACAGGTGACGAGAGCGACCCGGGGTTTCCCCCGGGTCGACTGGTGGTGGGTGGTCAATTCGGTTGGCTGCTCAGCGAGCCATCGTGCGCCGGGCCATCGACCGCCAGAGGTCGTTGCTCGGACGCATCTGGTCCATCAGTTCACGCTCCCAGGCGTTCTCGACGGTGACTCCCGCCTCGGCGCACGCCTCACGGGCGGTGACGGTGTCGTCGGCGAACTGGTCGCCCCACTCGCCGTCGGAACCCACCAGGACGATTCGCGCGCCACGCTTGCCGACGTACTCGATGACCGCCTTCGCACCGCCGTGGCCGGCGGCGAACGCCTTGAGGCCCGCGACCAGGCCCTGGGGTGCCTGCTCGGCGGCGGTCTGCTCGGCCGTCATCGTCGTATCGGAACCATCTGCCATAACGCGAAGCCTAAGCAGACCTGCACCCTCCCGGGCGAGAACCATGAACCTTTTGTGATGCCAATTACCTAGAGGTTTGAGAACGATCACGGGTTTCCTGTCCGATTATATCCGGACTTTCCCGCACAAAGGGAGCGGGCAAACCATGCTCCAACCCGCGGAGTTGAGCCGATCCGGCTCATGCCGAAAGTTACTCTTATGTGACGTTAAACCCGGACAACTCATCCATGCCCGTGATTAGTCAGGAGAGTCCCGGCGGCCGAGCCGCGGTCTGGGAGGGCAGGTCAGATCAGCGCGTCGAGCGCGACGGCCGCGAACACGATCGTCAGGTACGTCGTGGACCAGTGGAACAGCCGCATCGGCTTGACCGCCTCGCCCCGCGTCGCACGCCGGCAGAGTCGGTGTGCCTCGACCACGAAGATGGCACCGACCACCAGGGTCGGCACCCCGTAGATCGCGCTGAGCCCCAGCGGCCAGACCGCGAGGGAGGTGAGCACGGTGAGCCACGCGAAGATCAGGATCTCGGCGTTCACCCGGCGGACCGAGGCCACCACCGGCAGCATCGGGATCCCGGCGCGGGCGTAGTCGTCCTTGTACTTCATGGCGAGCGGGTAGAAGTGCGGCATCTGCCAGAAGAAGACCACCGCGAAGAGCCCCCAGGCGGCCGGCGCCAGTGAGCCGGTGACCGCCGCCCAGCCGATCAGCACCGGGGCCGCCCCGCAGGCGCCACCCCAGAAGGTGTTGGTCGGGGTGGAGCGCTTGAGCCACAGCGTGTAGATGACGTCGTAGTAGACGATCGCGGCGAGGGTCAGCCCGGCGGCGAGCAGGTTGGTGAACGCCGCCATCAGGGCGATCGACACCGCCGCCAGCACCAGACCGAAGACCAGCGCGTTACGCGGTGACACGGTGTGCGCCGGCAGCGGCCGACGCTTCGTACGCCGCATCAACTGGTCGATGTCCCGGTCGATGTAGCAGTTGAGCACGCTTGCCGCACCCGCGGCGAGCGAGCCGCCGATCAGCACGACGGCCATCAGCCACAGCGACGGGAGCCCGCCGTCGGCGAGCATCATCGCCGGGATGGTGGTGACCAGCAGCAACTCGACGATCCGCGGCTTGGTGAGCGCCACGTACGCCGAGAGGACCCCACGCACGTCCCGCCGGGCCACCGGACCCTCGGCCGCCCGGGCCGGGTGTTGCCCGGCCGGGTTGCTCGCGGGGCGCTCGGTGATCATGCTCACGGATTGGCACCTTCCGGCATCGGCACGGGGGAGATCGGATCGGCGGGCCGCTCGGGCCCGCACGCCGACCCACACACTACGCGTTGTCGTTTTGGCTGCCCGGCCGACCCGACAACGGTGCGAGCCGTCACACCACCGAGTTGAACCGAGCATCCGGAACGTCACGTCACGCACACCATGATGAGATCCCCGGGCGCGGGTTTAGGGACGCTCGATAAGGTCATCGGTGAGGGTTCCGCCCATCTGCCGAGGAGCACAACCATCGTGGCTGCCAAACGACCCGAGCACTCCGCACTGAACTGGTCCGACCTCGATCGCCGGGCCGTCGATACCGTCCGTGTGCTGGCCATGGACGCCGTAGAGAAATCCGGCAACGGTCACCCGGGCACCGCGATGAGCCTCGCGCCCGCGGCGTACCTCCTCTTCAACCGCGTCATGCGGCACAACCCGGCCGACCCGAACTGGCCCGGCCGGGACCGGTTCGTCCTCTCCGCCGGGCACTCCAGCCTGACGCTCTACATCCAGCTCTTCCTGTCCGGCTACCCGTTGAGCCTGGACGACCTGAAGTCGCTGCGGCAGTGGGGCTCGCAGACCCCGGGTCACCCCGAGCACGGGCACACCCCGGGCGTGGAGACCACCACCGGCCCGCTCGGGCAGGGCCTGGGCAACGCGGTCGGCATGGCCATGGCGGCCCGCCGCGAGCGCGGTCTGTTCGACCCCGAGGCCGAGCCGGGCGAGTCGGTCTTCGACCACAACATCTGGTGCATCGTCTCCGACGGCGACATCGAGGAGGGCATCAGCCACGAGGCCAGTTCCCTCGCCGGGCACCAGCAGCTGGGCAACCTCGCGGTGATCTACGACGACAACGAGATCTCCATCGAGGACGACACCCGGATCGCCAAGAGCGAGGACGTGGCCGCCCGCTACGAGGCGTACGGCTGGCACGTGCAGACCGTCGACTGGCGCACCGGCGACGCCGACCAGGGCGACTACCACGAGGACGCCGAGGCGCTGTACGCGGCGCTGGTGGCCGCCCGTTCGGAGACCGCCCGCCCGTCGTTCATCGCGCTGCGCACCATCATCGGCTGGCCCGCGCCCAACAAGCAGAACACCGGCAAGATCCACGGTTCGGCGCTCGGCGCCGACGAGGTGAAGGCCACCAAGCAGATCCTCGGCTTCGACCCGGAGCAGACGTTCCAGGTCGACGAGGAGGTGCTCGCCCACGCCCGTTCGGTGATGGGTCGCGGTTCCGAGGCCGAGCAGCAGTGGACCCCCGCGTTCGACGCCTGGAAGAAGGCCAACCCGGAGCGCACCGCGCTCTACGAGCGGATGGCCGGCCGGGTGCTGCCGGACGGGTGGACCGACGCGCTGCCGGTCTTCCCCGCCGACGCCAAGGGCGTGGCCACCCGGGCCGCCTCCGGCAAGGTGCTGGAGGCGCTCGCGCCGGTGCTGCCGGAGCTGTGGGGTGGTTCGGCCGACCTGGCCGAGAGTAACAACACCACCATGAAGGGTGAGCCGTCGTTCATCCCGGCCGCGCACGCCACCAAGGACTTCCCCGGTCACGAGTACGGCCGCACGCTGCACTTCGGCATCCGTGAGCACGCCATGGGCGCGATCCTCAACGGCATCGCCCTGCACGGCGGCACCCGCCCCTACGGCGGCACGTTCCTGGTGTTCAGCGACTACATGCGCCCAGCGGTGCGGTTGGCCGCGCTGATGAAGCTGCCGGTGACGTACGTGTGGACGCACGACTCGATCGGCCTCGGCGAGGACGGCCCGACCCACCAGCCGGTGGAGCACCTGACCGCGCTGCGGGCCATTCCGGGCCTGGACGTGGTCCGCCCGGCCGACGCCAACGAGACCGCCTGGGCGTGGCGGCTGGCGCTGGAGCACACCGATCGTCCGACGGCCATGGCGCTGAGCCGCCAGGCGCTGCCGACCCTGGACCGGAGTGTCCTGGGCAGCGCGGAGGGCGTCGCCAAGGGTGGCTACGTGCTGGCCGAGGCATCCAACGGCAAGCCGCAGGTGATCATCGTGGGCACCGGTTCCGAGGTGCAGCTCTGCCTGACCGCCCGGGAGCGGCTGGAGGCCGACGGCACCCCGACCCGGGTCGTCTCGATGCCCTGCCAGGAGTGGTTCTACGAGCAGGATGAGGCGTACCGGGAGTCGGTGCTCCCCCGCGGGGTAAAGGCACGGGTGAGCGTGGAGGCGGGCATCGCGATGTCCTGGCGCGGCGTCGTCGGCGACTTGGGCGAGAGCGTCAGCATCGAGCACTACGGCGCGAGTGCCCCGTACACCGTGCTCTTCGAGCAGTTTGGCTTTACCGGTGACCGGATCGTGGCGGCGGCACACGCCTCGCTGGCCCGGGTGGGCGACATCACCGGTTTCACGACCGGCAACTGAGGGAGCGTGGACGGCATGACCGACAAGCTGAATGAGCTCACCGCCGCAGGTGTGGCGGTCTGGCTCGACGACCTTTCCCGCGTACGACTGAGCTCCGGCGGGCTGGACCAGCTCCGCCGCGAGAAGCACGTGGCCGGTGTCACCACCAACCCGACGATCTTCGCCAAGGCGCTGAGCGACGCCGACGAGTACAACTGGCAGCTTCGCGACCTCGCCGCCCGTGGCATCGAGGTCGAGGAGTCGGTGCGCATGCTCACCACGTACGACGTGCGGTGGGCCTGCGACGTGATGCGTCCGTCCTACGACGGCAGCGACGGCGTCGACGGTCGGGTCTCCATCGAGGTGGACCCCCGGGTGGCGCACGACAGCGACAAGACGGTGGCCGAGGCCAAGGCCCTGTGGTGGCTGGTCGACCGCCCCAACCTCTACATCAAGATCCCGGCCACCGAGGCCGGCCTGTCGGCGATCACCGACACGCTCGCCGAGGGGATCAGCGTCAACGTGACGCTGATCTTCGGCCTGGACCGCTACTCGGCGGTCATGGAGGCGTTCCTCTCCGGTCTGGAGCAGGCCAAGGCCAACGGCCACGACCTGTCGAAGATCGGCTCGGTGGCGTCGTTCTTCGTCTCCCGGGTCGACTCCGAGGTCGACAAGAGGTTGGAGAAGATCGGCTCCGACCAGGCCAAGGCCCTGAAGGGCAAGGCCGCCGTCGCGAACGCCCAGTTGGCGTACGAGCGCTACACCGAGGTGTTCTCCTCCGACCGGTGGAAGGCACTCGCCGCCGCCGGGGCGCACCCGCAGCGGCCGCTGTGGGCGTCCACCTCGACGAAGAACCCGGACTACCGCGACGTGATCTACGTCGAGGAGCTGATCGCCCCCGGCACCGTCAACACCATGCCGGAGTCGGTCATCCACGCGTACGCCGATCATGGCGAGACCCGCGGCGACACCATCACCGGCGCCTACGACGCGGCCCGCAAGGTCTTCGCGGACCTGGAGTCGGTCGGGGTGGACATGGACGACGTGATCGCCACCCTGGAGCGCGAGGGCGTGGAGAAGTTCGAGGCCAGCTGGCAGGAGCTGCTCGACGGCGTCCGCAAGTCGCTGGAGGCGGCGGCCAAGGGCAAGGGTGCGCCGAACAAGGCCGCCAAGGGCAACGCCAAGGGCGCCGAGAAGGCCGGTGGCGCATGAGCGAGCGCAGCGAGCGAATCAGCAGGCTCAGTGCGAAGGTGCCTCATGACGGCACGCAGCGAAGCGGAGTGACGGCATGAGCGACCTACTTGCGGGGCCGGTGGAGGCCGCTGCCGGGCTCGCCGTGTACGGCGCGGACGCGGTCGACAAGTCCGCGCCCGCGTCGACCCGGGAGGCGCTGGTCAAGGCCGGCGTCCCGGGCAGGTTGGCGGGCAAGGACGCGAGCCTCTGGGGTCCGGACGCCGAAGCCGAGGCGAAGGTCCGACTCGGCTGGGTCGACACCCACCGGCGCAGCCGGGAGCTGCTGGCGCAGTTGGCCGAGCTGAAAGCGGAGCTGGCCGACCTGGACCACGTGGTGCTCGCCGGCATGGGTGGCTCGTCGCTGGCCCCCGAGGTGATCACCCGGACCCTGGGTCGCCCGCTGACCGTGCTGGACACCACCGACCCGGGCCAGGTCCGGGCGGCGCTCGGTGACCGGCTGGAACGCACAGTGGTGGTGGTGGCCAGCAAGTCCGGCTCGACGGTGGAGACCGACAGCCACCGACGTGCCTACTGGCAGGCGTTCCTGGATGCCGGGATGACCGAGGCGGAGGCCGGTCGGCACTTCGTCATCGTCACCGACCCGGGTTCGCCGCTGGAGGCCACCGCCGCGGAGATGGGCGCGTTCACCGTGCTCGCCGACCCGAACGTGGGCGGCCGGTACTCGGCGCTCACCGCGTTCGGGCTGGTGCCCTCGGCGCTGGCCGGGGTGGAGGTCGCGGAGCTGCTCGACCAGGCCGACGCGCTGGCCGCGTCGTTCGGCGGGGACCGGGACAATCCGGCGCTGGCGCTGGGTGCCGCCCTGGGCGCCGCGGCCACGCTGGCCCGGGACAAGGTCGCCCTGGTCTCCGACGGCACCGGCATCGACGGGCTCGGCGACTGGGCCGAGCAGCTGATCGCCGAGTCGACGGGCAAGGCCGGGGTGGGCATCCTTCCGGTGGTCGTGGAGTCCCCGGGCAGCCCCGGCGCGACCGGGGCCGACGTGCTGACGGTCAGCTACGGCGGCTCGCTCGCCCCCGGTGACGTGCCGGGTGGCGGCGCCACCCCGGACGTGGCCGTCAACGGCCCGTTGGGCGCGCAGTTCCTGGCCTGGGAGTACGCGACGGCGGTGGCCGGCGTGGTGCTCGGTATCGACCCGTTCAACCAGCCGAACGTCACCGAGTCCAAGGAGAACACCAACAAGATCCTGGCCTCGGGCCTGCCGGCGGAGTCGCCGTCGTTCACCGAGGGCGCGATCGAGGTGTACGCCCCGCAGGGCGCTCCGGGTGACCTGGCCGGGGTGCTGCGCTGGCTGCTCGACGGGCTGGGCGACGATGGCTACCTCGCCGTGATGGCGTACCTCGACCGGTTCGCCGACGCCGACGCGGCCCGGCTGCGGCCGCTGCTCGCCGAGGCGGGCGGGCGGCCGGTCACCTTCGGCTGGGGGCCGCGGTTCCTGCACTCCACGGGCCAGTACCACAAGGGCGGCCCACAGGTGGGCAGCTACCTTCAGGTGACCGGTGCGGTCGCCGAGGATCTGGCGGTGCCGGGCAAGCCGTACACGTTCGGTGTGTTGCAGGCGGCGCAGGCCGCCGGTGACCGGCAGGCCCTCGCCGGGCGGGAGCGCCCGGTGCTGCGGCTGCACCTGACCGACCGTGCCGCCGGTGTCGCCCAACTGCTCGACGCCGCCGGTGCGCTGCGGGCGTGAGGATGGACGACGTGACTGAAGCGGAAGCGAGGGGGCACCGTGAGCGCGAGGAGTGAGCCGGGTTCGCGAGCCCCGCAGTCGCGAACCGAGGGGGCACCGTGAGCGCGAGGAGTGAGCCGGGTTCGCGAGCCCCGCAGTCGCGAACCGAGGGTGGCGCGACGAACCCGCTGCGCGACCCGCAGGACCGCCGGTTGCCCCGGATCCCGGAGCCCTGTGCTCTGGTGATCTTCGGGGTGACCGGCGACCTGGCCCGCAAGAAGCTGCTCCCGGCGGTCTACGACCTGGCCAACCGGGGGTTGCTGCCGCCCGGTTTCGTGGTGCTCGGCTTCGCTCGCCGCGACTGGGGTGACGGCGACTTCGAGACGTTGGCCTGCGAGGCCGCCCGCAAGCACGCGCGTACCCCGTGGCGGGACGAGGTGTGGGCGCGGCTGGCCGGCAACATCAAGTTCGTCGGCGGGTCGTTCGACGACGACGCGGCCTTCGACCAGCTCTCGTCGACGCTCGACGACCTGCGCCAGACGCACGGCATCACCGGTAACGCGGCGTTCTACTTCTCCATCCCGCCGGCCGCGTTCCCGGTCGTGCTCAAGCAGCTGGCCCGCACCGGGATGGCCGACAACGAGAAGTCCGGCGGTTGGCGTCGGGTCGTGGTGGAGAAGCCGTTCGGCAACGACCTGCCCTCGGCGAAGTCGCTCAACGACCTCGTCGACGACGTGTTCACCCGGGAGGACGTCTTCCGGATCGACCACTACCTGGGCAAGGAGACAGTTCAGAACATCCTCGCCCTGCGCTTCGCCAACAACCTGTTCGAGCCCCTGTGGAACTCCAAGTACGTCGACTCGGTGCAGATCACCATGGCCGAGGATGTCGGCATCGGCACCCGCGCCGGCTTCTACGACACCGTCGGCACCGCCCGCGACGTGCTCCAGAACCACCTCCTGCAACTCCTGGCCCTGGTGGCGATGGAGGAGCCGACAAGCTTCGACGCCGACGAGATCCGGGCCGAGAAGCTGAAGGTGCTCAAGGCGATCACCCTGCCCAAGGACGTGGCGCGCGACACCGTGCGTGGCCAGTACCTGCCCGGCTGGGTGGGTGGCGAGCGCGCGGTCGGCTACCTGGAGGAGCGGGACGTCCCCGCCGACTCCACCACGGAGACGTACGTGGCGGTGCGGCTGGGCATCCAGAACCGCCGGTGGGCGGAGGTGCCGTTCTACATCCGGGCCGGCAAGCGGCTGCCCCGGCGGGTCACCGAGGTCGCCATCATGTTCAAGAAGGCACCGCACCTGCCGTTCAACGACGCCGACATGGAGTCGCTGGGCAACAACCAGTTGGTCATCCGGGTGCAGCCGGACGAGGGCGTGGTGCTCAAGTTCGGCTCCAAGGTGCCGGGCACCACGATGGAGGTCCGCGACATCGCGATGGACTTCCAGTACGGCGAGGCGTTCACCGAGTCCAGCCCCGAGGCGTACGAGCGGCTGGTGCTGGACGTGCTGATCGGCGACCGCACCCTGTTCCCGGACGCGGCCGAGGTCGAGCAGAGCTGGCAGGTGATCGACCCACTGGAGCATGCCTGGGCGGGCACCAAGCCGGAGCCGTACCGGGCCGGCGAGTGGGGGCCGCGGGCCTCCGACGAGATGCTGGCCCGCGAGGGCCGCGCTTGGAGAAGAGCATGATCGGGCTGTGGGACACCACCGGCAACGAGGTGGTCAAGGCGCTCGCCGCCGAGCGGCGCAGCGCCGGCGGCGTGGCCAGTGGGATGGCGCTCACGCTCATCGTGGTGGTGGACGAGAAGCGGGTCCGTGAGGCGGAGGCGGCGGCGACGATCGCCGCCGCCGCCCACCCGTGCCGGCTGGTGGTGGTGGTTCGCTCCGAGATCGAGCGGGACCGCAACCGGTTGGACGCGGAGATCGTGGTCGGTGGCCGGCTCGGCCCGTGCGAGGCGGTGGTCACCCGGATGTACGGCCGGTTGGCCCTGCACGCCGAGTCGGTCGTGATGCCGCTGCTGGTTCCGGACGTGCCGGTGGTCACCTGGTGGCACGGCGAGCCGCCGGCGGAGATCGCCACCGACTTCCTCGGGGTGGTCGCCGACCGCAGGATCACCGACTCGGCGCAGGCCGCCGACCCGGTGGAGGCGCTGCGGCAGCGTGCCCGGGACTACGCACCTGGCGACACGGACCTGGCGTGGACCCGGATCACCCCGTGGCGGACCCTGGTCGCGGGGGCGTTCGACACCGCCAGCGAGCGGGTCGTCGAGGCGACGGTGGTCGCGCCGCCCACCGACCCGACGGCGGCGCTGATGGTCGGTTGGCTGTCCAGTCGGCTCGGCATCACCCCGCACCGGGTGGACACCGACGAGTTCCCCCGGATGCGGGAGGTGCGGTTGAGCTGCGCCAACGGCGACCAACTGGTGCTGACCCGCGAGGACAGCATGGCGGTGTTCCGGCGTACCGGCCAGGACGACCGGGCGTTGCCGCTGGTCCGCCGGCCCCTCGGTGACGAGTTGGCCGAGGAGCTGCGGCGTCTGGACGCCGACCAGGTGTACGCGGAGGCGCTGGGCGCGACGATCGGGCTACGCGGGCTGGACCAGCGTCCCGCGCAGCGGGTGCACGTGTGGAAAGATCCGGCCACCGCGCAGCGCGCCGAGGCCGGGGTCGCCGCGCACTCCGGCACGAGCGGCGAGAGCTGACGCCCTACCGGGGCACGACGTCGGGGCAGGGGCCGGTGCGGACCGGCCGCTGCCCCGCAAACACACCATCTCGGGCATCGCGGCCCGGGCACGACGCGACAGCGACCGCCGGGCGGTCGGGAAACGAAGGCGCATTCCATGAGTGAGGCGAGTGTCGCCGTCCACGCCGACGCCGACCTGCTGGCGCAGGCCGTGGCGGCCCGGTTGCTGGTGAAGCTGCTCGACGCCCAGGCCGACCGGGGTGCGGCCTCGGTGGTGCTCACCGGTGGCCGGATCGCCGCCGCCGTGTACCGGGCGGTGGCGACACTGCCCGCCCGCGACGCGGTGGACTGGTCCCGGGTCGACGTGTGGTGGGGCGACGAGCGGTTCCTGCCCGCCGGTGATCCGGACCGCAACGAGACCCAGGCCCGGGCCGCCCTGCTGGACGTGGTGCCGCTGGACCCGGCCCGGGTGCACCCGATGCCGGCCTCCGACGGCCCGGCCGGCAACGACCCGGAGGCGGCGGCAGCCCTGTACGCGCAGGAGTTGGCGCGTGCCGCCCGGCCCGGGCACGCCACCCTGCCGCACTTCGACGTGCTGATGCTGGGCGTCGGCGAGGACGGGCACGTGGCGTCGGTCTTCCCCGAGCATCCGGTGCACTACGAGACCCGGCCGTGCAGCGCGGTGCGGGGCAGCCCGAAGCCGCCCCCGGTGCGGACCACGCTCACCCTGCCGGCGATCAACACCGCCGAGGAGGTCTGGCTGGTGGCCGGCGGGGCCGACAAGGCCCGCGCGGTGGGTATGGCGTTGGCCGGTGCCGGGTCGGTGCAGTTGCCGGCCGCCGGGGTGCACGGCGTGGGCCGCACCCGCTGGCTGCTGGACCGGGCGGCGGCAGCCGACGTGCCCGCACGACTGCGCAGCCTGCGCTAGCAGCCCGCTACCAGCCTGCGCTAGCAGCCCGCTACTCGCCGCGGCGGCGGCGCAGCGCCGCCAGTGCCTCGTTCAGCAGCGCCTCGCCCTCCTCGGCGGTGCGCCGCTCCTTCACGTACGCCAGATGGCTCTTGTACGGTTCGGCGCGGACCCGGCCGGGCGGGTTCTGCGCGTCCCGGCCGGCGGGTAGGCCGCATCGGGGGCAGTCCCACCGGGCCGGCGCCTCGGCGTCCGCGGCGATCCGGATGTCGATCCGGTGATCGTTGCGGCACCAGTAGGTGACGTCCTGTCGGGGGGCGGGTTGGTGCCGTTCGTCTGGGCGCATGGGTGCGGACCCGACTCGGGCGCCGCGGATGACGTTGCCACTGGGCACGGCTGCTCGCTCCTGTCGTCGGAGGGGACCCGCCGTCAAACAGGGGTGGGCGGCGGGCGACGCGGTGCAGCGGAGAAAAGCCTGCGCGCGGCCCGTCGTGGTGACGGACCGCGCGCAGATTGTACGACTCAACGAGCTCGCTCAGGTGCCGCTGTTCATTTGGAGGCGCAGCCAGAGCCCGAGCCCGACGATGGCGGCGAACCAGACGACGCTCACCAGAACGGTGTAACGGTCCAGGTTTTTCTCTGCCACGGAGGAGCCGGCGAGGCTGGAGCTGACGCCACCGCCGAACATGCTCGACAGACCGCCGCCCTTGCCGCGGTGCAGCAGGATCAGCATGGTGAGCAGAATGCTCGTGATGACCAGCAACACGATCAACGTGTATGCGAACCAGATCGGCATGGCTGGGGTCAGTTCCTCTCGTAGCGATCCTCGCCCGGTCTGATCGGGCACTGTGGCACCGACCGGCGGACGGGCGGTGTCCAGGATACCGAGCGATCAGCGGGCGATGTGCTCCGGGAAGCGGCAGATCTGAGCGAATTCCTCCGCGTCCAGGCTGGCGCCCCCCACCAGGCCCCCGTCCACGTCCGGCTGGGCCATGATCGAGGCGACGTTCGACGCCTTGACCGAGCCGCCGTAGAGGACCCGGACCTGGTCGGCGGTCTCCTGGTCGAAGCGTTCCGCCACGCGCTGACGGACCGCCCCGCAGACCTCCTGGGCGTCCTCCGGCGTCGCGGTCTTGCCCGTGCCGATCGCCCAGACCGGCTCGTACGCGATCACGACCTGCCGCACCTGCTCGGCAGTGAGGCCGGCCAGGCCCCCGTCGAGCTGGTCGGAGCAGTGCGCCACGTGGGTGCCCTGCTCGCGGATGTCCAGCCCCTCCCCCACGCAGAGGATCGGCGTCAGGCCGTGCGTGAGCGCCGCCTTGACCTTGGCGTTGACCAGCGCGTCGTCCTCGTGGTGGTAGGCCCGCCGCTCGGAGTGCCCGACCACCACGTAGGTGCAGCCGAGCTTGGCCAGCATCGCACCGGAGATCTCCCCGGTGTACGCGCCGGACGCGTGCGCGGAGAGGTCCTGCCCGCCGTAGCCGATGAGCAGTTTGTCCCCGTCCACCGCGGTCTGCACGGTCCGCAGGTCGGTGAAGGGCGGCAGCACGACCGTCTCGACCTCGGTGAGCTGCTTCTCGGTGAGGCTCGCCGCCAGCTTCTGCACCAGCAGGTTGGCCTCAAGGTGGTTGAGGTTCATCTTCCAGTTGCCGGCCATCAGCGGCCGGCGGGTGGTGCTCGACATTCAGTTCTCCAGGGCCGCGATGCCGGGGAGGGCCTTGCCCTCGAGGTATTCCAGGGAGGCGCCACCGCCGGTGGAGATGTGCCCGAAGGACGTCTCGTCCAGCCCCAACGCACGGACCGCGGCAGCGGAGTCACCGCCGCCGACGACGCTGAACGCGTCAGCCTTGGTGATCGCCTCGGCGATCCCCCGGGTGCCCGCCGCGAAGGCCGGCATCTCGAACACGCCCATCGGGCCGTTCCAGAAGATCGTCTTCGCCGGGGACAGCGCGGCGGTGAAGCCGGCCACCGTCTCCGGACCGACGTCCAGACCGAGCCGGTGACTCGGGATGCCGTCGACGCGGACCGTGTCGTGCGCGGCGTCCGGGGCGAACGCGTCCGCGACCACCACGTCGACCGGGAGCAGGATCTTGCCGTTGGACCGCTCCAGCAGGTTGCGGCAGGTCTCGACCATGTCCTTCTCCAGCAGCGACGTGCCCACCTCCAGGCCCTGGGCCTTGAGGAAGGTGAAGCACATCCCGCCACCGATGAGCAGCCGATCGACGGTGGGCAGCAGGGCCTCGATCACGGCGAGCTTGTCGGACACCTTCGACCCACCGAGCACCACCACGTACGGCCGCTCGGGGTCACCGGTGAGCTTGGAGAGCACCTCGACCTCACGCAGCACCAGTCGGCCCGCGACGTGCGGCAACCGGGCCGGCACGTCGAAGACACTCGCGTGCTTGCGGTGCACCGCACCGAACGCGTCGTCCACGTACGCGTCGCCGAACGCGGCGAGCTGGTCGGCGAACGCACCCCGCTCGGCCTCGTCCTTGCTGGTCTCACCGGCGTTGAAACGCAGGTTTTCCAGCAGGGCGACCTGGCCGTCGGCCAGGTCCGCGACAGTGGAGCGGGCGGAGTCACCGACGGTGTCGGTGGCGAAGTGCACCGGCGCGCCGAGCAGCTCACCGAGCCGCCCGGCGACCGGACGGAGGCTGAACTGCGGGTCCGGAGCGCCCTTCGGGCGGCCCAGGTGCGAGCAGACGACCACCTTCGCGCCGGCCTCGACAAGCGCGCCGAGGGTCGGCAGCACCGCGCGGATGCGGCCATCGTCCGTGATGGCTCCGGACTGCTTGTCGAGCGGGACGTTCAGGTCGGCGCGCACCAGCACGCGCCGACCTGCCACCCCCTCGGCGAGCAGGTCGTCGAGGGTCCGGATGCTCACAGCGACGAACCGACCAGCTTGACGAGGTCGACGAGGCGGTTGGAGTAGCCCCACTCGTTGTCGTACCAGCCGACGACCTTGACCTGGTTGCCGACGACCTTGGTCAGCGGCGCGTCGAAGATGCACGACGCCGGGTCGGTGACGATGTCCGAGGAGACGATCGGGTCCTCGTTGTAGACCAGGATGCCCTTGAGCGGGCCGTCCGCGGCGGCCTTCAGCGCGGCGTTGACCTCGTCCACGGTGGTCTCGCGACCCACGTTGACGGTGAGGTCGGTGACCGAGCCGGTCGGGATCGGCACCCGCAGCGCGTACCCGTCGAGCTTGCCCTTGAGCTCCGGCAGGACCAGGCCGATCGCCTTGGCCGCACCGGTGGAGGTCGGGACGATGTTCAGCGCGGCGGCGCGGGCCCGACGCAGATCCGAGTGCGGCGCGTCCTGCAGGTTCTGGTCCTGGGTGTACGCGTGGATCGTCGTCATCAGACCGTGCTGGATGCCGAACGTGTCGTGCAGGACCTTCGCCATCGGGGCGAGGCAGTTGGTGGTGCACGAAGCGTTGGAGATGATGGTGTGCTTCGCCGGGTCGTAGGTGTCGTGGTTGACACCCATGACGACGGTGACGTCCTCGTTCTTCGCCGGGGCGGAGATGATGACCTTCTTGGCCCCGCCGTCGACGTGCGCCTTGGCCTTGGTGGCGTCGGTGAAGAAGCCGGTCGACTCGATGACGACGTCGACGTTCAGGTCGCCCCACGGCAGCTTCGACGGGTCCTTCTCGGCGTACGCCTTGATGGTCTTGCCACCGACGGTGATCTCGTCGGCGGTGGCCTTGACCTCGTACGGCAGGCGACCCAGGATGCTGTCGTACTTGAGCAGGTGGGCGAGCGTGCCGTTGTCGGTGAGGTCGTTCACCGCCACGACCTCGACGTCGGCGTCAGACGCCAGCACTGCCCGGAAGAAGTTACGGCCGATTCGGCCGAAGCCGTTGATGCCAACCCGGATGGTCACAGGTCCCATCTCCTCGCGTTCTGGTCCGCCGGCTGCAGACAACGCGCCGGCGGGAATGGTGTGCGCCGACCGTTGGAGCCGGCCGCTGACGGTTCATCTCGGCCACCCCGCCGCGCGGTCTGCGGACCTGACCGCCCGAGGCGGTGGGCACAGCGAGGAGTGCCGGTGTCGGCCCCCTTGCCGTACGCAGCGACCCTATCCGAGCGTGCGAGACCACACTGCGCCGGGGCGTGCTCCCGGGCACACCGTGCGGCCCCACCGTCCTATCAGACCACGAGCATGTCGGGCGTGACTGCCGCTTCGGTATCCGGGATGCCGAGGTCCCGGGCGCGCTTGTCGGCAAGCGCCAGCAGCCGACGGATCCGCCCGGCGATGGCGTCCTTGGTCAGCGGCGGGTCGGCCAGCGCGCCCAACTCCTCCAGGGACGCCTGCCGGTGCTCCAGGCGCAGCCGCCCGGCGTCGGTCAGGTGGTTGGGTGCCTCGTCGGCGAGGATCTCCAGTGCACGGGTGACCCGGGCGGCGGCGGCGACCGCCGCGCGCGCCGAGCGGCGCAGGTTGGCGTCGTCGAAGTTGGCGAGCCGGTTGGCGGTGGCCCGCACCTCCCGGCGTACCCGCCGCTCCTCCCAGGCCAGCACGCTGGAGTGCGCGCCGATGCGGGTGAGCAGCGCGGCGATCGCGTCGCCGTCCTTGACCACGACCCGGTCCACCCCGCGCACCTCGCGGTTCTTGGCGGTGATGCCGATCCGGCGGGCCGCGCCGACAAGCGCCAACGCCGACTCCGGCCCCGGGCAGGTGATCTCCAGGGCGCTGGAGCGGCCCGGCTCGGTCAGCGAACCGTGTGCCATGAACGCCCCCCGCCACGCGGAGACCGCGCAGCAGACGTTCGCCGCCACCACGTGCGGGGGCAGCCCGCGCACCGGGCGGCCCCGCACGTCGAGCAGGCCGGTCTGCCGGGCGAGGGCCTCGCCGTCCTTGACCACCCGCACGATGAAGTGGCTGCCCTTGCGCAGGCCACCGGAGGCCAGCACGTGGATCTCGCTCGAATATCCGTAGACCTCGGCGATCTCCCGGCGTAACCGCCGGGCCACCGCCCCGGTGTCCAGTTCCGCCTCCACCACCACGCGGCCGGAGACGATGTGCAGCCCGCCGGCGAAGCGCAGCAGCGCGGCCATCTCCGCCCGCCGACAGCAGGGCTTGGGCACGTCGACCCGACTCAGCTCGTCCTTGACCGCGGCCGTCATCGCCATTGTGCGTCCCCTCACGGACCGGTTCCGGCGTGTCGCCGGTGATTACGTACGTGTCTAACGATCGGCGCCCAGGACAGGCACCAGCGCGGCGCCCAGGGCAGCCGGATCATGGCGGGGAGTGCCGTCGGTGACGGCGACGGGAGCTAGGACCAGGCGGGCACCCAGCGATTCTGCCGCACGTTCGACCGGTTCGGGGTCACCCACCGCCCGGGCATCGGCGAGCACGGTATCCACCTTCAGCTCGGGCAGGTACCAGTGCAGCGCCGCGAGATGGTCGGCGACGGAGAGCCCGAGGGTCTCCTTCTCCGCGGCGAGGTTCAGTGTGACCAGCCGCTGGGCCGAGGTGGACACGATCGCGTCGGCCAACTGCGGCACCAGCAGGTGCGGAAGCACACTCGTGTACCAACTGCCCGGCCCGAAGATCAACCAGTCCGCCGCCATGATCGCCTCGATGGCCTCGGCGCAGGCCGCCGGGGCGGCGGGCGTCAGGCGCAACGACTCGACCCGCCCGGTGGTGACGGCCACCTGGTGCTGGCCACGCACGGTGTGCACCTGGTCGGGGGCGGCCGGGTCGACACCGCGGACCCGGGCCTCGATGCCGACCGGCTGACGGGACATCGGCAACACCCGGCCGACCGCGCCGAGCATCGCGCCGGCGTGCTCCAGCGCGGCCACCGGGTCGCCGAGCAACTCCATGAGGCCGCAGAGCACCAGGTTGCCCACCGCGTGCCCGGCCAGCCCGTCGGCGCCCGTCGCGCCGAGACCGCCCGTACCCTCGCCGCCCGAACCCCGGTCACGCGGCGCGGGGCCGACGGTGCTCTGGTCGCGCGGGCCGGGGCCGTCGGTGGCCGCCGGGTCCGGGTCGGCTTCGCCGAGTTGGGGTACGCCGGCCGGCACGGCGGCGAAGCGGTGCTGGAACAGCCCGGCGCTGCGCCGGGTGGCCGGGTGGTCTCCGGCAAGTGCCACCAGCGCCTGGCGCAGATCACCCGGGGGCAGGCCACCCCGCTCGGCGCGCAGGCGGCCGCTGGAGCCACCGTCGTCGCCGACGGTGACCACGGCGGTGATGTCGAGGTCGAGTTCGGGTGCGCAGTGGCGCAGCGCCCGCAGCGAGGCGGAGAGCCCGTGCCCACCGCCGAACGCCACCACCCGGCGGGCCGTCACTCGCGCCCCAGATCCCGGTGTTGGGCGTTCGCCGCCAGCCCGGAGTGCCGCAGGCGCGCGGCCAACTCCTCGGCGATGGCCACGCTGCGGTGCTTGCCGCCGGTGCAGCCCACGGCGACCGTCAGGTAGCGCTTGCCCTCCCGCTCGAAGCCGGTCGTGGTGGCGTTGACCAGATCGGCGTACGCGGCGACGAAGGCGTCCGCGCCCTCCTGACCCAGCACGTACGCGCTGACCGCCTCCTCCCGACCGGTGTGCTCCCGCAACTCCGGCACCCAGTACGGGTTCGGCAGGAACCGGGCGTCCAGCACGAAGTCGGCGTCCGGCGGCAGGCCGTACTTGAAGCCGAACGACAGCACGGTGACCCGCAGCCGGCGGGCGTCCTCGCCACCGAACAGCTCCTCGATGCGCCGACGGAGCTGGTTGACGTTGAGGTGGCTGGTGTCGATGATCACGTCGGCCTGGTCGCGCGCCTCCTCGAGCAGCCCGCGCTCCACGGCGATGCCGTCGGCCAGCCGCCCGTCGCCCTGCAACGGGTGCGAACGGCGAACGCTCTCGAACCGCCGGATCAACACCTCGTCGTCGGCGTCGACGAACACCACCCGGGGCGAGAACCCGCGCTCCTTGAGCTCCCGGATCGCACCGGCCAGGTCGGTGGAGAAGGCCCGCGACCGCACGTCCAACACCATCGCGGTACGCCGAGCCGCGCCGCCCGCCTTGAACGCCAACTCCGCCATGTCCAGCATCAGTGCCTGCGGCAGGTTGTCGACGACGTAGTAGCCGACGTTCTCCAACGCTCGGGCCACCGTGCTGCGGCCACCCCCGGAGACGCCGGTGACCACCACGAGTGTGGTTTCCGACTCGGCCGCCAGTTGCCCGTCCCCCGCGGCCGGACCGTCGATCCGTCCGCCGCCTGCACGCGCCTCGCTCACCCGTACCCCCAAGCCGTGGCGCCGCGGCCCCCTCGGCCGCGTTTGGTCAATCAGCGACTCTATCCCGCCGCCCGGCCGACGGGCCGGCACCCGTCGCGGGTCGCGCTCCCGACAGTCAACCCTCTTGATGACGATCAGTAACTGTCAATACGCTCTTCGTGATCGTCGCAGGTCAAACCGACATCTGGGAGGGTGCGATGCACGACCTTGCGGACAAGAACAAATACATCGGCTTCCTGTTCATGCGGATCAGTCCGGAGTACTTCGCCCTGGGCCGGGAGGGCATCCACGAGGTCTCCGCCGAACACGCGCGGGACATGGGCCGCTTCGCGAAGCAGCTCACCCACGTCGTGACGACCGGGGTGAACGGCAAGTACGACCAGGTCACCATCGTCGAGGGCGACACCCTTGAGGAGATCAACGCGGCGGCCACCGCCTTCCGGATGGGTGCCAAGGCCCGCTACATCGAGATCGTCGACATCGTCGTCGGGATGAAGGCCCCGCCGCGAGGTCTGGCCAACCGGTCCAGCCAGCCCAGCTGACCGCGTCGCCCGTCCGGCGCACCCGTCGCGTGGGTGCGGCGGACGGGTCCCCGGCCGACGTCTACCGCGCCTTCCTGGACGCACAGCCCAACGAACTCAACAGCACTCAGGCGGACCTGACCGCCTGGCAACCGCCGACCACCCGCGGCCGGCGACGCGGATCATGACGACCGTCAGCGGCGGTGCCGAAGCGCCTTGACCCGGCTGCACCTGCTCGCAGAGCTGCACGTGGACCGCCCGTAGCGCGCCGCCGATCTCGGCCGGCTCATCCTCGTACGTCTCCCAGGCGAGAAAGGCGCGAGTTAGCCGGCCTGCGCGCGAAGCCGGCTCTCCAACACACGATCCGTGGCTGCCCACTCGGCGACCAACAGCGCCAGGCGTCGGGCGGGGATGCTGCTCGCGACTTCGGCCAACTCGGCGACCCTTGGGTCGACCGCCAGGGCCGACGGCGGGGTGGCCGCCGACGACCACGTGAAGCCGTCGTCCAGGGCAGCGGCGGTGAGGGCCACGGCGTGGGCGCACAGCTCCTCAGCGGCTGCGCAGTCACACTCGGCGGTGAAACCGTCCGCCGTGATGCCCACCCAGACGTCGACCGGAGGCTGCCCGGCCTCGTGGAACTCGCCGGAGACTCCACCACCGGCCGGCCTCGGCACCACCGGTTGATCAGATGCTTGAAGCTTGTCCGCTGCTGCACAGACCACAGGCCCGGCCGCGTCCCGGAGTGCGTCGATGTCGATGCGTACCGCCATGGGGGCCATCCAACCGGATGGAGGTGATGCCGCCGGCATCAGGGCGGCCGAAACCTTGCCGCAGGCGTCAGCCGAGCGGGCCGCGCCGCAGAGCGGTCACAAACGACGACCAGACGCCCCGGTCGAAGATGAGCGCCGACCCGCCCGGATCCTTGGAATCCCGCACGGCCAGCCCACTCGACACCTCGCCCACCTCAACACAGTTCGAATCGTTGGCACCGCTTCGGCTGCTCTTGCGCCAGGCAACCTGTGTCAGATTCGAGAGGGTCATCGCTAGCGCTCCTAGTAATCGGACTCAGTCCGGGAACTCGGCAGCAACCCGCGCAAGAAGGTCCGCAGACCGGTCAGGGTCGAGCGCCTTGGCCCGAAGGTGGTCGAACATGAGTCTATAGCGGGCCGCCTGTCGGTCCTCCTCCAGCAACAGCGCACTGGTGTCGTTGCTGAGGTAGACCACCGCCGGATCGAGCAACGGGTCGGCGTAACCCAGCAGCGTGAAAGCTCCACCCATCGCCGCGTGCGCTCCTGCCGCGAACGGCACGACCTGTATCTCCACCGTGGGCATCTCACACGCCTCGACCAAGCGCGCAAGCTGTGCACGCATCACCCTCGGGCCACCAACCACCCGGCGCACGGCCGCCTCGTCCAACACAGCCCACAAGGACGGCGGCGCGTCCCGGGCCAACAGAGCTTTGCGCGCAAGTCTCGCCGCCACTACGCGATCGGTCTCGTCCTGGTCGGCGGTGCTGCGGCCCGCCTTGACGATCGCGCGGACGTACTCCTCCGTCTGCAACAGCCCGGGAACGTACAGACTCTCGAACGCGCTGATCGACGTCGCCTCCGCCTCAAAGCCGACGTAGTCGTCCGGCAACACGTCGCCATAGGCGCTCCACCAGCCTTTCTGGCGAGACTGCCGAAGCAACCCGGTCAGCGACTCGCGCTCCTCTTCGGAGACGTCGTAGAGGTCGAGCAGCGGCGGCATGTCCTTCGGCATCACCCTGGAGTGCCCGAGCTCGAAGCGGATGACCTTGGTCCGATGCCACCCCAGGATCTTGGCCACCTCCTCGGCGGTGTGTCCGGTGCGGTCCCGCAGACGACGCAGCTCGCGCCGCAGACGACGGGCCCTGATCGTCGGACTTGGCACCTGTGACATCGCCAGCACTACCTCCACTGTGAGTAATCGATTCTTGCCTAGGAGCGACCGCAGATCAAGCATCTAGCGGAAGAAAACACGACGTTGCATTTTTATTCGCCGTGGCCCAGTCTCTTGGTAATCACTCGCTACGGAGAGGCAGGGACCGGTGACTGACAACCGATCGTCGCGGTGGGAGCGGGAGCCGCGGCAGCACAACGGCTTCCAGGACGACCTGACCGCCGTACTCGACGGGGCCGACGTGTCCGAGCGGGTCCGGGCGGCCATCGCGCACGCGCTGGCGAAACCGGGCGCTCTGTCCGCGTACGCCAACTCTTTGGTCAGCCGCTACACGACGGAGCGCGAGCGGCGCTCGGACCGCAACGGGTCGCCTGCCGGCGGGTTTCGGATGCCCCGGCGCTGGACTCTGCACCTGACCTACCTGGCGACCGACCTGACGGAGGCCCGCGACCAGGCCGTCGTCTACACGGAGGGCTTGACGATCCTGCGGCCCGAGATGCCGGCGGGGGCCGCGCTGCTGTCCCGGGCCGACGCCTGGAACCACGTTGAGCCCGTCTTCTGCGGCCGGATCGGTCCCGACAGAGAGGTCTGCATGGACGTCACCGGGCACCCTGGCTTCCACAGCGCGGCCGGCATCGGCGGGCTCTGCTGGGGTGACGGGGATGGCGAGACGGGGCAGTGACCGCCCCACCATTGCGAGACGCGGTAGACGCGCCGGGCAGGTGTGCGGGCACTGCTGTCGGGGTCGGCTCGTAGACTCCGCGGATGGCTTCTCCCACCGACCTGCGCACCGAGGACGCTCTGCCGGTGCTGCGCCGGGTGTTCGGCTACGACGCCTTCCGCGGTTTCCAGCAGCAGGTGATCGACCACGTGGTCACCGGTGGCGACGCCCTCGTGTTGATGCCCACCGGTGGCGGCAAGTCGTTGTGCTACCAGATCCCGGCCCTGGTCCGCGAGGGGGTCGCGGTCGTCGTGTCGCCGCTGATCGCACTCATGCAGGACCAGGTGGACGCCCTCACCGCGGTCGGTGTCCGCGCCGGCTTCCTCAACTCGACCCAGACCCTGGACGCCCGACGCCGGGTCGAGGCCGCCTTCGTGGCCGGCGAGTTGGACCTGCTCTACCTCGCCCCGGAAGCCCTCGGCACTCGAACCACCCTCGCCCTGCTGGACCGGGGGCGCATCTCCCTGTTCGCGATCGACGAGGCGCACTGCGTGTCCCAGTGGGGCCACGACTTCCGGCCCGACTACCTCGCGCTGTCGATGCTGCACGAACGCTGGCCGCAGGTGCCCCGGATCGCGCTGACCGCCACCGCGACGAGCGCCACCCGCACCGAGATCGCCACCCGACTCAAGCTCGACGACGCGCGGCACTTCGTGGCCAGCTTCGACCGGCCCAACATCCAGTACCGCATCGTGCCCAAGCGGGAGCCGCGCAAGCAGCTGCTGGCCCTGCTGCGCGACGAGCACCCCGGCGACGCCGGGATCGTCTACTGCCTGTCCCGCGCCTCGGTCGACAAGACCGCCGAGTTCCTCGTCGCCAACGGCGTCGCCGCCCTGCCGTACCACGCCGGCCTGGACGCGGCCACCCGCGCCGCCAACCAGCAGCGCTTCCTGCGTGAGGACGGCCTCGTCATGGTGGCCACCATCGCCTTCGGCATGGGCATCGACAAGCCCGACGTCCGGTTCGTCGCCCACCTCGACCTGCCCAAGTCCGTCGAGGGCTACTACCAGGAGACCGGCCGCGCCGGGCGCGACGGCCTGCCGTCCACGGCCTGGCTGGCGTACGGGCTGCAGGACGTGGTCCAACAACGCAAGATGATCGAGACGTCCGACGGCGACCTGGCCCACCGCCGCAACCTCGCCGCGCACCTGGACGCGATGCTCGCCCTGTGCGAGACGGTGCGCTGCCGCCGCGTCCAACTGCTCGAATACTTCGGCGAGACGACGACGGCCGCCTGCGGCAACTGCGACACCTGCCTCAACCCACCGGAGTCCTGGGACGGCACGGTCGCCGCCCAGAAGTTGCTGTCCGCCGTCTTCCGGCTCGACCGCGAACGCAACCAGCGGTTCGGCGCCGGGCACTGCATCGACATCCTGCTCGGCAAGCAGACCGACAAGATCAGCCAGTACGGTCACGACTCCCTGACCGTCTTCGGCATCGGCTCCGAGCTGAGTGAGGCCGAGTGGCGGGGCGTGGTCCGCCAACTGCTCGCCGAGGGGCTGCTCGCCGTGGAGGGCGACTACGGCACGCTCGCCCTGACCGAGGCCAGCGCCGACGTCCTGGGTCGCCGCCGCACGGTCACGATGCGCCGCGAACCGGAGAAGCCCGCGTCGAGCCGTACGTCGAAACCGCGCGGCTCGGCCACCGTGGTGGCCGAGCTGACGCCGGCCGCCGCGTCGCTCTTCGAACGGCTGCGCGGTTGGCGTGCCGCCACCGCCAAGGAGCAGGGCGTCCCGGCGTACGTGGTCTTCCACGACGCGACGCTGCGACAGATCGCCAGCGACGCGCCGAGCACGCTCGCCGACCTGTCGCGGGTCAGCGGGGTCGGCGAGAACAAGCTCGCCAAGTACGGCGAGCAGATCCTCGCCGTCCTCGCCGACACCTGACCTGGACGTGACGAAGGGCCGGTCCCCGTAGTGGGGTCCGGCCCTTCGGTGGTGCGGTGGTGTGTCAGCGCGGTCAGCTGGTGGCATAGCCGCGGGTGGCGATCCAGTCGGCGAGGTGCTCGACGGTCACCTCGTAGGAGGCCTGGTTCGGGTCGGCGGAGTCCGCGATCCTCACGATGGTGCCGTTGTCCCGGTAACCGACGACGCTGATGTAGTGCCCACCCTCGTAGGAGTGGGTGACGCCGTTGGTGTCGGTGCTCGTCCCGGCGATGTTGGCCACCACAGCCCGGCCGCCATCCACGGTCTTGACGATGTCGGCGCGCAACGCGTCGGTCTGCTTGGCATCAGCGTCGGGCTTGCTGATCTCCACGCTGTGGTAGGCGTCGGCCTTACCGGTTTCCTTGTTCAGCACCGGGGTGATGTCGTTAATGCTGTTGGTGCCGGCTTCGGTGGTGCCCATTTCCTTGGCCATGTCGTCGACGTTGATGTTCTTGCCCTGCACGGACAGGGCGTTGCGGGTGGCGGCGGGGCCGCAGTAGTAGAAGTTCGGCTGCGCCTCGTAGCGCACGCCCAGTTGACGCTCACCGTTGGGCTTGCGGTCGGTCTGGGTTTGGGTGGTGGGCTTGGCGGTGCTCGGCGCGGCGAACGCGGTGGTGACGGGTCCGGCGATGGCACCACCGGTGAAGGCGAGCCCAGCGGCGGTCAGAGCGGTCTTACGGATCAGATCGGTACGCATGATGGCGTGCTCCTCTGCATCGGGGGAGAGCGCACGGCACACGTGTGCGGGGGGTGTGTGCCGTGCGGGAAAGTTCGCGACAACGCCGGCGATCCGGGGGGACCTGCTCGAAGCGTTGCGGGGGATGTAACGACCCCGGGGCGGTGAGGCATTCCGCCGCGCTGATCCGGGGGGTTGGCCCTACCCAAGCTGGCAGGGTCCGGGGGGTGTAACCGTGGCACCCCGGCGGGTGTTCCCGGGGGCTGCCGCACACCACAGCCCGGGGGCTGCGGCGGCATGCCAGGTATAACGACCCGGCCCGGCCCCCCATTCCGCCGCCGGAGTGGCCCCGACCACCCGACACCGATGGTCAAACCGGACAATCAACCCACGCGAGTCAGCCCGAGCACGGTCAAGTCGCGTGATCGACTCGGGTTTGCTGAAACCGCGGTGAATGAGTGCCGGGGATACCCCGGCTTCATGAAACACGAGTGGATCATGCCCGTCTGTGCCGTTCGCACACCACACCACGCATACCCCGTCCGACGTAACCCCGGTGGCAGATCGTCGCCCGGAGCAACCCGAGCCGGGAGTTCGCGCGGGCCCCAGCCCGGGCGAACGACGACACTCAGCGTGAGCCGACAGCCGCCCCAGGCCAGGCGAACGACGACAGTGTTCAGGTGGCGTTGGGCGTTGCCTCCGCGCTGTCGCCGGCCTTCATGTCCTTGTCGAGGGCGGCCAGGATCGCCTCGGCGGTACGTCGACCAACCCCGGGGACCTCGGTGATCTCCTCGACTGTCGCGGCGGAGAGTCGTTTGAGTGAGCCGAAGTGCCGCAACAACGCCTTGCGTCGCACATCGCCCAGACCGGCCACGTGATCGAGTGCCGACTCGGTCATCCGTTTCGAGCGGCGCTGCCGGTGGAAGGTGATGGCGAACCGGTGGGCCTCGTCCCGGACCCGTTGGAGCAGGTAGAGACCCTCCGAGGTGCGCGGCAGGATGACCGGGAACTCGTCGTCGGGGAGCCAGACCTCCTCCAGCCGCTTGGCCAGGCCGCACAGCGCCACATCGTCGATGCCCAGGTCGGCAAGGGCCTGCGCGGCGGCCGCGACCTGTGGGGCGCCGCCGTCGACGACCACCAACTGCGGGGGGTACGCGAACTTACGCGGCCGGCCGGTGGTCGGATCGATCAGCACGCCGATCTGCGGCTCCACCGCGTCTTCCGGGGCCGCCGGGTCGTCGGCCGACTCCACCCCGACCTCGCCCGTCTCGGCCCGAGCGTCCAGGTAGCGGGCGAAACGACGGCGCAGCACCTCGGACATCGCGGAGAGGTCGTCGGTGGCGCCCCGAACGATGAACCGCCGGTATTCGCTCTTGCGGGGCAACCCGTCCTCGAAGACCACCATGCTGGCCACCACGTCGGTGCCCTGGATCTGGGAGATGTCGAAGCACTCGATGCGCAGCGGCGAGGTGCGCATGTCCAGCGCCTCGCTGATCTCGTCAAGTGCCTTGCCCCGGGTGGTGAGGTCACCGGAACGCTTCAGTTTGTGCCGGGCCAGCGCGTCCTTGGCGTTGCGCTCGACGGTCTCCATCAGTGAGCGCTTGTCACCGCGCTGCGGCACCCGCAGCGACACCCGGCTGCCCCGGTGGTTGGAGAGCCAGTCCGCCAGCGCCTCGGCGTCGGCGGGCAGCTCGGGCACCAGCAACTCCCGGGGCACGTCGGTCTCGCCGTGCTCGCCGCCGTACACCTGGGTGCAGAAGTGGTGCACCAGGTCGCCGGTGGTCAGATCCTCGGTCTTCTCCACCACCCAGCCGCGCTGGCCGCGGACCCGGCCGTCACGAACGTGGAAGACCTGCACGGCCGCTTCGAGCGGGTCGTCGGCGAACGCGACCACGTCGGCGTCGGTGCCGTCGCCCAACACCACGGTCTGCTTCTCCATGGCACGGCGCAGGGCGGCCACGTCGTCGCGCAGCTTGGCGGCCCGCTCGAACTCCAGCTGCTCGCTCGCCTCGGTCATCTCGCGCTCGATCTTGCGGACCATGGTGTCGGTGCGCCCGGCCATGAAGTCGCAGAACCCATCCACGATGGCGCGGTGTTCGTCGGCGGAGACGGTGCCGACGCACGGCGCCGAGCACTTGCCGATGTAGCCGAGCAGGCAGGGACGACCAACCTGGCCGGCGCGTTTGAACACGCCGGCGGAGCACGTCCGGGCGGGGAACACGCGGAGCAGCAGGTCGAGGGTCTCCCGGATGGCCCAGGCGTGCGAGTACGGACCGAAGTAACGCACCCCCTTGCGCTTGGCGCCGCGCATCACCTGGAGCCGTGGGTAATCCTCGTTGAGGGTGACGGCCAGATAGGGGTACGACTTGTCATCGCGGTAGCGGACGTTGAACCGCGGGTCGTACTGCTTGATCCAGGTGAACTCCTGCTGGAGCGCCTCGACCTCGGTGCCGACGGTGATCCAGTCCACCGACTCGGCGGTGGTGACCATCTGGCGGGTGCGCTCGTGCAGGTTCCAGACGTCGCCGAAGTAGGAGTTGAGCCGGCTGCGCAGATTTCTCGCCTTGCCGACGTAGATCACCCGGCCGGTGCCGTCGCGGAAGCGGTAGACCCCCGGTAGCTCCGGGATGGTGCCGGGTGCGGGGCGGTAGGTCGAGGGGTCAGCCACACCAACAAGCCTAGTCCGCACCACCGACAGCCCGTGGCAGGCGCTAGATCCACTCAGTGCCCGGGTAGTCGGGGTGTCGGCAGGCCACGGGCACCCCGACTACCCAGAGCACGAGTCGATCAAGCGGCGAGCGCCCGGCCCGGCCAAGCGGCGACCAGGCAAACCCGGCCGGCGGCCGCAACACCCCGGCGACCGGGCGAGCCCACCCGGCGGCCGAGCCGGAACCCGCGCCGCTAGGACCCCCTGGCCGGCCTGCGGCGGGCCCAGGCTCGACCGAGGGCTTCGACACAGACCCTAGGCGGTCAGGCCAGCGAGATCTGGTCGCCGGTGACCTTGATGTTCTTGGGCGGCAGCGGCTTGGTGGCGGGGCCGGCCTTCACCGAGCCGTCGTCGATCGAGAACTTACTGCCGTGGCACGTGCAGTTGATGGTGCCGCCGTCGACGTTCGTCACCGGGCAGTTCTGGTGGGTGCAGATCGGGCTGAAGCCCTTGAACTGCCCGGCCACCGGCTGGGTGATGACGACACCCGCCGTGGCGAGGACCTTGCCACCACCGACCGGGATGTCGGCGGTGGTCGCCAGGGACTGGGCACCCTGCCGGTCCCCGCCGCCGGCGTCACCGCTGCTGGGCACCGCCGGGCCACCACTGGTGGGGGCCCCGCTGCCGTTGCCGTTGGCGCTGCCGCTGCCGTCGTCACTGCCGCAGGCAGCCAGGACGACGGCAGCGCCGACAGCCCCGACGCCGGTGAGCAGGGTACGACGTGTGTGCGTGCCCGGACCGGTCAGCGCCTGATCGTCACTCATGCCTCGCCTCTCTCTAGCCCGCTGCGCCGGTCAAGACCCGGCCACACCTACTCCACACGGGCAACTGTGCCGGATGGTTCACCAAAGCATGCGTGCGACCCCGAATTCGGACGCGGCGACCCCGCACCGGCCAGCCCCACGCCATGCTGCACGCACGCGACAGCAGTCGTGGACCGCCGCAGCCGAACCCGACCGGACCGGCCCGCCCCGGACCGCACGAGGCCGACCGGACCGCACGAGGCCGACCGGACCGCACGAGGCCGACCGGCCCGCACGAGGCCGACCGGCCCGGACTAGGGAGATCGAGGTCAGCGCGCGGCGGCGGGCACCTTGCGGCTGGCCCGCGCCTTGGTGACGCCGTTGGCCTTGGCCGCCCGGGTGGTGGCGCCGGCCGCGCCCTTGGCCTCCCCGTCGAGCTTGAGCACCTGGCGCAGGAACTGGCCGGTGTGGCTCTCGGTCACCTCGGCGACCTCCTCGGGGGTGCCGGTGGCGAGCACGGTGCCGCCCCGGTGGCCGCCCTCCGGGCCCATGTCGATCAACCAGTCGGCCGTCTTGATCACGTCGAGGTTGTGCTCGATGGTGATCACGGTGTTGCCCTTGTCGACAAGACCTTCCAGCACCATCAGCAGCTTGCGGATGTCTTCGAAGTGCAGACCGGTGGTCGGCTCGTCAAGCACGTAGACCGTCCGCCCGGTGGAGCGCTTCTGCAGCTCGGAGGCGAGCTTGACCCGCTGCGCCTCACCGCCGGAGAGGGTCGGTGCGGGCTGACCGAGGCGGACGTAGCCGAGGCCGACGTCGACCAGGGTCTTGAGGTGCCGGTGGATGGCCGGGATGGCGGAGAAGAACTCGGCGGCCTCCTCGATCGGCATCTCCAGCACGTCCGAGACGGTCTTGCCCTTGTAGTGCACCTCCAGGGTCTCCCGGTTGTACCGGGCGCCCTTGCAGACCTCGCAGGGGACGTACACGTCGGGCAGGAAGTTCATCTCGATCTTGATGGTGCCGTCGCCGGAGCAGGCCTCGCAGCGTCCGCCCTTGACGTTGAACGAGAACCGACCCGGCCCGTACCCGCGCACCTTCGCCTCGGTGGTCTCGGCGAAGAGCTTGCGGACGTGGTCCCAGACCCCGGTGTAGGTGGCCGGGTTGGAGCGTGGCGTACGGCCGATCGGCGACTGGTCCACGCCGACGACCTTGTCCACGTGCTCCAGGCCGGAGACCCGGGTGTGTCGACCGGGGACCAGCCGGGCGCCGTTGATCTGGTTGGCCAGCACCGCGTAGAGGATGTCGTTGACAAGCGTCGACTTGCCCGAGCCACTCACCCCGGTGACGGCGATCAGTTGGCCCAGGGGGAACGGGACGGTCAGGTTGCGCAGGTTGTGCTCACGCGCGCCGTGCACCACCAACTCCCGGGCCGCGTCCTGCGGGCGGCGCGTCTCCGGCGTCGGGATCGACCGCTTTCCGGACAGGTACGCCCCGGTGATCGACTCCTTGTTCTTCAGCAGTGCGGGCACCGAACCGCTGTGCACGATCTTGCCGCCGTGCTCGCCCGCGCCGGGCCCGATGTCGACGATCCAGTCGGCGACGCGGATGGTGTCCTCGTCGTGCTCGACCACGATCAGCGTGTTGCCCAGGCCCCGCAGCCGGATCAGGGTCTCGATCAGCCGGTGGTTGTCGCGCTGGTGCAGCCCGATCGAGGGCTCGTCGAGCACGTAGAGCACGCCCACCAGGCCGGAGCCGATCTGGGTGGCCAGCCGGATGCGCTGCGCCTCACCGCCGGACAGGGTGCCGGCCGGCCGGTCCAGGGAGAGGTAGTCGAGGCCCACGTCGAGCAGGAACCGCAACCGGGCGTTGATCTCCTTGAGGACGCGCTCGGCGATCAGCTTCTGCCGGTCGGTCAGCTCGATGCCGGCGAGCAGGTCGGCGCACTCCCCCACGGACAGGTTGCAGACCTCGGCGATGCTCTTGCCCGCGAGGGTGACCGCGAGCACCTCGGGCTTGAGCCGGGCACCGCCACAGGCGGCGCACGGCACGTCGCGCATGTAGCCCTCGTACTTGTCGCGGGACCACTCGGACTCGGTGTCGGAGTGCCGGCGCTCGATCCACTGCACCACGCCCTCGAAGCCGGTGTAGTAGGAGCGCTCGCGGCCGTACTTGTTGCGGTAGCGCACGTGCACCTGGTCGTCGGAGCCGTGCAGGATCGTCTTCTGCGCCCGCGCCGGCAACGCCCGCCACGGGGTGTCGACGTCGAAGTGCTGGGCCTCGCCGAGCGCCTCCAGCAGGCGCAGGAAGTATTCCAGGTTGTGCCCGGTCGCCCAGGGCTGGATGGCGCCCTCGCGCAGGCTGCGCTCCGGGTCGGGGACCAGCAGCTCCGGGTCGACCTCCTTCTTGGTGCCCAGGCCGGTGCACTCCGGGCAGGCGCCGTACGGGGCGTTGAAGGAGAAGACCCGGGGCTCGAGATCCTCGATGGCCAGCGGGTGGTCGTTGGGGCAGGCCAGGTGCTCGGAGTAGCGGCGCTCCCGGTCTGGGTCGTCCTCCGCGAGGTCGACGAAGTCGAGCAGCACCAGGCCGCTGGACAGGCCCAGGGCGGCCTCGACCGAGTCGGTCAGCCGCTGCTTGGCGCTGGCCTTGACGGTGAGGCGGTCGATCACCACCTCGATGGTGTGCTTCTCCTGCTTCTTGAGCTTGGGCGGCTCGGTCAGCGGGTGCACCACACCGTCGACCCGGGCCCGGGCGTAGCCCTTTGACTGCAGCTCGGCGAAGAGGTCGACGTACTCGCCCTTGCGGCCACGGATGACCGGCGCGAGCACCATGAACTTGGTGCCCTCGGCCATCGCGAGGACCCGGTCGACGATCTGCTGGGGGCTCTGCCGGGAGATCCGTTCGCCACAGACCGGGCAGTGCGGCTCGCCGATGCGGGCGTAGAGCAGGCGCAGGTAGTCGTAGACCTCGGTGATGGTGCCGACAGTCGAACGCGGGTTGCGCGAGGTGGACTTCTGGTCGATGGAGACGGCGGGGCTCAGGCCCTCGATGAAGTCGACGTCTGGCTTGTCCATCTGGCCGAGGAACTGCCGGGCGTACGACGAGAGCGACTCGACGTAGCGGCGTTGACCCTCGGCGAAGATCGTGTCGAAGGCCAGGCTCGACTTGCCCGACCCGGACAGCCCGGTGAACACGATGAGCGCGTCCCGGGGCAGGTCGAGACTGACGTCACGCAGGTTGTGCTCGCGCGCGCCACGGATGATCAGTCGGTCGGCCACGGTGCGTGTACTCCCGGGAGAAGACGAAGCGAAGGATCTGTCCCGCTCTGGGATGATCTGAGCGGTCGTGCGGGCGCGGAAAACACGCCTCGGCAACTCTAGCCCCGAGGTATGACAGTTTCCCCCGCCCGCACATTCCCCCAGCTCAGCCCGGTCGGCCGCACCGAGCCACAGCCCTCGCCGCGCCGCCCGCAACGCACCGCCGACAACGCACTGCCGGCAGCGCGGGCAGCGCCTCTCCGGCAAGCGCCGGCACACGCCCCCGCCCGCCCACACCCTGACCGGCGCGGCCACCCGCCGCCGGTCAGAACCCCCCGGGCGTCGGGGGCCGGGCGGCCCGCCGCCGGGCCGAACGCCACCCACCGCGCCGCTCCGCCGCCACCCGCGACTCCCGCCGCCGGCTCTCGTGGGACAGCTCCCCCTGCAGGCGCCGCCAGCTCTCCCACCGGCGGGTGGGGAGTTCACCGGTCTGCAACGCCTCGCGGACCGCGCAGGCGGGCTCGCCGTCGTGGCCGCAGTCGGCGTACCGGCAGCCCTCGGCCAACCCGGCGATGTCGGCGAACGCCCGGTCGAGCCCGACCGCACCGTCCAGCAGGCCCACCGCACGCACCCCGGGCGTGTCGATCACGGCGCCGCCGCCGGGGATCGGTACGAGCGCCCGCCAGGTGGTGGTGTGCCGACCCTTGCCGTCGACCCGCCGGATCGACTGTGTGGGCATCATCACCGCCCCGACCAGGGCGTTGACCAGACTCGACTTGCCGGCACCGGACGGCCCGAGCAGGCCGAGCGTGCGGCCGGGCGTCACCTCGGCACGCAGCGGGTCCAGCCCGACGCCGTGTTCGGCGCTGACCGGCAGCACCGGCACCCCGGGGGCGACCGCGGCGAGCTGGCGGGCCAACGCGGCCGGGTCGGCCGCGAGGTCGGCCTTCGTCAGCACGACGAGCGGCCGAGCACCGGACTCGTGAGCCAGCGAGAGCAATCGCTCGATGCGGCCCACGTCCGGCTCGGGGTGCACCGGCTCCACCACGGCGGCCGCGTCCAGGTTGGCGGCCAGCACCTGGCCGCTGGCGTCCTTGCCGGCGGTACGGCGAATCAGCGCGCCCCGCCGCGGCAGCACCGCCTCCACCGTCACGCGGCGGTCCGGCCAGTGGGTCAGCAACACCCAGTCTCCGGCGCAGGGCAACGCGGACGGGTCGCCGGCGGCGGTGGCCAGCACCACCGGGCCCAGGCTGGCCCGGATCGGACCGGCGGCCGTGAGCACCGTGCAGACCCCCCGGTCCACCCGGGCCACCCGGCCCGGCTGGTGCTCGCCGCGTCGCGCGGCGTACGTCGCCCGCTCGGCGTCCCAGCCGAGCGCGGTCAGATCGATCGTCATGGCATCCTCATCGGTATCGAAGCTGGTGATGGCGGAACACGCGTGCCACGTCCGGCATGATCACCACCTCCGTCCGATGTCCCGGTGCCGCGTCTGCCGCTGACGGTAGGTCGCGCGCCGACGCGCCGAAAGCGATTTCCCCGGCGACGGCACGGGCGGCGGACCGCTAGGGTCGACGGGTGACCACGGATCCGCTCCTACTGATGGGCGAGGTGGACGCGGCCACCAGCCGACTCCTGCGTACCGCAGCGTCTTTCGACGCCGCGGACCTGGCCGGCGCATCGCTGCTGCCCGGCTGGACGCGCGGCCACGTGCTGGCGCATGTGGCGCGCAACGCCGACGGCCTCGTCAACCTGCTCACGGCGGCCCGTACCGGCGCGGCACTGCCGATGTACGCCTCGCTGGAGGCCCGCAACGCGGACATCGAGACCGGCTCGGTCCGGCCGACCGCGGAGCACCTGGACGACCTGCGGCGTACCGCGGACCTGTTCGCCGAGGCGGTCGCGGCGATGCCGGCCGAGGCCTGGGCGGCGACGGTGCAGGCGCGGCTGGGCCCGTGGCCGGCCGTGCTGCTCGTCTGGGGTCGCCTGCGCGAGATCGAGGTGCATCACCTCGACCTGGCCGCCGACTACGGCGCCGCCGACTGGTCGGAGACGTTCACCCACCGGTTACTGCGCGAGGCGGCCAGCCATCACGCGGCCGGTCCGACACCGCCCGCGTTGGTGCTGCGCCTGGACGGCAGCGAGCACGAGGTGGTGATCGGGGACCGCGTCGGCGCCCCGATCGTCGCCGGTCCCGCCCCCGACCTCGCCGCCTGGCTGATCGGCCGTGCCGACGGCGGCACGCTCTCCGTCACTCCCGACGGCCCCCTGCCTACTCCACCGGAATGGATCTAGAAACGTCATGACATACAGCGGAGACGTCACCCACGGCGGCGCGCCGGCGGTACGTGAGCTGGACGGGCTCACCATCAGCAAGCTGTCGGTGGGCCCGATGGACAACAACGCCTACCTGCTGCGCTGCACCGGCACCGGTGACCAGGTGCTGATCGACGCCGCCAACGAGGCCCCCCGACTGCTGGAGCTGATCGGCGACGGCGGGCTCACCGCCGTGGTGACGACCCACCAGCACATGGACCACTGGGTGGCGCTGGAGGAGGTGGTCGCCAAGACCGGCGCGCGGGCACTGGTGCACGCCGACGACGCGGACGGGCTGCCGATCGAGGCGGAGCGTCTCGCCGACGGCGACACGGTGCAGGTCGGCGACTGCGCGTTGGAGGTCATCCACATCAAGGGCCACACCCCGGGCTCGATCGCACTGCTCTACCGCGACCCGGCCGGCACCCCGCACCTCTGGACTGGCGACAGTCTTTTCCCAGGTGGTATTGGAAACACGGACAAGGACCCGGAGCGCTTCGCCGCGCTGATCGACGACGTCGAGCACAAGCTGTTCGACAAACTCCCGGACGACACCTGGTTCTACCCCGGCCACGGCAAGGACAGCACGCTGGGAGCGGAACGCCCAGCCCTCCCCCAGTGGAAAGCAAGAGGCTGGTAACCAACCACCCCACCCACCCACACACACAAAAAGAACCAAACGCCGACCGTTCACCCTGAAGATCTCTCAACCCCAGGTGTGGCGCGGCACCACCGGACGAGCCGCAACCCCGACGGGGCGGGGGCCTGCCGTGCCCGGCGCAGGGATCAAGCCTGACCGCCCGGAGCCGGGCACGGCAGGCCCCCGCCCCCACCGCAACCGGCCCCACACCGCAACCCGGCCGACACCGCAACCCGGCCCCACCCCACCCTCAGCCAGCAACAGCGAACAGCCGCCGCCGTGCCCCCAGCAGCACGACGGAGGCCAGCACCATCCCGACCCCCATGGTCACCAGCAGTGGGCTGGGGTCCCCCGGCAGCAGCCCGGCCAGCGATCGGGATGCGGTGCCGAGCGCGAGGTAGAGGCCGGCCCAGGCGGCGGCGCCCAGCGTCGCGCAGCCGAGGAATCGGCGGTACGACATCCGTAGCCCGCCGGCGGCCAGCGGCAGCAGCGCGTTGAACACGGGCAGGAACGGCGCGACGACCATCATCCGACCGCCGCCGCGACGCAGGATTCCCTCGGCCGCGGTCCAGCGCGGCTCGCCGATCCAGCCGCCGATCCGGCTGTGTCGCAACCGCTCGGAGTAGCGGCGGCCGATCACGAAACTCAGCGACCAGCCGGCCAGGCAGCCGACCAGCACCGCGGCGAAGGTCGCGAGCCCGGTGGTCGGGCGACCCACCCCGACGGCGGCGAGGATCGCCACGTCGCCGGGGACCAGGACACCCAGCAGGGGTACGGCGTCGAAGAGCATGACGAGCCCGAGCGCACCCATCAGCAGCAGGATGGGCAGGTCGCCGATCTGGGCCAGCCATTGCGTCATGTCACCACGCTATGGCCGTGACACCACTTCGGACATCGGGTTCCAGCCCCCAGGGCCCCCTGGTATCGGTCTCGGGGTCGTCCCTGAGGTGGCGTCCGCACTCAGACGGGTCGCAGCACCCGCACCCGGCGTAGCGACGAGTCCACCGAGGGTTCGGTGGTGGGCACCGGGTAGTCGGCCAGGACCGCCAGGCGGTCCGCCGGCAGGTGCCCCCGGTCGGGGTCACCGACCAACACGTCGGCGCCCCTGGCGGCGGCCCTCTGCAGGAAGGGCAGCATCCGGTCGGCCATCACACGGTCGTAGAAGACGTCCCCGGCGACCACCAGGTCGGCCTCCGAGTTGGTGTCGTCGAGCAGGTCGTCCCCGAAGACGTCGACGACGACGCGGTTGGCCCGGGCGTTGAGGGTGACGGCGGCGACGGCGTACGGGTCGATGTCGTTGGCGACCACTTCCGCGGCACCGGCCAGCGCGGCGGCGATGGCCACCAGCCCCGAGCCGGAGGCGAGGTCGAGCACCCGACGACCGGCGGCCAACTCCGGGTGGTCCAGGAGGTGGCGGGCCAGGGCCTGGCCGCCGGCCCAGGCGGACGCCCAGTACGGGGCCGGCAGGGGATGCCCGACGGCGGCCTCCATCCGGGCCCACCAGACGATCGCGTCCTCGGCCAGGTGCAGCCGCACCTCGGGAACGAACGGGGTGGGCACCAGCCGGAGCCGGTCCAGGCCGTTGCCGGGCGCGTCGATCTCGCGCTCCAGCTCGGTCAGCGCGTCGGCTGCGGCACCCTTCATCGGCGCAAGCATGCCCCAGCGGCGGGTGGTCGGGGCAGGTTTCGCGTGCCGGCGCGCAGAGTTCACCCGACTTCACACGAAGACCTACGGCACTTCGGCCAGCGGATCCGGGTTTTGCCCGTTACTGTCGGACAGGTACGGGCGATCATCGGCCAGAGGCCGAGGGTCAGCCGCTTTGAACAGGGAGAGATGCATGGCAACCGGCACGGTTAAGTGGTTCAACTCGGAAAAGGGCTTCGGTTTCATCGAGCAGGACGGTGGAGGGCCGGACGTGTTCGTCCACTACTCCGCCATCGCCTCGAGCGGCTACCGGGAGCTCAACGAGGGCCAGAAGGTCGAGTTCGAGGTGACCCAGGGGCAGAAGGGTCCGCAGGCGGACAACGTCCGCCCGATGTAGCTCCGTGCCGGTGACGGCGGCCGGTCTCCGGCCGCCGTCGCAGCGCACTCAAGACGCCGCCGGGGCGGCGGGCAGGTCCCGCCGCCTCCGGATCGGTCCGATCAACAGGATCAACGGGGTGAGCGCCAACCAGGCGGTCATCACGAATATCGCTGTCTTGGGGCCGTAGCGTGCGCCGAGGGCTCCGGCCAGCACGGCCGCCAACGGCATCGTGCCGTAGTTGAGCAGGTGCACGCTCACCGTCACCCGGCCGAGCAGGTGGTGCGGCGTGTAGGTCTGCCGGAAGGCACCCTTGACGACGTTGCCGATGGCCACGCCGAGGCCGATCAGCACCCCGCCGAGGGCCGGCCAGACCAGCCCGATGCCCGGTGCGGCGAGCGGGATGAGCAGGGCTGGCGGGCCGGCGAGCAACCCAGCGATCAGCACTGCCCGCGCGGTGCCGCAGCGGCGGCCCAGGGTGGTGGCCAGCAGCGCTCCGACGATCCCTCCGGCGCTCATCACCGCGACCAACGCGCCCACCAGGCCCGGTTCGAGCCGAAGCTCCCGGACCAGGAAGACCACCAGCACGGCCTGGTAGCCGATCAGTCCGATGTTGCAGGCCGCGCCGAAGACCGTCAGCACCCGCAGGTACGGGTCGCGGATGACGAAACGCAGCCCCTCGGCGATGTCCCGGCGCAGGGAACGGGACCGGTCCGCCCGGCGTGCGCGTGGTTCGACGGTGCGGATCCGCAGCAGGAAGATCGCGGAGGCCAGGAACGTGAGCGCGTCCAGCACCAGCGCGGCGACGGCGCCGGTGAGCTGGGCGATCAGGCCGGCGAGGCCGGGGCCGACGACGTAGCTGAGGGTCTGGGTCGCCTGGAGCTTCGCATTGCCCTCCGGCAGTTGCTCGGGTCGCAGCACCACCGGCAGGTACACCTGGTCGGCGGTCTCGAAGAAGACCCGCGCGGCGCCGGCGCTGAGGGCGACCACCAGCAGGTGCGCCACGGTGAGCCGGCCCAGCACGGCGGCCAGTGGGATGCTGAGGAACGCCAACGCGCAGAACAGGTCGCACACCACCATCACCGACCGACGGGGCAGCCGGTCCACCCACGCGCCGGCCGGCAGGCCGATCAGCAGCCAGGGCAGCCAGGCAGCGGCGGTGAGCACCGCCACCTGGAAGGTGCCGGCGTCGAGCACGGCGACCGCGACCAGCGGCAGTGCGACGGTGGTGACGTTGCTGCCGACGCTGCTGACGGCCTGACCGGCCCAGAGCAGCCGGAAGTCCCGATGCCGCAGCAGCCCGCCGGGCGGGCGGACCGGCCCCGGGTCGGTACGGGCGGGCGCGGTCACGGCCGGGCCGGAATTCCGTGCGCGAACACGAACACGGGCTGCCGTTCGTGGCCGTCGTCGGGGATCGAGCGGTCGGCCCAGCGGTCCAGCAGCGCGACCATTTCGCGGCTCAGCTCGGCCAGCTCGTCGGGGGTGAGGTGCAACCACTTGTCCGTGGAGAACGGGCCGTCGTGCCAGGTCGCCTGCGCCGCGTCGTCGGCGGCGTGCCAGGCTCGGGCCAGGGCGACGTGCCGGTCCAGGTTGAGCGAGATGGCGGCGTCCGCGACTGCCCGGGCGGCCGGGTCGGCGTCGAAGTCGCTGCTGGTCCAGCGCACAGCTCGGGTGACGAGCCGCCACCACCGCTCGCGCCGGTCGCGGGCCAACTCGGGGGCCTCGGTGACCAGGTCCGCGGCGGCGAGGACCTTGAGGTGGTGGCTGACGTTCGCCGGCGCCTGGCCGGTGCGCTCGGCGAGCAGGCCGACGGTCGAGGACCCGTGCACCTTGAGCACGTCCATCAGCCGGCGACGCAGCGGATGGGCCATCGCGGCCAGCACCCGCGAGTCGGTGACCTGGCGCACATCGGAGTTGTCCATGCCCCCCACCATGGCATCGACAACGACTGTTGCGCAATACCTATTGCACAACAGTCGTTGCGGATGGGGCAGCGGAGAGGGGCGGCCCGGCGGCTACGGGCCGCCCCTCCGCTCAGGCGACCAACCGGCGGGACAGCTCGTCGGCGACCTGTTTGGCGATGGTGGGCGGAATGGCCGCCGCGATCTTCTCCGGCGTCAGCCCGGCCAGCACGCCCTGGATCACCGCCGGCTCGTCGGTGAAGTCCCGGCCGGAGAAGATGGTCAGCGCCGCCTGGAGCGCGGTCAACTGCGCACCCAGGCTCTTGAGGTTCGGGTGACCGGTCACCGAGGCTCCGGTGTCGTCGCGGCCCTCCGCCATCCGGGTGTAGATCTGCCCGATCGGGTTGCGGCCGTCGAGCACTGTGATGTTCTTGTGGACGGTTGCCAGCCAGGTGTGTTCTTCGGGGGTCATGTCGATCTCCTCCAGGAGTCCGATGGAGCTCAGGTAGCGACGGAACAACGGCCGCTGGTCGCGGCCCGCCTTGGTCGCGTCGCGAAAGAAGCTGAAGTGGGTGTGCCAGCGGTGTGAGCTGTCGCCGGTGGTGCGTTTGCCGAGGCGGTCCCACCGCTTCACCGTCGAGCCGTCGGGGCTGTAGATGATCTCGCGGATGTCCCGGGCGTCGGCCGCGTTCGCCGCACACTGCCCCACGCACCAGAGCGAGAAACTGGCCAGGGTGTGCGTCCGACCACCGGAGCGGACCTCGATTCCGCCGACGTCGAGCGCCGCCGCGTCGAGGGTCAGGCCGGCCCTGTCCCGGGGTGACTCCGCCACCGAGTAGTCGTTGCTGTCCAGCCGGTCCGATCCGCAGTGGTAACCGCCCCGGTGGGCGGGATCCCCGACGATGCCGACCTCCGCCGGCTCGAGGTCTGCGGCACGATCGGTGTTCGGGTCGATGTTGAGGTGGGCGAGGAGCAGGCTGCGGACAGCTAACAGATTGGACGGGGCGCGGGTCATCGGCCCCCCTCTCAGGAAGTACGGGAACCAGAAGCGATGTCACACCGTGTGTGCACGGTGCGGGCTTCAGGTAGGGCCCGGCCTAACTCGTGCGTGGCGCCGGGCGATGACCCAACCATAACCCCATCAATACATGAATGCCCAGGTCAGAGCGACTTTATTTCTGATTGGGAGATCACCGACCAGAGTGGATGATCGGCAGAAGCACCGCGGAGGGGTAAGCCGGGTCGTGCAGAATCTGCCGCCAGCCGGCACGCAGCGTGACCGCCGTACCGAGGGGTTCGCCGGTGCCCGGGTTGCGCGCCCATCGCGGATGGGCGCCGCCGGCGACCTGCACCCGCAGCCGGTGTCCGGCCGCGAACCGGTACGCGGTCGGCCAGAGCGCCACCGGGACCCGCAGCGCGCCGGACGCGTCGGCGGGGAAACGCTCGGGGGTCACCCGCACCAGGCCGTCGCACACGTTCCACGAGCGACCGCGCGGTTCCACATCGCACAGTCGCACGAAGACGTCCAGGTACGGCAGTTCGCTGTGGACGTGGATCTCGGCGCGTACCGGGCCGATCACCTCGACCGGCCCGGTCAGCGGGGCGCTGGTGTAGGTCAGCACGTCGGGGCGGGCCTCGACCGGCCGGTTGTCCACCGGGCCGGCCTGCTGGGCGACCAGCAGCGGCCCGCCCCGCGAGGGGGTGGGGTCGGTCGGGTCGTACCGGAACTCGTCAGGTGCCGACGCGACCGGGGGGCGCAGCGCCAGCTCACCGCCCGGATGCAGGTGCCAGGCGGTGTCGGTGGCCGGCGGGGGCCAGTCCGGCAGGTCCCGCCAGCCGCCGCCGGAACCACCCACGTGCAGCCGGACCGGGGCGGACGCGGCTCGGCGCGACCGCCCGCCGGTCGACGTAGCGGCCAGCAGGTGCTCGTCCAGCCAGGCCAGCCCCTCCCGCAGGGCGCCCACGAACAGCCCGGGGCTGCCGTGTGTCCAGGGGCCGATCACCAGGCGCGGTCGTGCGCCGGCGGCACGCAGGGTGGCGTGGTCGTCGAGTTGGGCGGGCAGGAAGATGTCGTGCCAACCGGTGACCATGAGCACCGGCGCCCGCACCCGGGCGACCCGGTCGGCGAAGACGCGCTCGCGCCAGTACGCCGCCTCCGGGGTGTGGTGGCGCAGCCACTCCTGGAAGAACGGGATGGTCACGCCGGTGGCCACCCGGTCGGCGTCGGCCAACGGCAGGTGCGCGAGCGCGGCGGCAAGCCGGGGCTGGCCACGCTTGAGCTCCCACTGCCGGGCCAGCCACGGCACGGTCTGCGCGTGCAGCAGCTCCGCCCAGGTCAGCACGGTGTCCAGGGCGAAGGACTCCCCCGCGTACGTCGAGTCCCGGGTGGCCGAGGCGGTCACCACCGCGACCATCGCGCGCAGCTCGGCACCGGCGTCGGCGGCCAGCGCCCACTGCGCGAAACCCTGGTAGCTGACCCCGAACATGCCGAGTTGGCCGGCCCACCAGGGTTGGCGGCGCAGCCAGTCCAGGGTGTCCACCCCGTCGTCGCGCTCGTGCACGAGCGGGGCGAAGGTCCCACCGGACCCGCCGGTGCCGCGGCAGGCCTGGATCACCGCGTGTCGGCCCCGCGCGGCGAGCAACCGGCCGAGCAGCCGCAGCGGTCCACCCCGCCCGTACGGGGTGCGGATCAGTACGGTCGGCGCGTCCCGCACGCCCGGGGCGTAGTGATCGGTGCGCAACACCACACCGTCGCGGGCCCGGACCGGGATGTCGCGGGTGACCCGCACCGGAGCGGGGCGGGTCGGTGGCAACCGCAGCACGACGCCGGCGAGACGGGAGACGAGCCGGTCGGGCACCGCTCAGCCCGTCGGCCGGCGGGGCGACTCGGGCCGGGCGGCGCGCACCGCGTCCCGGTGCCCCCGCAGCGACTCGCTCATCTCCGCCATGAACCGGTGCACCACCTCCAGCTCGTCCTCGCCGAAGCGGGCCATCACCGTGTCGGTACGCGCGCCCAGCGGCTGGAAGAACTCCATGGCCAGGGCGGCACCCTGGTCGGCGTAGTGCAGCAGCACCTTGCGGCGGTCGGCGGTGTCCCGGTCCCGGCGGATGTGACCGGCCCGCTCCAGCCGGTCGACCAGGGCGGTGACCGAGCCGGAGGAGAGGTTGAGCTGTTCGCCGAGGCGGCCCGGGGTGATCGGGTCACCGAGCAGCTCGGCGTCCATCACCGCGATCAGTGCCTGGAGGTCGGTCGGGTTGAGGCCGTGCAGGTTGGCGAAGGCGTGGCCGACGTGTTGGGCGTCCACCGCGTACCGCCGGAGGTTGTTGGTGATCTCGGCGACCAGCTGCTCGCGGCGCGTGTCGCGCCGTCGGTACATGCCGTGAGTCGCCACCTCGCGCTGCTCTTCCCGTCGTCGGTCTCCCGGGTTGCAGCATAGAACAGCCCCGGATAATCTCGGCCATCAAGATACTTGGCTTCCGAAGGACCTTGAGGTCACCCTGATGTCCCTGTTCACCAGAGTTGCCCGCGGCCGGCTGGCCGCCTGGCTCACCGTGGCCGCCGCGATCGTCGTCGGCGCGGCCGTCTTCGGCACGCCCCGGCCGGACAACCCGGCACCGGTCTCCGCCACCGGCCTGTCCGTGCGGTGGCAGTCGACCCAGGTGCAGCGCCTGCAGGACCAGTTGCCGTCCAGCGACGTGCAGCCGGCCATCGTGGTGGTCAGCCGCGGCGACGGCGGCGCGCTGAGCGAGGCCGACCGGGCCACCGTCGGCGCCCGCGCCGACGACCTGCGCCGCTTCGCGGTGGGCGGGCAGGTCAGCCCGGCCCAGCTCGCCCCGGACGGCGCGGTGGCCCTCGTCGCCGTGCCGCTGGACACCGCCGGCGGGCAGGAGGCCGTCACGAACACGGTGACCCAGCTGCGCGCCGCCCTGGCGGACCTGCCCGGCGGGCTGACCGCCGAGGTGACCGGCGCCCCGGCGTTCACCGCCGACCTCTCCTCGGTGTTCGACGGCGCCGACGTCACCCTGCTCGCGGTGACCGCCGCCGTGGTCGCGGTACTGCTGCTGATCACCTACCGCAGCCCGTTCCTGTGGATCGTGCCGCTGGTCGTGGTGGCCGCGACCGAGCAGCTCACCCTGCGCGCGGTGGACGTCATCGTGCCGGCCGTCGGCATCCACCTCCAGCAGGGCCAGGTCACCGGCATCGCCAGCGTGCTGGTCTTCGGCGCCGCCACCGACTACGCGCTGCTGCTCATCGCCCGCTACCGGGAGGAGTTGCGCCGCGCCCAGGACCGGTACGCGGCGATGCGCGCCGCGCTGCGCCGCACCGCCGAGCCGATCCTGGCCAGCGGCGGCACGGTGGTGCTCGGCGTCCTCACCCTGCTGCTCAGCGAGCAGGAGACCAACCGGGCCCTCGCCGTGGCCTGCGCCACCGGTGTGGTCTTCGCCATGCTCTCGGCGTTGTTCGTGCTCCCCGCCGTGTTGGTGCTCTTCGGGCGCGGCCTGTTCTGGCCGTTCGTCCCCCGCGTCGGCGGCCCGGTGCGCGAGGGCCGGCTCTGGGGTCGACTCGGCGCCGCCGTGCGACGCCGCCCGGTGGTGGTCGCGACGCTTGCCACAGTGCTGCTCGGCGGCCTGGCACTGGGTGGGCTCGGCATCCGCACCGGCCTGTCCGAGACCGAACAGTTCCGGGCCGAACCCGAGGCGGTGACCGGGGCACAGACCCTGGCCAGGGCCTTCCCCGCCGGCAGCACCCAGCCTGTCGCAGTGCTCACCACCCCGGCGGCGGTGCGGGCGGTCACCGACGCCGCCACCGCGGTGCCCGGCGTCGCCTCGGCCCGCCCCGGTGCCGCCGGCGACGCCGTCGCCCAGGTCGACGTGGTCCTGGACGCCGAACCCGGCACCACCGCCTCGGACCGCGCGATCGAGGCGCTGCGCGACGCGGTGGCCGCCGTTCCCGACTCCGCTCCCCCGGCCGCCACCGGCGCCGACGCGCCGTCCGGGGCGCTCGTGGGTGGGTCCGTGGCCGCCACGTACGACTCCGACGAGGCCAACGACCGTGACCTACGACTCATCCTGCCGATCATCCTGTTGCTGGTCGCCGGGGTGCTCGTGCTGCTGCTGCGCGGCCTGCTCGCACCGGTGTTGCTGGTGCTCACCGTGATCGCGTCGTTCTTCGCCAGCCTCGGCGCGGCCTGGCTGCTCTTCGACCACGTGCTGGGCTTCCCCGCGCTGGACAGCGGTGTGCTGCTGCTCGCCTTCGTGTTCCTGGTGGCGCTCGGGGTGGACTACAACATCTTCCTGGTCACCCGGGCCCGGGAGGACGCGCGCGGTGCGGGCACCCGCGACGGGATGCTGTCCGCCCTGCGGGTCACCGGCGGGGTGATCACCAGCGCCGGAGTGCTGCTCGCCGCGGTCTTCGCCGTACTCGGCGTGCTGCCACTGATCACGCTGACCCAGATCGGCATCATCGTCTGCATCGGCGTCCTGCTGGACACCCTGCTGGTCCGCACGGTCCTGGTGCCGGCGCTGGCGTTTCTGCTCGGAGACCGCTTCTGGTGGCCCGGCCGGCTCACACCGCAGCGCCCGGCGCACACCGCGGTGTCGCCGGAGTCGGTAGCCGCTCGCGACTGACCGGCGGGGGCCGTGACGGCGACACCGGCGCGGCCCCCGCCCGGGTCAGTAGTCCAGGCAGACGCACTCGGTCATCAGCGCCCGCACGTTGCGCACGTACGACGGGTTGGGGATGGCCAGGGGCGCACCCTCCCGCGCCACCGCGCCGTGCCCGACGTTGTACGCGGCGATGACCGCGTTGAGCAGGCAGGAATTCAACTCGGCGGTGCACAGGGCCGGGTCGAGGCGGAAGTCGGACTCGAAGTACATGTCGCCGATGTACTTGGTGGCCCAGGCCAGGTAGGTGGCACCGAGGCTGGCGTTGTCCCGGTAGTCGTCGATCTGGTAGCTCTGCTCGAACCGCTGGTTCATCCAGGTCGCCGTGGCCGGCATCACCTGCATCAACCCCACACCGCCGTCGCAGGCGTGGATGTTGGACTGCCAGCCACTCTCCTGCCACGCGGTGGCCTTGAGCAGGTTGAGCGGCACCGTGATGTCCGGTGCGGAGACCGGCCAGTAGGAACGGCCCGCCGCGTCGGTCAGCGCCGCCTTCACCTCGGCCCGGGCCGCCTGGGCACCCTGGTAGGTCGGCTTGCAGGAACTCGGCGCCGGCTTCGGCGGGGCCGGCGGGACCATGGTCTCGGTGGGCGGCTTCGCCACCGCGAGTGGCTTCGGCGCCGTGCGGGTCGGCTTCTTCTTCGGCTTCGGGGACGGGGACGCCGACGCGCGACGACTCGGCGCGGCACCCATCGACTCCACGGCGCTCACCGACGGGCTCGGCTCCGCGGTGGCCTCGTCGGTGGGGGCGTCCAACGGCGCGTCGGCGAGCGCGACCGGGCCGGTCTGATCGCGCGGGCCCTCCGCCTCGGTGGCGCACCCGACCAGCGTGCCCGACAACAGCACCCCGGCGAGCAGCACCGCGCCCAACCGATCGGTCCATCGAACCATCTCGGTGCCTCCCCCGTGTGACCGACACAGACCCTAGCAAGGTTCGACCGGTCGGCGGTGCCCCTGCGGCGGCGTCCGGGCCTGGTCGTCCGGCTGCTCAAGGTCGCCCACCGCCCGGTCCCGGGTGGCCCAGGCGACCATGAACACGACAGTCCAGAGCACCCCGAGCAGCACCGCCGCGGCGGTGCCGCTGGCCGTGTCCAGGCCGAGGTAGAGCCGTGCACCGCCGATGCCGAGCATCCCCGCGGCGGCGGCCGTCCACACGGCCACCGCCACCGGCCAGCGTGAACTGCGCGACACCAGCCAGGCCAGGGTGCAGAAACTCGCCGCGACAACCGCGTTCTGGGTGGAGAGCGAGGCCACCTCGGTGACGCCCGGCGCCGTGCCGTGCGCACCTGTCACCTCGGCGGCCACGGCCAGCACCACCAGCGGCACGAACGCACCCACCGTGCCGACCACGCTGAGCAGGTCCGCACGCCAGGGCCGGTTGCGCCACGCCAGCACCGCGGCCACCAGCCCCACCAGGGCGATCAACACCGACCCTCGGAGCACGGACACCACGAGCATCGTGGCGTCGGCGGCGTCCGGGGTACGCCGGGCGGCGAACCACCCCGCGATGGCGTCGTCCAGCGCGGCCAACCCGCTGTTGCGGATGGCCACCGCGAGCAGGCCGGCGATGGCGAGCCCGGCGGCGAACAGCAGCAGGAGCCCCGCGGCCAGATTGAGCAGCAGCGTCCAGGCCGGCCCGATCCGCATGGCCACCAGGAAGAACAGCACCCCGTAGCGGGCGGTGAGCCAGCGCACCGGGGGCAGCGCACCCGCCCGGGACAGCAGCGCGCGGACCGGGTCCGGGTTGCGACCCAGCCACCGGCCGACGAGCACCACCCCCACCAGGCCGGCCAGCAGCAGCAGCGCCACCCCGGTGGCCCGGCCGAGCAGCCGGGAGACCGTGTCGTACGACTCACCGGCGAGGTGACCGAGCAGGACCGACCCGCCCACCCAGGTCATCACCCCGGCCAGGTTCCACGGTGCGAACCGCCGGTACGGCATGCCGGCCGCACCGGCCAGCCGGGGCACCAGGGTGCGGGCGAACGCCACCCACCGGGCGGCGAACACACCCCGACCACCGAGCCGGGCGAGCATGGCATCGGCCCTGGCCCAGCGCGCGGGGCCGACCCGGTGGCCCAGCCCGGCGCGCAGCCGGGGCCCGTAGCGCCGTCCGGCGCGAAAGGCCAGCCCATCACCGACGACGGCGGCGACGATCATCGCGAGCAACGCCGGCCCGAGCCGCAAGGTACCGTTGTAGGTGAGGAAGCCGACGAGCAGCAGGGTAGCCTCACCCGGCACGAGCAGGCCGAAGATCACCGCGGTCTCGCCCGCCACGATCAGCGCGGCGACCAGGTAGATCCACAGGGCGGGCAGACTCTGCACCCAGGTCAGCAGGTCGTGCACTCAGGCCCCCGGAACACGGGAGTCAGCATGCCAGCCGGGGGAACGACCGGGACAGCAGTTTCACCATAGATCAGGGGCCCCTGGGGGGTGACCCCGACGCGGCCTGCGCGAGCGCAGGCGGAAGGATAGAGGGTATGCAGCTTCGCACCGACCTCCGCAACGTCGCCATCATCGCTCACGTCGACCACGGCAAGACCACCCTGGTCGACGCCATGTTGCGGCAGGCCGGGGCGTACGGCGCCCGGGGCGAGAACACCGAGCGGGTGATGGACTCGGGTGACCTGGAGCGGGAAAAGGGCATCACGATCCTGGCCAAGAACACCGGCGTGCGCTACCTGCCGGCGGACGGCTCCGACCCGGTCACCATCAACATCATCGACACCCCCGGCCACGCCGACTTCGGTGGTGAGGTGGAGCGCGGCCTGACCATGGTCGACGGCGTGGTGCTGCTCGTCGATGCCAGCGAGGGCCCCCTGCCGCAGACCCGCTTCGTGCTGCGCAAGGCGCTGCGGGCCCGGATGCCGATCATCCTGGTGATCAACAAGGTGGACCGCCCCGACGCCCGGATCAAGGAGGTCGTGGACGACACCTACGAGCTCTTCCTCGACCTGGACGCCGACGAGGAGCAGATCGACTTCCCGATCGTCTACGCCTGCGCCCGCGACGGCATCGCCTCGCTGACCCAGCCCGCCGACGGTTCCGTGCCGGAGGACAGCACCTCCCTGGAACCGCTGTTCCGCACCCTGCTGGACACCATTCCGGCACCCTCGTACGAGGACGGCGCGCCGTTGCAGGCGCACGTCACCAACCTGGACGCCTCCCCGTTCCTCGGCCGGCTGGCGCTGTGCCGGGTCCGCCAGGGCACCATCAACAAGGGTCAGACGGTGACCTGGTGCCGCACCGACGGCAGCACCCAGCGGGTCCGCATCTCCGAGATGCTGATGACCCAGGGCCTGGAGCGCACGTCGGCCGAGACCGCCGGCCCGGGCGACATCATCGCCGTCGCCGGCATCCCGGAGATCATGATCGGTGAGACCCTCGCCGACCTTGAGAACCCGGTCCCGCTGCCGCTGATCACCGTCGACGAGCCGGCCATCTCGATGACCATCGGCACCAACACCTCGCCGCTGGTCGGCCGGGTCAAGGGCTCCAAGGTCACCGCGCGGATGGTCAAGGACCGGCTCGACAAGGAGCTGATCGGCAACGTGTCGCTGCGGGTGCTGCCCACCGAGCGGCCGGACGCCTGGGAGGTGCAGGGCCGCGGTGAGCTGGCGCTGGCCATCCTGGTCGAGCAGATGCGCCGGGAGAGCTACGAGCTGACCGTCGGCAAGCCGCAGGTGGTCACCCGCGAGATCGACGGCAAGACCTGCGAGCCGGTCGAGCGGCTGACCATCGACGCCCCGGAGGAATACCTGGGCGCGATCACCCAACTCCTCGCCACCCGTAAGGGTCGGATGGAGCAACTGGTCAACCACGGCACCGGCTGGATCCGGATGGAGTGGCTGGTCCCGGCGCGCGGCCTGATCGGCTTCCGCACCGAGTTCCTCACCGACACCCGGGGCACCGGCATCCTGCACCACGTCTTCGAGTCGTACGAGCCGTGGTTCGGCGAGCTGCGCACCCGCAACAACGGTTCGCTCGTCGCCGACCGGTCCGGTGCGGTCACCGCCTTCGCGATGATCAACCTGCAGGAGCGCGGTCAGCTCTTCGTCGACCCGACCACCGAGGTGTACGAGGGCATGATCGTCGGCGAGAACTCCCGCTCCGACGACATGGACGTCAACATCACCAAGGAGAAGAAGCTCACCAACATGCGGGCCTCGACCTCCGACGAGACCGAGAAGCTGATCCCGCCGCGCAAGCTCTCGCTGGAGCAGGCCCTGGAGTTCTGCCGCGAGGACGAGTGCGTCGAGGTCACCCCGACCGCCGTGCGCATCCGCAAGGTGGTGCTCGACCAGCAGCAGCGGGGCCGCGCCGCCGCCCGCCGCAAGCACGCCGGCTGAGCGCACCAGCACCCGACACCGGGCGCGTCGACCGCTTGCGGTCGACGCGCCCGCGCGTTTCCGGCGGGGGTACGCGGGCCACCCCGAGCGGCCCGTGCCGATCGGCTACGGTCACCGGCATGACCTGGGATGATCTCGACGCGCACCTGGACCGGGTGCCCGGCACCGTCTCGGCGTACGTGGGCCGGCTGGACGCACCGCCGACCTGGACCCGCCACCCGGACGCCGCCCACTACGCGGCGAGCACCATGAAGGTGGCGGTGCTCGCCGCGCTCTACCGTGCCGCCGAGGCCGGCGCACTGGACCTGGACGCCCCGGTTCCCGTGGTCAACGAGTTCGACTCCGCCCAACCCGGCGCGCCCCGGTTCTCCTGCGCCCAGCACTACGACAACGACGACGCGGTCTGGGACCGGCTGGGCGACACGGCACCGCTGCGTTGGCTGGCCGACCGGATGATCGTGCGATCCAGCAACCTGGCCACCAACCTGGTCATCGGGCACGTCGGGCTACCCGCGGTGGCCGAGGTGTGGGCGCTGGCCGGTGCCCGCACCAGCGTGACCGGCCGGGGCATCGAGGACTTCGCGGCCCGCGCGGCCGGCATCACCAACACGGTCACCGCCGCCGACCTGGCCGCGCTGCTCGGCGCGCTGGGCACCGGGGCCGGCACCCCGGGCCGACTCGCCGCGCCGGCCGCCTGCTCGGCCATGCTGGACGTCCTGCTCGCGCAGGAACACCGGGAGGACCTGGCCGCCGGCCTGCCCGAGGGCACCCGCATCGCGCACAAGAGCGGCTGGGTACGCGGTGTGCGCCACGGTGCCGGCCTGGTCCTGCCCGCCGACGCCCCGCCATACCTGATCGCCGTCTGCACCACCACCGACCCGACCGACGGCAACGCCAGCGGCGACGACACCGAGGACGACGCCTGCCTGCGGCTCGCGCACATCTCCGCGCAGGTCTGGGCCGCCCGCCACCAGCTCTGACCGGCCCGACTGCGGCTAGGCTGCTCGGACCCCCACCCCGGAGCCGCCGATGCCCCGCAGTCGCACCCTGCTGCTCGCCTTCCTCGTCGTGACGGCAGCGAACCTGCTGGCCAACGCCACCGGAGGCGGCGTGGCCTTCTTCCTCACCAAACCGCTGCTGATGCCGCTGCTCGCCGCGTACCTGTGGCGGGCCAGCACCGAACAGGCAGCCCGACCGGACCGGCTGGTCCTCGCCGGGCTGGCCTTCGCCACCGGCGGCGACATCGCCCTGATGATCGACGACACCGGCTGGTTCCTCGCCGGCATGGCCTGTTTCCTCGGCACGCACCTCTGCTACCTCGCGGCGTTCACCCGCCACCGCGCCGCGACCGCGCTGCGCCGTGCGCCGCTGGTCGCGGTCCCCCTGGGGTACGCGGTGCTGACCGTCGTCGCCCTGAGCTGGATGTGGGCGGGGCTGACCGACGCCGGCCTGGCCGGGCCGGTGGCCGGCTACGCGCTCGCCCTGGCCGCGATGGCCAGCACGGCAGCCACCCAGGGCTGGCGGGTCGGTCTCGGCGCCGCCCTGTTCCTCGGGTCCGACCTGCTGATCGCCGCCGGAGTGGCAGGCGTTGCCGAACCACCCGGCGCGCCGGTACTGGTCATGGCGAGCTACGCAGCCGGCCAGGCACTGATCGTCACCGGCCGCGCCGCCCGCGTCAGCACGCCGGTCATTCCAACAGTCGCGCCCGCAACGCACTGAGCGTCTCGTCGGTCAACCCCAACCCGTCGCGCAGGTACGCGTCGAACGAGCCGTGCACCCGGCGTACCTCGTGGTATCCGGCGTCGAGGTACTCGACGCGAACCTCCAACACCGGCAGCACCGCGTCGACGTCCAGCTCCGGCTGCCGCCGCCGCATCGCCTCGACGATCACCACGCGCAGGCTCTCGGTCAGCTCGTTGTTGCGCAGGTAGTCGGCGCGGATCGCCGCCTCGTCCACCCCGAGCGCCGTCAGCAGGATGACGGTGAGCCAACCGGTGCGGTCCTTGCCGGCGGAGCAGTGGTAGACCAACGGCAGGTTCTCCGGCTGGGCCGCCAGCCGCACTGCCTCGGCGAACCCGACCCGTGCCGACTCACCGGTGACGAACCACCGGTAGATGGCCGCCATCGCCCCCGCCGTGCCCTGCCGGGCCAGCTCCGCGTACGCGTCCAGGTCGTGGCCGAGCAGCACCGCCGAGACGTACGTGAAGACCGGGTGCTCCGGGTCGTGCACCGGCAGGCACACCACCCGTGGCTCACCGGCCAGCCGATCCGCCGGGGCGACCTCGATCTCCGCGGGGGCGCGCAGATCGACCACGCACGCCGGGCCGAGTTTCGCCAGCACCGGTAGGTCATCGTCGGTCAGCCGGCCCAGCGCCGGAGTGCGGATCAACTTGCCGACGCGCACCCGCCGCCCGCCCGCGCCGACGAGCCCACCCAGGTCACGCGCGTTCGGCGCACCCACCAGTTCCCAGCCCTGCCCGGTCATCCGGTCCCCCATCCCGCCGTGTGCCTGCGTATAGGGTGCCTGGCATGACGATCTCGGAGGTACGCACCCACCGGGTTTCCGCCCCCTTACACACCCCGTTCGTCACCGCGCTGCGTCGTACCACCACAGTGGACACCCTGGTCGTCGAGCTCGTCGACACCGACGGCCGGTCCGGCTTCGGCGAGGCGCCCCAGGTCTGGCAGGTCACCGGCGCGTCGGTCGCCGGCGCACGGGCGTGCGTACGCGAGGTGCTCGGTCCACGGTTGATCGGTCGCGATCCGGACGACCTGGTGACCCGGTGCACCGAGGTGCAGCGCGCCGTGGCGGGCAACGAGGCGGCGAAGGCGGCGGTGGACGTCGCCCTGCACGACCTCGCGGCCCGGCGGCTGGGCGTACCCCTGGTGCGGTTGCTCGGGGGCACCACGCTGCGGGTGCCGACGGACGTCACGCTGGCCGCGGGCGACGCGGTGGACCTGGCGGCGGCGGCGCGGCAGCGGCAGTCCGACGGCTTCGGCGTGCTCAAGGTGAAGGTCGGCACCGACGCGGCCGGCGACCTGGACCGGGTGCGGGCCGTGCGCGCGGCCGTCGGCCCCGGGGTGCGGATCCGGCTCGACGCCAACCAGGGCTGGACGCCCCGGGAGGCGGTCCGGGTGATTCGTGGCATCGAGGACGCCGGGCTCGACGTGGAGCTGGTCGAGCAGCCGGTGGCCCGCTGGGACCTGGACGGGCTGGCCTGGGTCAGCGACCGGGTGTCCGTGCCGATCCTCGCCGACGAGGCGGTCTTCGGGGTCCGTGACCTGGTGGAGGTGATCCGCCGTCGGGCCGCCGACCTGGTCAACGTCAAGCTGGCCAAGTGCGGCGGCCTGCACCCGGCCCGTACCCTCCTCGAGCTGGCCACCGCCCACGGGCTCGGCACGGTGGTCGGCTCGATGATGGAGAGCCAGGTCGGCGTCGGTGCGGCGGCGAGCCTGGTCGCCGCGTACGGCACCACCGCGGTCGCCGACCTGGACGCCGCCTGGTGGCTGGCCTGGTCGCCGGTGCAGGGCGGAATACGCTACGACGGGGCTTCCGTGGTGCTGCCGAACGCCCCTGGCCTGGGCATCTCCGGCCTGACTGAAGCAAAGGTGCAGGCTCGTGCTTGATGACCGTTGGTTTCTTTCATAGGGTTGCCCTGGACAACCAACTCGATCTGGGGGTTGACGTGGAGCTGCAACCGGGCCGCGAGGCCGTCGTCCGGGTCGCGGTGGCAACACTGTGGACCTCACCCGAGGCGGTCCGGCCGGCCGACCGACCGGCACTGAGCGCCGGAGCCGACATCCCCGCCTGGGTCTCCGGTCTCACCACCGACCAGCAGGTCGGCGACTGCGTGCTGAGCCAGCTCCTGCTCGGCGAGCGGGTCCTCGTCAGCGAGCTGCGCCCGGACGGCTGGGCCCGGGTCGTCGCCGTCGAGCAGCCAGCCGCCAAGCTGGACCCGCGCGGCTACCCCGGCTGGCTCCCCGCCGACCAACTGACCACTGTCGACCCGGCCACCGGCACCGACCACCCGCTGGTGGTGGACGCCACGGTCACCGGGCTGCGCGCCGCCCCGGGCGGCGCGATGGTGTTGCCCGGCGTCGTCGTCGGCACCCGCCTGGTCCCGGCCGGCCCCGCACGCGACGACTGGCGGCCGGTGTGCGTCCCCGGGCAGGCCACGCCGCTCTGGCTACCCGACAGCCACCTGGTCCCGGCACCGGCCGCGTCACCGCACGCCGAGCAGCCGCTCGCGGTGGCGCAGCGGCTGCTGGACGTGCTCTACATCTGGGGTGGGCTCTCCGCGCACGGCATCGACTGCTCGGGGCTGGTGCACCTGGCCTGGCGGCGGTTCGGGGTGCTACTCCCCCGCGACGCCGACGACCAGGCCGCGGCCACCACCCCGCTGCCGCTGGGCACGGAACGCCCCGGCGATCTCTACTTCTTCGCCCGACCCGGCCGCGGCATCCACCACATCGGCATCGTCACCGCCGCACCCGGGGACGACGGCGAGCGGCGGATGCTGCACGCCTGCTACCGGCGGCGGCGGGTCATCGAGGAGCCGCTGCCAGCCGAGCGGACCGCCACCCTGGTCGGCGCGCACCGGGTCTGACCGGCCGGGCGCGTCGAGCCTCAGCCGGCCGGGCGCCTCGGGCCTGAGCCGGCCGGATGCGTCGGACCCCAGACCGACCGGGCGCGTTGGGGCGCCCGGCCGGTGTGCGGTCAGCGGCGGGCGTCGGCCAACTCGCGGCGCCGGTCCCGGGAGGACTTGATCAGGCTGGCGGCGGTGGCGATGCCCAGGGTGCCGATGATCACCAACAGCGACAGCCAGATCGGGATGTGCGGCGCCCAGCCGACGTGCTCACCACCGTTGATGAACGGCAGGTTGTTGTCGGCCAACGCCTCCAACACCAACTTGACCCCGATGAAGCCGAGCACGACGGCCAGGCCGTAGCTCAGGTAGATCAGCCGGTCGAGCAGGCCACCGAGCAGGAAGTAGAGCTGACGCAGGCCCATCAGCGCGAAGACGTTCGCGGTGAAGACCAGGTACGGCTCCTGGGTGATGCCGAAGATCGCCGGGATCGAGTCCAGAGCGAAGATCAGGTCGGTGGTGCCGATCGCGATCATCACGATCAGCATCGGGGTGAACAGCCGCTTGCCGGTGGCGTGGGTGGTGAGCTTCGCGCCGTCGTAGTCCTTGGAGATCGGCAGCGCCTTGCGGCTCCACCGGATCAGCACGTTCTCGGAGAACTCGTCCTCGTCCGGCTCACCCTGTCGGGCCAGGTTGACGGCGGTGTAGATCAGGAACGCGCCGAAGATGTAGAAGACCCAGGAGAACTGCGAGATCAGCGCCGCACCGGCGGCGATGAACCCGCCGCGCATCACCAGGGCCAGCACGATGCCGACGAGCAGCACCTTCTGCTGGTACTGCCGGGGCACCCCGAAGCGGGCCATGATGATCACGAAGACGAAGAGGTTGTCCACCGAGAGGCTGTACTCGGTGAGCCAGCCGGTGTAGAACTGCCCCGCCGCGCTGGCGCCCGCGCTCAACCAGACCCCCGCCCCGAAGAGCAGGGCAAGCCCGACGTAGAAGGCGACCCAGAGGCTCGACTCCCGCACACTCGGCTCATGCGGGCGCCGACCAATGATCAACAGGTCGACGAGCAGGACCGCAGTCAGTGCGACAAGCGTCCCCGCCCACACCAATCCGGACACGTCCAACGTTCATTCCTCCGGCAGACACGCGGCGTCGGGCACACCGTACGCCCCCGCGGGGGCCGGCGTGCCGCTGTCGCTCACTCTGGTGACTGTCGGAGGTCTCTTCCGCCGCCGCCCTGCGAACAGGGCGACGACCCACGGGGCCGGGTCGCGTCGCCGTGGTTCCGGCGATCGACCGTGCTGACGACTCCGTCGCGGGGGAATACTCCCCTCCTCGGAGACCATTGTTGCCCACCACGCCCCGTGATCACACCCCGGGCAGCCGGTGGGGCCGAACGGGCCCTCGGGTGCGGTGATCGGCACGGGGTCCCACCGGGAACGGCGGCACGCCCGGAACGGGGGTCAACGGCAGCACGGCGGCACACCCTGCGGCGCTTCCTAGGAGGCTAGTGTAGGTCTGGTGCGGCCAGCGGGTCGGTGAGCGACCAGCCGGCGGCCAACAGGTCGTCGCAGGCGCGCACCGCGTGGGCCAGCCGCTCGGTGTGCGTACCGGTCAACTCCACCACCGGCACCCCGCACCCGGTCAGCTCACTCCGAAACCGCTCGGTCATCCAGGCCCGCAGGTGCTCGCCGTCGCGAAGGCCGTCGTCGGTGAAGGGCACGTCCCGGTGATCCGTCAACAGGTACAGGGCCGGCCGGCGGGCCGCCGCCCGTACCTCCGGCGACGTGCTGCCCAGATAACGCTCCTCCCACACCGCCGTGGCCCGCGCGTCGGTGTCGCAGACGAGCAGCGGTCCGCTCGTCCGGGCCGCCGCGTCCTCGGCCGACTGCTGCTCGCGCACCACCGTGCGGAAGTCGCTCCGGTCCCACGTGACGTCGAAGACGCTCGCCTCCGCGACGCGCTCGCGCAACCGGGCCAGCTTGCGGGCGGTCAACTCCCGGCCGTACTCCGGCACCCAGGTCGTGCCGTAGTGCGCCGCGAGCGCCGCGGCCATCGTGGTGGTGCCTGTCGACTCCGCGCCGACCACCACCACCCGCCGGACGAACCAGGCGCGCACCGGCGGGCTCAACCACCGCCAGTGACCGACCGGATCCGCGCGGACGGCCGTGCCGGACACCGGCACGGCCCGCCGGTCCGGATCCACCGACACGGGCACAGCGTCGAAGCGGCGAGCCAACTCCGCGCCGTACGCCTCGGACGAGACGACCACGTCCACCTTCCGCGGACCGACCGCGTCGCGGAACACCGCGCAGTGCGCGTCCCAGACGGTCGGGTCGTCGTAGTCGACCGGGTGGTCGTCGTAGCGGCCGACGAAGCGGACCCACGGGGTGTCCGCGTGCACCTCACGCAACCAGTCGAGCCGCAGCGTGAGCGGGATCGACTCCCGACGCGACGGTGCCACGACGACGGTGACCTCGGCACAGCGGGCCGCGGCGGCCGCGATCAACGCGTGGTGCCCGGCGTGCGGTGGGTAGAACTTGCCCACCACCAATCCGTGCCCGAACTCCGGGGCGCGCACCGGCCGGACGGCTGTCGGGGCAGGGCGCGGTGTCGGCACGCGACGGGGTGGTGTCGGGGTGCCATCCGCCGCTGGCGGACGAACCGGGGCCGGCGGGTCGGCGCTCACGGGGTGACCGGCGCCGGGCCGGGCGAGATCGTGGTCGGCCGGTCGACCCGACGCAGGTCCGCCCGCCAGGCACGCAGCCCGAGCACGCACAGGGCGAGGAAGACCAGGTAGAGGACGGCGGTCAGGTGCAGCCCCTTGTACGCGTACAACGGGATGTAGATCAGGTCGGCGGCGAGCCAGAGCCACCAGCTCTCCACCCGCTTGCGGGTCTGCCCGTACGTGGCCAGCAGGGACAGCGCCGTGGTCAACGCGTCCGGCAGCGGCACCGTCGAGTCGGTGGCCCGGTCCAGCAGCACCCACAGCCCGCCGGTGAGCAGCACCCCGACGACCGCCAGCGTGAGCCACTCCCGCCGCCCGGTCCGGCTCACCGTGAGTCGGCTCCGCCGCTCGCCACCGAACATCCACTGCCACCAGCCGTAGCAGCCGAGCGCGACGTAGACGACCTGGAGCCCCGCGTCGGCGTACAGTCCCGCGATCCAGAACACCAGCATGAGCAGCAGCACGTTGGCGATGCCGATCGGCCAGTTCGCGATCTTCTGCCGGGCCACCAACCACACGTTGAGCACACCTGTCGCGAACCCCAGCAGTTCCGCCCAGGTCGTGGCCGTGCCGGCCACCGAGAACGCGGTGCCGGTGAGCCAGTCAATGATCACGCTGCCACCATAGGGTCCGTGTCGACACCCGGAACAGACCCCGCGACGCCGCCGGTTCCGCCCGCCGTGGGAAACTTCCCGACATGGTGCTTGAGGTCGCGCTGATCGACGTACTGCCCGGACATGAGGACGCGTTCGCCGCCGCGTACGCCGAGGGTCACCCCGTGCTCGCCGGGGCAACCGGCTGCCGGTCCGTGCGGATGACCCGGGGAATCGAGTCGCCGACGCGCTTCGTGCTGCTCGTCGAATGGGACTCGGTCGAGGCGCACGAGGAGAACTTCCGGGCCACCGAGCGGTTCGACAGGTGGCGGGCGTTGATCGGGCCACACTTCGCCGGGCCGCCCGTGGTCGAGCACTTCCTCGACGTACCGGCCTGACGAGACGCACCCGCCTGTTGCGACGTACCGGCCTGATCTAGACGTACCGGCCTGATTCGACGCACCAGCCCGCGCGACACTGTCGTACCCGGCGATTACCGTGCCTGCGCACGCGCCGGCCGCCGGTCCCGACGGGCTCGGGGGCGCCGGGCCCGGTGGCCGCGCGGCGTGCCCTACTCCCCGGCGCGCCGGGCCAGCGCGGTGACCGTCTCCTCCGGCGACAGCGCGGCCTCCAGCAACGCCTCGGTCATCCGCTCGTAGCGGCCGACGTCGAGCACGGTGGCCAACCGGACGTCGGTGGTCAACGCCTCGATCATCACCGTCCGCGGGTCCGCCGGGTCGGGAAAGGCATAGCAGGAGTACGGCGTGAGCGGGTGCAGCCCGCCACCGGCCGCCCCACGGGGCAGCAGCCGCACCGTGACATGGGACAACCCGGTCACGGTGACCAGGTGCCGCAGCTGCTCACGCCAGACCGCCACCGGCAGGTCACCCGGATCGCAGACGGCCGCGGCGAGCACCGCCGTGTAACGCGGCGGATAGGCCCGCCGCAACACCTCCTGCCGCAGGGCGCGGGCGCGCACCTCGGCCTCCACGTCGATCTCCGGCGTGAGCTGGGCGCCGGCCTCCACCAACACCCGGGTGTACGCGGGTGTCTGGAGCAGCCCCGGCACGACCGTCGGCTGGTACTCGACGATGTCGGCCGCGCCCGCCTCCAACTCGGCGTAGGTGCGCTGCCGTTCGCTCATCTCGCCAAGCGTCTTCCACCAGCCTCGGCTGGTCGCCGCATCCCGGGCGATCACGATCAGCGCCTCCCGGGTCGGAGTGGGCACCTTGTAGATGTCCAGCAGATCGAGCACGTCGGCGAGGTCCGGCCGGCTCTGGCCCAGCTCGATGCGGGACAACTTCGACGTCGAGGCCCAACCCAGCCGGTCGCAGACCTGCTCCAGGGTCAGCGCCTCGCGCCGACGCAGCTGGCGCAGCTCTGCGCCCAGACGTGCACGTCGAATGACAGGACTCGTTGGCAGCGGCATCCCGGCCTCCCCATCGAGGGAGCGTACGCAGGACGATCACCCAGTGCAATAGCTCGCTCGCTCACCGCAATCAGGTCATTCGGCGCGGCCGGCCCGCCGGACCGTCTCAGGGTCGGTAGGTGCCGAACGCCCAGACCGTGCCCGCCAGGTCCCGGGCGGCGTAGTCGCGGGACCCGTAGTCGGTGTCGAACGGTTCTCTGGTGATCTCGGCCCCGGCCGCGCGGGCCTGGGCGCAGTGGGCGTCGACGTCCGGTACGGCCACGTACACCGACCAGTCGTCGTCGGCCGGCCTGGACGTCGCGTCGGCCCGACCGCCCAGCATGATCATGCCGCTGTCGAGGACGAGTTCGGCGTGCGCGACAGTACCGTCAGGTGCCTCGTGCACGGCGTGCACCTGGAAACCGAACGCGGAGCAGAGCCAGTCGATGGCGGCGCGGGGATCGGGGTAACGGAAGACGGGATAGATGGTTCGCATGACCCAATTCTGCGGCCGGCGGCTCCGCTCCGGATTGGACGAATGTGACCTCGGCGGGTCGCCGCCCGCCTGGGCGCCTAGCCGGCCGGTGTCGACCGGGCGGCGAGCAGCGCGGCCGGAGTCGCCCCCGCGAACTGGTGAAAGTCCCGGATCAGGTGGGACTGGTCGTAGTAGCCACAGCACGCCGCGACCGCGGCCCAGTCGACGACCCGTCCCGCACCGGACGGCTCCAGGCTGCCGGACGAGCCCAGGCCGGACGGCCCCAGGCCAGGCGGTCCCAGGTCAGACTGCGGCTGGCCAGGCGGGCCCAGGCCAGACGAGGGCTGGCCAGTCGGTCCCACATCGGGCGAGGGCTGGCCGGCGGCGGTTGGCGGCCTGGCATCCGGCCCGACCAGGGCGTTCGGCCCCACGTTGGTCAGCGCCGTGCACGCCTGCTGGAAGCGCAGAAGCCGGGCGACCATCTTGGGTGGCAGCCCGATCTCCTGGCGGAACCGGGCCGCGAGGTGCCGCCGGCTCCAGCCCAACTCGTCGGCGAGCACGCCGACGCCCTCCCGCCCGCCGCTGGCGACCAGCCACCGCCACGCCCAGTCGAGCCGGGCGTCGACGGGTGGCGACGCCGCCAGCCGGCCGGCGAGCGCACTGTCGAGAAGGGCGAACCGCTGCGGCCAACCGGGCGTCTCGGCGAGCCGGCCGCGCAGCCGATCCAGCCACCGGCCCGGCAGTTGCCCGACGCCGACGGCCCGGTTGGTGAGCTCGTTCAGCGGCAGGCCGAGGAGCCGACGGGCGGTCAGTGGGGTGAGCAGCAGCTCGACGCCCTCCCCCACACCCGTCGTACGTGTGGTGCACCAGCCGTCGAAGGTGCCGGCCACGAAGGAGTCGACACCGCTGGCCCCGCGCTCCGCGCTGCGCGGGTCGGTCACGTCCAGCGGAGCGCCCCAGCCCAGGATCAGCACCACGAAGACGCCTGCCGACTCGCGGCGGACCAGCGGCAGGTCCGCCCGTTCCCGGTAGCCGACGTACCGGTCGACGAACGGACGCAGGCTGACCTCGGGCAGCCCGAGGACCATCTCCCCCACCGGTGCCACCGTCGTCACCCGCGCCCGCCCTCCGTACGCCGACGGCGACCCAGCGGCTCGCTGGTCACGCCCGGCGGCTGGTCGTCACTTCACGCCGGCGGCGTCCATGCCGCGCAGTTCCTTCTTCAGGTCGGAGACCTCGTCGCGGATCCGGGCCGCCAGCTCGAACTGCAACTCGCGGGCCGCGGCCAGCATCTGGTCGTTGAGCTCCTGGATGAGCTGGGCGAGGTCGGCGCGGGCCATCCCCTCCCGCGAGGTGGTGGTGGCGGCGCCCCGGCTTCGGCTGCGGGTCTCCTTGACCGGTGCCTTGCCTCGGGAGAGCTGGCGCACCGCGCCGCCGACCCGGGAGTTTTCGGTGTCCTCCGCCTCGCGGTAGATGTCGTCCAGGATGTCGTGGATCTTCTTACGCAACGGCTCCGGGCTGATCCCGTGCGCCTCGTTGTGCGCGATCTGCTTGGCCCGACGCCGATCGGTCTCGTCGATCGCCGCCGCCATCGACGGAGTGATCTTGTCGGCGTACATGTGCACCTGACCGGAGACGTTACGGGCGGCCCGCCCGATGGTCTGGATCAGCGACCGGCCACTGCGCAGGAAGCCCTCCTTGTCGGCGTCGAGGATCGCCACCAGCGACACTTCGGGCAGGTCCAGACCTTCGCGGAGCAGGTTGATGCCGACCAACACGTCGTAGTCGCCCTTGCGCAGCTCGCGCAGCAGCTCCACCCGGCGCAACGTGTCGACCTCCGAGTGCAGGTAACGCACCCGGATGCCGTTTTCCAGGAGGTAGTCGGACAGGTCCTCGGCCATCTTCTTGGTCAGCGTGGTGACCAACACCCGCTCGTCCCGGTCGGTCCGCAGCTTGATCTCGTGCATCAGGTCGTCGATCTGACCCTTGGTCGGCTTGATCACGACCTGCGGGTCGACCAGGCCGGTGGGCCGGATGACCTGCTCGACGAACTCGCCCTGTGCCTGCTCCATCTCCCACGTGCCGGGGGTGGCGGACAGGTAGACCATCTGGCCGACCCGTTCCAGGAACTCGTCGAAGCGCAGCGGCCGGTTGTCGGCCGCGCTGGGCAGCCGGAAACCGTGGTCGATGAGCATCCGCTTGCGGGACGCGTCACCCTCGTACATGCCGCCGATCTGCGGGATGGTCACGTGCGACTCGTCGACCACGGTGAGGAAGTCGTCGGGGAAGTAGTCGAGCAGGGCGTGCGGCGGGCTGCCTGGCAGCCGCCCGTCCATGTGCATCGAGTAGTTCTCGATGCCCGAGCAGAAGCCCACCTGCCGCATCATCTCGATGTCGTAGGTGGTGCGCATGCGCAGCCGCTGCGCCTCCAGCAGCTTGCCCTGCCGCTCCAGCTCGGCGAGCCGCTCGGCCAACTCCACCTCGATGTCACGGATCGCCCGTTCCATCCGCTCCGGGCCGGCCGCGTAGTGGGTGGCCGGGAAGATCACCAGCTGGTCGACCTCGCGGACGACGTCACCGGTCAGCGGGTTGAGGTAGTAGAGCTTCTCCACCTCGTCACCGAACAGCTCGATCCGGATCGCCAGCTCCTCGTACGCCGGAATGATCTCCAGCGTGTCGCCGCGGACCCGGAAGGTGCCCCGCTGGAAGGCCATGTCGTTGCGGGTGTACTGGATGTCGACAAGCCGGCGCAGCAACTGGTCGCGGTCGAGCTCATGCCCGACCTGCACCTTCACCGCCCGGTTGAGGTATTCCTCCGGGGTGCCCAGGCCGTAGATCGCCGAGACGGTCGCCACCACGATCACGTCGCGGCGGGTGAGCAGCGACATCGTCGCCGAGTGCCGCAGCCGCTCCACCTCCTCGTTGATCGAGGAGTCCTTCTCGATGTAGGTGTCGGTCTGCGGAATGTACGCCTCGGGCTGGTAGTAGTCGTAGTACGAGACGAAGTATTCGACCGCGTTGTGCGGCAGCAGCTCGCTGAACTCCTTGGCCAGCTGGGCGCAGAGCGTCTTGTTCGGGGCGAGCACCAGGGTCGGGCGCTGCAACCGCTCGATCAGCCACGCCGTGGTGGCGCTCTTGCCGGTGCCGGTCGCGCCGAGCAGCACCGTGTTGCGGTCGCCACGCCGAACCCGGCGCGCAAGATCGTCGATGGCTGCCGGTTGGTCACCGGCCGGCTGAAACTCACTGACGACCTGGAAGCGGCTGTCCAGCCGGGGAATGTCGAGCGCCATGCCGTCAACGGTACGCCGGAGGTCCGACAGGAAAGGCCGTCACGCCAGGTACGTGATCGGCTTCAATATTCCCATTGTGTGGCCGATGTCACCCGGACTACCCTCTCCATGTAGGCCGCTCGCGGCGGCCGACCGGGCCGGTGGCCAGGCCAACATCACGGCCGGCCACCCCCGGCACTGCGGTCGCAGCACCCGGCTCGTCCGGCGTGCGCACCCGTGTGGTCGCGCTCGAGGCGCAGACCGGCCGCCGCGAGCGCCCCTGCTCGTCACCCCGGCGCCTCCCGCCCGTTTCACCTCCCGTGGACACCTCTGCGACCCCGCCGCCCGACACCACCACCCCCACGGGCACGCCCCCGCCGGACAGCACCCACCGGCGGAGCGCTTCCGCGGCGGGTAAGCCCGGCACTCCGGCCGCCGGCCGGCGCCGCGCCGGCCGGCACCGCACCGGCTCGGCCGACGCCAACGCGGCCAACCGGCCCACCGGGAGCCGGAGCGGGTCCACCGCCAGCCGGACCGACACCGAACGGCCCACCGAGACCAGACAGCCGAAAGACACCGGTCGGCCCAAAGGCACCGGAGGTCCCAAGGACACCGGCGGACCAACCCACACCGGACAAACCAGCGACACCGACCAGCCCACCACCACCGCCGCCGGACCGACCGGCAACGACCGGCCCGCCACCGACCCACCTGCCGCCACATCCCAGCCCACCACCGGCCGATCCGCCGCGCCCCAGCGCGGCGCCACCAAACCCACCACCCGAGCCACCACCCGGTCCGCCGACTCCAAGCCCACCACCCGGTCCGCCGCCACCAAGGCCACCACCGGCCAAGCCGCCACCAAGCCCACCACCGGCCAAGCCGCCACCAAGGCCACCACCACCAAGGCCCCCACCACCAAACCCACCACCACCCGGTCCGCCGCTACCGAGCCCACCACCGCCCAGCCCGCCGGCACCCGCCGGACGGCCACCGGCCGGGGCGCCGGCAGGACCCCGGCGACCAGCCGCGCCGACGACACCGCCGACCCAGCCGTCGACACCGCCGGTCCGGTCTCGGCCAGCCGCCGCAGACGTACCGTGCTGTTCGTACTCGGTCTGACCGCTGTGACGTCCGCGACGGCGTTGGTGTTCGGGCTGTTGAGCTGGGCGCCGGACCCGCCCGAGCCCGCCCGGCCACTGACTTCCGCGGAGGGTGAGCGGCTGGCCGCCGTGCGGGTCACCAACCTGCGGGACCTGCGCGCCGGGGTCCGCGTCACCGCCGGCGTCGACGCGGCGCGGATCGAGCTGGTCGGCTGGGTGGACTGGTCGCGGTCGCTGCTCTACCTCGACGTGGGCGGGCCCGGCGCGGGTGCTGAGCGCGGGCTGGTGCAGCGGGCCGGCCCGGTGCTGGTGATCCGGCCCGACGCGGCGGCGGTGCCCACCCCCGCCGCACCTCCGCTGGTGCCTCCGGCAGACCGTTGGCGGCTGCACCGCCTGCCGTCCGGGGCGAGCCTGGCAGCGGTGCTCGACCTGCTCCTCGGCCTGGCCGCCGACCGCCCGGACGCGACCCCGACGGTGCCGGGCGACGCCGCGCGCTGGATCGCCCGGGACACCGTGGCGGGCGGCCCGGTGGACGTCCTCCAGGCACCGCTGCTCGCCAGGACACCACCCGCGGGCAGCACCGCGGCACCCACGCCGCAGGTCGAGCCGACGGAGGCCGGGCCGGACGGGCAGACCCGGTACTGGCTCGACCAGGACGCTCGACTGCACAAGCTCGTCACCCGGCTGCCCGGTGTCGGGCCGGTCACGGTGACCCTGCACCGGGCGGACCGTCCGACACTCCGGCCAGTGGACGCCCTCGGCGGCCGGCCCGGTCTGCCCCGCGCACTGACCGACGCCGAGCAGCGTCGACTGGATCGGCTGCCGGCCCGGCTACGCGCCCAGGGCGGCGCGGCGGTCACGCTGACCGCGCCGACGGGTACGGACACCAACCTGCGGGGCGCCGGCTGGTTGAGCTGGACCGCGCGTACCGCGTACCTCACGGTTGCCGACCTGGCCGTTCCGGATCGGCGGACCCTGCTGCGCCGCGACATAGCTGGTCAGGCCCGGGCGGACCTGCCGGCGGCTGCCGCTGGCGGCGGCACGGCGGAGGCGCCGGGCCGGCCACCCCTGCCGCCCCCGGCCGGAGCGTGGCGGGTCTCCCGATCCGCCGGGGACGACGTGAGCCTGCTCGTCGACGCCGCGGTGGCGGCCGGGTCGGTCGGGCCACGCGGCGCGGCCGTGCGGGTACGCGAGGACGTCACCGCCGGACGGACCGTGGACGTCGTCGAGGTGGGCCCGGCGGCCGCACGGCTGCGCTACTGGATCGACCGCGACGGGTCGCTGCGGCGGCTGGAGCTGCGCACCCACGGCAACGCGTGGGCCCAACTGGATCTCCACCGCGCCGTGGTGCCGCGACTGGCCCCGGTGCCCCGACCGGCTGCCAAGCCTCGCCCCCCGGCCCCTCGACCCCGCTGACCCCGTGTCCCTCAGGGCCGCCAGCCGGTCTGCGTGGCCCACTGCTCGGCCCGCAGGTACTCCTCGTCGAACCACGGGTCCCGGGCCGTGCCGGAGTTGCCGGCGGCCGGAGCCGCATCGACCAGATCTCGCTTGAGCTGCAGGTACGCGGCTCGGTGATCCGGGTCGGCACGCAGGTGGTCGCGCATCAGCAACGCGTACCGCCAGCCCGGCGACCCCTCCAACCGCACGTGCAGGCGCAGCGGACGAGCCGGGTCGGCGCTGCCGTGCAGCCGCTTCTCCCACCGACCACGGCCGGCCGGGCGCGGATCGTCCCACCACTGCCCCGGCACCCGCGGGAACCCGGCGTTCGCCAGCCGGTCGGCCAGCGCCCCGTCGGCGTCGGCGAGGCTGGGCACGGCCACCTGCACGTCGATGACGTCCTGGGCGGTGAGGCCGGGCACCGCGGTCGAGCCGATGTGGTCGATGCGTAGGGCGTCCGAGGCCAGCGTGTGCCGGATCCGGGCGGCCAGCCGCGCGTACTGCTCGGGCCATGTCGCGTCGGACCCCACCGGGTCGCCGTCACCCGGCGGGACCACCCGCCGCTGACGCAGGTTGTCCTCGTAGGGCAGCAGCCGCTGCGACCAGAGCGCGTCGACGGCGTCGTGCAACGCCGCCAGGCTCCCGTCGTTGCCGAGCACCACGTCGGCAGCCGCCCGGCGGTGCGCGTCGTCGGTCTGGGCGGCGATCCGCCGCTCGGCCTCCGCGCGACCCATTCCCCGGCGGCGCACCAGCCGTTCCAGTCGGGTCGTCACGGCCGTCTGCACCACGATCACCAGGTGGTACGTGGGCGCGAGACCCACCTCCACCAGCAGCGGTACGTCGTTGACGACGATCGCGTCGGGTGGTGCCGCGGCGGCCAACTCCGCGGTGCGGGCCCGAACCCGGGGGTGAGTGATCGACTCCAGCCGACGGCGGGCGGTCTCGTCGGCGAACACCACCGCGCCCAGCGCGGCACGGTCCAGGGCGCCATCGGCATCCAGCACCGTGTCGGAGAAGGCGGCAACGATCTCGGCCAGCCCAGCGCTCCCCGGGGCGACGACCTCGCGGGCCACCTGGTCGGCGTCGATGAGCACCGCGCCCCGCTCGACGAGCCGTGCCGCCACCGCGCTCTTGCCCGACCCGATCCCGCCGGTCAACCCCACTCTCAGCACCCGACCAGTCAACCGGATCACGAGCCCTGCCGCCAAACCCGCCACGATCGCGCGCCCCCGGCCCGCCGACCCACCGATCGGAGAGACCCGCCCCCGACCGACGCGATCTCCGGCGCCCGCGCCCGGCGCCCGGCAAGATCGTGCTCGATCCAGGTTGTCGTGGTGTCCTGGTCGTCCGAGGCCCCTATATCCAAGGTCGAGCACGATCTTGCGAGTCCGGCGGTCGCGAGGGGGGTACGGCGAAGGCCCCGCCCCCCACGATCCGGAGATCGCGGGGGCGGGGCCCGTCGTCGTTCAGTCGTTCAGCGGGTCACTTGCCGCCGGCGAGCTTCTCCCGCAGAGCGGCGAGCGCCTCGTCGGTGGCCAGCGTGCCGGCCGGCTCCTCGGCCTGCCGGCTCGGGGCCGGGCTGGACGAAGAGGTGGTGCCGCCGCCACCGGTGCCGCCAGCGGCCGGGACGACCGGAGTCGGGTTGGCGGCAGCCTCGGCGTCGGCAGCCCGAGAGGTCTGCACCTGCTTGGTGTGGGCCTCCCAACGCTGACGAGCCTCCGCGTACTGGTTCTCCCAGGTCTCGCGCTGCTTGTCGTACCCCTCGAGCCACTCGCCCGTCTCCGGGTCGAAGCCCTCCGGGTAGATGTAGTTGCCCTCGGTGTCGTACGTCGCGGCCATGCCGTAGAGGGTCGGGTCGAAGTGCTCCTCGCCCTCGACGAAGCCCTCGTTGGCCTGCTTGAGCGACAGCGAGATCCGGCGGCGCTCCAGGTCGATGTCGATGACCTTGACCATGACCTCGGAGCCGACCTGGACGACCTGCTCCGGGATCTCCACGTGGCGCTCGGCCAGCTCGGAGATGTGGACCAGGCCCTCGATGCCGTCGTCCACGCGGACGAACGCACCGAACGGCACCAGCTTGGTGACCTTACCCGGCACGATCTGCTGGATCGCGTGGGTGCGGGCGAACTGCCGCCACGGGTCCTCCTGGGTCGCCTTCAGCGACAGCGAGACCCGCTCGCGGTCCAGGTCGACGTCCAGGACCTCGACCTCGACCTCCTGGCCCACCTCGACGACCTCGGACGGGTGGTCGATGTGCTTCCAGGACAGCTCGGAGACGTGCACCAGACCGTCGACGCCACCGAGGTCCACGAACGCGCCGAAGTTGACGATCGAGGACACGACGCCCTTGCGGACCTGGCCCTTCTGCAGCTTGTTGAGGAACTCGGTGCGCACCTCGGACTGCGTCTGCTCCAGCCAGGCCCGGCGGGACAGAACCACGTTGTTGCGGTTCTTGTCCAGCTCGATGATCTTGGCCTCGAGCTCCCGCCCGACGTACGGCTGCAGGTCGCGCACACGACGCATCTCGACCAGGGACGCGGGCAGGAAGCCACGCAGCCCGATGTCGAGGATGAGGCCGCCCTTGACCACCTCGATGACCGAACCGCGGACGACGCCGTCCTCGTCCTTGATCTTCTCGATCGTGCCCCAGGCCCGCTCGTACTGTGCCCGCTTCTTGGAGAGGATCAGACGACCCTCCTTGTCCTCCTTCTGGAGGACCAGGGCCTCGATGTGGTCGCCAACCGTCACAACCTCGGCGGGGTCCACATCGTGCTTGATCGACAACTCACGAGAGGGGATGACGCCCTCGGTCTTGTAGCCGATGTCGAGCAGGACCTCGTCCCGATCGACCTTGACGACGGTGCCTTCGACAATGTCGCCGTCGTTGAAGTACTTGATGGTCTCGTCGATCGCGGCGAGGAATGCCTCCTCGGAACCGAGATCGTCGTGGGTGACCCGGGTGGCGCTCGAGGGGGCCTCGATGCTGCTCGTCATGTGGGCGGTTGCTCCGGTCGGTGGGTTGTCACAGCAGGCTGGTGTCGCAGTGACCTGTTCGCGCCAGCGGATCCGTCGCCGGGCACACCGAACGATCGCCTAGTGAGATCATGATGTGGCTCCGTCGACCGCGCACCTGCTCCCTGCCGAGGCAACGCGATCCGCGAGCGCATCGTCTAGCCTACCGTGCGCATTACCACAGCGTGCAAGCCCTCCCGGCTTCTCTGTGTGTGATGACCTGCGAAAGACGAACAATCGCCCGGAAAACACCACTGCTGTCTCGTGCGTCACAGCAGCCCCAATCGTCGCCCTCCGCCCCGCCTGATCGGCTCGGTTTCCTGGAAATCGGCGCGTCCCACCCGGCCGGACACCGTGACGTCACCGAAACCGAGTCGATCAGGCGGCGGCACACGCGAAGCCGCGCAGCTCGTGGACGCGCCGCCGCACCCAACCTGGCGGATGGGGCCTAGCGTGAGCGCGTGGATGACGACAGCCGGGTCACCCGGCGCCGGGTGGGTGACGCCGAGGCCCGGCGGGCCAACCGCGGCTGGTGGGACACCGACGCCGACGACTACCAGGCTGAGCACGGCGCGTTCCTCGGCGACGTGGACTTCGTCTGGTGCCCGGAGGGCCTGCGCGAGGCCGATGTCCGACTGCTCGGCGACCTGCCCGGTCGCCGGGTGCTGGAGGTCGGCTGCGGCGCGGCCTCCGCCGCCCGCTGGCTGGCCACCCAGGGTGCCCGGCCGGTCGCCTTCGACCTGTCCGCCGGCATGTTGCGGCACGCCGCCAAGGCCGCCGACCGCACCGGGGTACGCGTACCGCTGGTGCAGGCCGACGCGCTCGCCCTGCCGTTCGCCGACCGGTCGTTCGACCTCGCCTGCACCGCCTTCGGCGCGATTCCGTTCGTGGACGACTCGGCGGCGCTGCTCGCCGAGGTGCACCGGGTGCTGCGCCCCGGCGGGCGGTGGGTGTTCTCGGTGACCCACCCGATGCGGTGGATCTTCCTCGACGACCCCGGCGAGGGTGGGCTGACCGCCGTGCACTCGTACTTCGACCGCTCCCCCTACGTCGAGCAGGACGAGGCCGGCGTCGCCACGTACGTCGAGCAGCACCGCACCCTCGGCGACCGGATCCGGGAGCTGGTCGGTGCCGGCTTCCGGCTGCTGGACCTGGTGGAGCCGGAGTGGCCGCAGGGGCACGAGGGCATCTGGGGGCAGTGGAGCCCGTTGCGCGGCCGGCTCTTCCCCGGCACCGCCATCTTCGTCACCGAGAGGCCCACGGAGTGAGCGCGTCGCACCCGCAGTCCGCCCTGCGTCGCATCGAGCGCCGGTAGGCTCGTCCCATGAGCGCCGAGCCCATCCCGACATCACCTGGCCCCTGGTGTCCGGACCCGATGCGGCAGCAGCGTGCCGACTACACGCTGGAGGACCTGCTCACCCTGCCGGACGACGCCCCCCGCGTCGAACTCGTCGACGGAGTTATCCAGGTGACACCCTCCCCCACCCTGGGCCATCAAGACATCTCGTTACTGCTTGCGCACTGGCTGCTGCAACACGTGCCGGCTGACCTCCGGGTCGTTCAGGCCGTCGGAGTCGGGCTGAGTCCCAACACCAGCCGACAGCCGGACGTTCTCCTGCGGCGGGCCGGCGTGGCTTCCTCCCGATCCTCGCTGCGTCCGGCGGACGTGGTCCTCGCCGTGGAGATCGTCTCGCCCGGGACGCGCCGGATCGACAGGTTCGCGAAGCCCGGCGAGTACGCCGCCGCCGGCATCCCGTTCTACTGGCGCATCGAGCAGGACCCGGTGCACGTCTACGCGTACCGGATCGGCGACCGGGTGGGCCCCGGCGGTGAGCGGCAGTACGAGCTGGTCGCCGACGGCGCCGACGTGATCGAGCTGGCAGAGCCGTTCGACATCAAGCTGCCGGTCGCCGAGATCACCCCGTAGCGCGTCCCCGGACCTGCCGTTTCACCGCGCCGGTGTCGGGTAGCCGAGGAGCATGGCCGAACAGCGATTCCGCGCGGGCGACCAGGTTTCCTGGTCGGCCCACGGCAGCCGCGCGTACGGCGTGGTGCAGGAGACGATCACCAAGCGGACGCGGATCCGCGGACGGGCCGTGAACGCGGCCCCCGACGACCCGCAGTACCGGGTTCTCAGTGACGGAACGGGCCGCGACGTGGCCCACCGACCCGAGGCGCTGCGTCATGAGCAAGGCTGACGACCAGGGCCGGGACACCTACCGGGACTTCACCGAGGCGGTGAACATGAAGCCCGGCGAGCTGTCCACCTGGCTGGAGACCGACGAGTCGAAGCAGGTTGGCTGGCACAAGGGCGGCCGCTCCGGTGGCGGCGAGTCCGTCGGACACGAATCCGGCCGGAAGATCATCAACCTGCTCCGGCGCAAACGTGGCGACCTGTCCGAGGGCGACTACAAGCACATGCGCAAGGTCGTCGGGTACGTACGACGGCACATGGCGCAGCGCCCCTCCGGCAACGTCCGCGACACGAGGTGGCGCTGGTCCCTCATGAACTGGGGCCACGACCCCATGAAGTAGCTGGTCATCCGCCGCAAGATCTGCGCAACCTCGGTGACGTTGGTGCCTCACAACACCACAACCCAGCACGTTCCCCGAAGTTGCGCGGATCTTGGGAATGGCACACCGGGCCGGCACCCAGCAGTCAGCACCCGGCAGTCGCTGTACGGCGGGCCGGCACGGGGGGGCGAGGCGGACGCGGCGGTCCGGACACGCTTGACCTGGCCCGCGCCCATGACCCAACGGCCGCGACCAGGACGACCTGGTCAGGGGTTTCGGGGCAGCCCGACCCACGCAGGGCTCAAGCCTGACCGCCCGGAGTGGGTCGGGCTGCCCCGAAACCCCCACACCGCAACCACCAAAGCCGCGACCCAAACGAGGATCAGTGATCCGCGCTGTTCCAGTCGCGCCCGTCGCCGACCGACACCGACAACGGCACCGACAGCGGGTACGCCTCGCCCATCTCCCGCCGGACCAGTGCCTCCAACGCCTCCCGCTCACCGGGGGCGACCTCGAAGACCAGCTCGTCGTGCACCTGCAACAGCATCCGCGAGCGCAGCCCGGCCTCGCCCAGCGCGGTGTCGACGTGCAGCATCGCCACCTTGATGATGTCGGCAGCGGAGCCCTGGATCGGGGCGTTGAGGGCCATCCGTTCGGCGATGTCGCGGCGTTGCCGGTTGTCGCTGACCAGGTCGGGCAGGTAGCGACGGCGACCGAGGATGGTGGAGGTGTAGCCGTCCTGGCGGGCCTTGGCGACGACCTGGTGCAGGTAGTCGCGCACCCCGCCGAAGCCGGCGAAGTAGTTTTCCATCAGCCCGCGCGCCTCTTCGGTGCTGATGGTGAGCTGCTGGGACAGGCCGAACGCGCTCAGCCCGTACGCCAGGCCGTAGTTCATCGCCTTGATCTTGCGGCGCTGGTCGGCGCTGACCTCGTCCAGGGGCACCCCGAAGACCGACGAGGCGGTGGCGGCGTGGAAGTCGGCGCCGGAGTTGAACGCCTCGATCAGCGCGTCGTCCGAGGACAGGTGCGCCATGATGCGCATCTCGATCTGGCTGTAGTCGGCGGTGAGCAGGCACTCGTACCCCTCACCCACCACGAAGGCCCGCCGGATCCGCCGGCCCTCCTCGGTGCGGATCGGGATGTTCTGCAGGTTGGGCTCGGTGGAGGAGAGCCGACCGGTGGCCGCCACGGTCTGGTTGAAGGTGGTGTGGATGCGGCCGTCGTCGGAGACCGACTTGAGCAGCCCGTCGACTGTCGACTTGAGCTTGGCCACGTCCCGGTGGCGCAGCAGGTGGGCCAGCACCGGGTGCGGCTGCTGCGCGTAGAGCCACTGCAGGGCGTCGGCGTCGGTGGTGTAACCCGTCTTGATCTTCTTGGTCTTGGGCAGGCCCAGCTCGGTGAAGAGGATCTCCTGCAACTGCTTGGGCGAGCCGAGGTTGAACTCCCGACCCACCGCCTCGTACGCACCCTGCGCGGCGGCCTTCACCTCGGCGGCAAAGTGCGCCTCCAACTCGGACAGGTAGTGCGTGTCGGCGGCGATGCCGGTGCTCTCCATGGCGGCCAGCACCCGCATCAGCGGCAGCTCCACGCCGGCCATCAGCCGGGCGGACTGCTCGCCGTCGCGGGACAGCTCGGCGTCGATCGCGTCGGCCAGGTCCAGGGTGGCCCGGGCCTGGAGCATCAGGTTCTGCTCGATGACGCCCTCGTCGCCGAGCCCGTCGAGGGTCAGCTGACCGGACTCCGGGACGTCCACCCGCAGCTCCCGGTGCAGGTAGCGCAGCGCCAGGTCGGTCAGGTCGTAGGACCGCTGGTCGGGGCGGGCCAGGTACGCGGCGATCTGGGTGTCGCGGACGATGCCGGCGAGCTGCCAGCCGTGCGCGGCGCAGGCCAGCACGGCCGGTTTGCTGTCGTGCAGCACCTTGGGCCGCTGCGCGTCGGCCAACCAGCCGGCCAGGGCGCCCTCGTCGGTGGCGTCGAGCCGCGTGGGGTCGACCCAGGCCGCCGCCGCACCGCCGGCGGTGGCCAGCGCCAGCCCGAGGATGGAGGCGGTGTGCCGGCGGTTGGGACCGGTGTCGAGCTTGACCGCCAACCCGACCGGGGTGCCGGTCGGGGCGTGCGTGGTCAGCCACTCCGCGAGCGCGCCCGGCTCGGTGAGCACCTCGCCGGCGAGGTCGAAGCCCGACTCGGCCTCCGGCTCGACCGCCTCCAGGTATTGGTAGAGACGGTCGCGCAGGATGCGGAACTCCAGGGTGTCGAAGACCTGGTGCACCGCCTCCCGGTCCCAACCGGCCCAGCGGGTGTCCTCCGGGCGCAGCGGCAGCTCCAGGTCGGAGACGAGCCGGTTGATCTCGTAGTTGCGGATCACGTCGGCGAGCCGCTCCCGCAGACTGTCGCCGGCCTTGCCCTTGATCTCGTCGGCGCGGGCGATCACGCCCTCCACCCCGCCGTACGTGGTGATCCATTTGGCCGCGGTCTTCGGGCCGACGCCGGGGATGCCGGGCAGGTTGTCGCTGGTCTCGCCGACCAGCGCGGCGAGGTCCCGGTACTGCTGGGGCCCGACGCCGTACTTCGCCTCGATCGCCGCCGGGTCCATCCGGGCCAGGTCGGAGACGCCCTTGCGCGGGTAGAGAACGGTGATCTGGTCGTCGACCAGCTGGAACGCGTCGCGGTCACCGCTGCTGATGAGCACCGACATGCCCTGGTCGCGGGCCTGGCAGGCGAGCGTGGCGATGACGTCGTCGGCCTCGTAGCCCTCCATCTCCACCACCGGGATCTGGAGCGCGGCCAGGACCTCCTTAACCAGGCTGACCTGGCCCTTGAAGTCGGTCGGGGTCTCGCTGCGGCCGGCCTTGTACTCCGCGTACTTCTCGGTGCGGAAGGAGCGGCGGGAGACGTCGAAGGCCACGACGATGTGGGTGGGCTGCTCGTCGCGCAGCACGTTGATCAGCATTGAGGTGAAGCCGTACACCGCGTTGGTCGGCTGACCCGTCGTGGTGGAGAAGTTTTCCACAGGCAGGGCGAAGAAAGCCCGGTATGCCAGGGAATGTCCGTCGACGAGGAGCAGGCGCGGCGTCGTAGCTGTCACGGCAGCGACTCTAGTCCGTCGCACCGACATCCCTGGCCGGCGGCACCGGGTGACCCGACGCGAAAACGGCCGCCGGCCCGAACGCCGGCGGCCGGCCATCCCCCGCGGGGGATGGCCGGCCGCCGCTCGGATGGCTCAGGCCACGCCGAGGTACGCCTCCTTGACCGACGGATCGTGCAGCAGGTCCTGACCGGACCCCTCCTTCACGATCTGACCGGTCTCCAGCACGTAGCCGCGGTGTGCCCGCGACAACGCCTGCTGGGCGTTCTGTTCCACCAGCAGGATCGTCATGCCCTGCTGGTTGATCTCCGTGATGATGTCGAAGATCTGCCGGATCACCAACGGGGCCAGACCCATCGACGGCTCATCGAGCAGCAGCAGCTTCGGCCGGCTCATCAGCGCCCGCCCGACCGCGAGCATCTGCTGCTCGCCGCCGGAGAGGGTGCCACCGGCCTGCTTGCGCCGCTCGGCCAGCCGCGGGAAGAGGGTCAACACCCGGTCCAGGTCGGAGGCGATGCCGGCGGAGTCCCGCCGGGTGTACGCCCCCATGTCCAGGTTCTCCATGACCGTCATACCCGGGAAGATCTGCCGTCCCTCGGGCGACTGACACAGCCCCCGGACCACCCGCAGGTCGGCCCGGAGCTTGCTGATGTCCTCGCCGTTGAACGTGATCTTCCCGTCGGCCAGTGACCTGGTCCCGGAGATGGCCCGCATGGTGGTGGTCTTTCCGGCACCGTTCGCGCCGATCAGAGCCACCACCTCACCCTCGTTGACGGTGAGGTTGATCCCGTGCAGCGCCTCGATCCGTCCGTACGCGACGGCGACGTTCTCCAGCTCAAGCAGCGTCATCGGCGGGCTCCCCCAGGTACGCGGCGATCACCTTCGGATCGCGGCTGACCTCCGCGGGCGCACCCTCGGCGATCTTGCGGCCGAACTCCAGCACCACGATCCGGTCGGTGACACCCATGACCAGCCGCATGTCGTGCTCGATGAGCAGGACGGTCAGGCCCTTGTCACGGATCTGGCGAATCAGGGTGAGGAGCTCCTCCTTCTCCGCCGGGTTGAAGCCGGCGGCCGGCTCGTCCAGGCAGATCAGCTTCGGCTCGGTGGCCAACGCGCGGGCGATCTCCAGTCGGCGCTGGTAGCCGTACGGCAGGTTGCGCGCCTCGTCGTTGGCCCGGTCGGCGATCCCGACGAAGCGCAACAACTCGAGCGCCTTGGCCTCGGCCGCCCGCTCCTCCAGGATGTGCCGGGACAGACCGAAGATCTTCGCGGCCGACAGGCGCACCTGCTGCCAGGTCCGGGCGATCCCGGACGCGGCGGTGACCTGCGGCAACTCCTCCGGCTTCGGTCGCACCCGGTAGAGCCGGAACAGCGCCCCGGGCACGCTCGTCTTGTGCCGGGAATCGGTGCCGACCATCACGTTCTCGAGTGCGGTCATCTCCGGGAAGAGCCGGATGTTCTGGAACGTCCGGGAGATGCCCAACTGGCTGATCTGGTGCGGCTTGCGGCCGGTCACGCGCTGACCGCGGAACCGGACCGCCCCCGAGGTCGGCTTGTAGACCCCGGTCATCACGTTGAAGCTGGTGGTCTTGCCGGCGCCATTCGGCCCGATGAGGCCGAGGATCTCGCCCTCGTAGATCTGGAAATTGATCTTGTCGAGGGCGACCACGCCGCCGAAGCGGAGCGTGACGTCGTCGACTTCGAGCAACACCGACCGAGGCCCCGCCTGAGTCGGGATCTTCGGCGTCGCGGTGCTGGTGGTCGGATCAGACACGAGCGGGCACCTCCTCTGCATCCGCCGCGCGGTCTTTCAACTCGCGGGCACGCCGCCGACTCGGGACCAGGCCCTGCGGACGCAGGATCATCACCAGGACCATGGCCAGACCGAAGACCAGCCACCGGTAGTCGGCGAAGTCGCGGAACCGCTCCGGCAGGTACGCCAGCAGCACCGCGCCGAGCGAGACGCCGATCATGTTGCCGGAACCACCGACCACGACCATGGCGACGAACAGGATGGACAGGTTCGCGTTGAACTGGGTCGGGTCGATGAACGCGTTCCGGCTGCCGAACAGGAAGCCAGACAGGCCGCCGAGCGCCGCACCGATGGCGAACGCCCACAGCTTGAACTTGAACGGGTACACACCCATCACCGCGGCGGCGTCCTCGTCCTCGCGGACGGCCAACCACGCCCGGCCGACCCTGCTGTGCTCCAGTCGACGAACCAGGAACACCATGACCAGCACGAAGGTGATCGCCAACCAGTACCAGGGCTTCGCGTCGATCAGACCGAAGACCTTGTTGTCCGCCGACGGCGCACCCTCCGGGCCGGGGATGGCCGAGATACCGACCGGGCCGTTGGTCAGCCCGGTGGCGTTGCGGGCGACGATCCGGATGATCTCGCCGAAGCCCAGCGTCACGATGGCCAGGTAGTCACCGCGCAACCGCAGCGTCGGCCAGCCCAGCAGCACCCCGGAGATCATCGTCAGCACGATCGCGATGAACAGGCAGATCGCCCAGGTCACCGCCCAGGTCGGCGGCAGGTTGAACTCCTGCTGGATCCACTTGACCACCGGCGAGTTCACCGAACCGAACAGCGCCACGCTGTACGCCCCGATGGCGAAGAAGCCGATGTAGCCCAGGTCGAGCAGGCCGGCGAGGCCGACCACCACGTTCAGCCCGATCGCGACAAGCACGTAGATGGCACAGATGAAGAGCACGCCGGCCCAGTTGTTGCCGCCCTCGATCGAGTCGGTACGCAACCAGGTCAGACCCGGGATGCCGAGCAGCGGCAGATAGTAGAGGATCGCCACGAAGGCGGCCAGGCCGATGGCCTGCTGCCACTTCGGCAGCGCCCGCCAGCGGTCGCCGACCGAGGTCAGTACGCCGACCCGGCGACGGTCTGCGGAGCGAATCTTGTCGATCATGCGCGGGCCCTCCCGAGCGACTCACCCAACAGGCCGGTGGGCCGGAACATCAGCACCACGATCAGCACCACGAAGGCGATGACGTCCTCCCAGTTGGACGCGAAGAGCGTGGCGCCGTACACCTCGACGATGCCGAGGAAGAGGCCACCCAGCAGCGCGCCGCGCAGGTTGCCGATGCCGCCGAGCACCGCGGCGGTGAACGCCTTCAGACCCAGCACGAAGCCGATGCTGTTCTGCGTGAAGCCGAACCGCATGCTCCACAACAGCGCGGCCGCGCCGGCCATGATGCCGCCCAGCACGAAGATCAGCATGATCACGCGTTCCTGGTTGACGCCCATCAGCGCGGCGGTCTCCGGGTTCTGGGCCACCGCCCGCACACCCCGGCCGTAGCGGGTGCGGTTGATGAACCAGTCCAGCACGGCCATCATCGCCACCGCCGCGACGAAGACGATCAGCTGGATGTTCGTGATCGCCGTGTTGCCGATGGTGAACAGGGTCTCCTGCTGGATGATCGTCGGCATACCGACGATCTGCCGGGGCCGACCGAACGCTTCCGGCAACACGCCGCCGAGCAGCTTCGGCAGCACCTGCCCGAAGAGTTCCACGAAGACCAGCGACAGACCGATCGCGGTGATCAGGAAGATCAGCGGCGGCGCGTTCTTGCGCCGCAACGGCCGGTACGCGATCCGCTCGAGCGCGAGAGCGGTGCCACCCGAGGCGACCGCCGCGACGATCAGACCGAGCACCAGGAACAGGATCGCCTGGCCGACAGGCGGGTTATTTTGCACCCCGAGCTGGGTCCACAGGATCAGCACCGCGAAGGTACCGACCATGAACACCTCGGAGTGCGCAAAGTTGATCAGACGAAGGACGCCATAGACGAGGGTGTAGCCAAGGGCGATCAGGGCGTAGATGGCGCCCTTGGACAGGCCGTCGACCGTGTGCTGGCCGAGATGGCCGATCAGTTCATCGAAATGCACCGGGGGTCTCCTTGAATCGAGTGCGGCCGGGGTGAGACACCCCGGCCGCACTCCATTGCGTGGGCGTCAGCTGAGCTTGAGCTCCTGCAGCGCCTCGATGGCAGTGCCCTTGATCTGGTAGGCCCAGATGACGACCTTCGACTTGTCCACGTCACCGTTGGCGTCGAACTTGATGTACTTCGACACACCCTGCTTGTCGTACGACTTGACGAACTCCAGGATCTCGGCCCGGGTCTTCTTGCCAGCCTTGAAGGCGTCCAGGTAGATCGTCGCGCCGTCGAAGCCCTCGGCACCGTAGGAGCCCGGCGGGATGCCGTACTTCTTCTGGTAGTCGGCCGAGAAGGTGCCGCCGGCCTTGTCAGCCGGGAGGCACGGGCAGGTGATGATCGCGCCCTCGGCACCGCCGGAGGCACCCGCCGGGAACGCCGGGTCGTACAGACCGTCCGGGCCGACGAACTTGGCCTGGACACCGGCGGCACGCATCTGCTTCACCAGCGGAGCGGCCTCACGGGTGTAACCGCCGTAGAAGACGAAGTCCGCCTGCGCGGCCTTGATCTTGGAGATGGTGGCGTCGAACTGCGCCTGCCGCTCCTGGATCTTGTCCTTGTTCACGACCAGCGGGCCGAGCTGCTTGCCCAGCTCCTCGGTGATGCCCGCGCCGTACGCGCTGGCGTCATCGACGAGGAAGACCTTCTGCGCGCTCTGCGTCTTCAGGTAGCTCGCCACCGCGCCGGCCTGCGTGCCGTCGTTGCCGACCACCCGGTAGAAGGACTTGTTGCCCTTCTGGGTCAGGTCCGTCCGGGTCGCCGACGGGCTGACCATCGCCAGGCCAGCGGCCTGGTAGATCGGCATCGTCGCGTCCGACTCACCGGAGAAGTGACCACCGATGACACCGAGGAACGAGTTGTCCGACGCGATCTGGTTCGCGAACGGGGTCGCCACCGCAGGGTCACCCTGGGTGTCGAACCGCTGCATGGTGACCTTGCAGTTCGGGTTCGCCGCGTTGAACTGCTCCAGGGCGAGCTCCGCGCCGTTGAGCGACGGAATCACCAGACCCGCGTTGTCACCCGTGAACGCGCCGAAGATCGCGATCTTGCCACCGCAACTACCGGACGCGGCCTTATCGTCGCCACCACCGGAATCCTGGCAACCAGCCGCGACCACCAGGGTCGCGGCGAGCGCAACGGTACCCAGCGCCCGTACATAGCTTCGCCTCACGGCTACTGACCTCCTCCAGATGCGGACGCGACTGACCCGTTGCGACGGCGACAGCAGCAGACCGCAATTCCACCCACCCCGCAGGGACTCCCCCTGCGTTACGGCTCGTGATGGCGGAGCGTACCGACACGACATACCGTCCCGGAAGGCCTGAAGGCGGGGTCTGCGAAACCGTTACGAAGACGTGGGCAATCATGTCGATGCCCGTAACAGGCGAATCCGCCAGTTGGTCCTTAAGCCCGGGGCGGGGCAGCCTCCGGTCACGCTCACGAGGGCCACCACAACCCGACAGAACCCACCTTGAACAGCGAAAACAGCCAGACGAAGCACAGCGGGGGCGGAGCGTCGACTTTCAGACTCCCGGACCGGACGCCCACCACAGCCCGGCCCGCGAGCCGTCGTCCGCCGCCAACCACCACCGGTCGCCCACCGCCACCAGCGTCACGTCCCGATCAACGCCCGCCGACACATCGAGCGGCATCGCGACCTCCCGCCACGACCCACCCAGATCCGTCGACACCCACACCGAGTGCCGTGCGCCGTCGGTCACCGCGGCGAACAGGCGATCCCCGGACGACACCAGCGACGCCACCGCCTGCACCCCGGCCCCGGCCCACCGCCCGAACGTCCCACCGGCCACCCAGCCCCCGGCCTCCTGCCGCCACGCGCCGAACGTCGCCCCGCGCAGCCCGACCGCCACCGGCACCCCGCCGACAAGCGTCACCCGCTGCAACTCCTCGTACTCCGAACCGCCCGGCAACACCGTGCGCCGCCATGAGCGCCCGTCCGGCGACGACCACACCGCCGGGTCACGATCGATCCGGCCAGCCGGCAGCAAACCACCCACCGCCAGCCAACCTGGCGGCGTCGCCACCGCGTCGAACGCCCAGGTCACCCCCACCGGGTCACTGGCCAACTCCGGTGCACCCTCGACGAGCGCGAACTCCGCCGCGTCCGGTGCCGACACCCAGGAGGCCGCACCCGCCGAACGGTTACCCACGATCAACCAGCCCGGCGCACCCGCCGTCAGCCGGGACACGTTCACCGCCGTCGGCCCGCCGTACGTCTCGAACTTCGCCTGCACCTCGACCAGCGCACCATCGGCCACCTGCCGCCACGTACTCACCCGCGGATAGCCGTGCGCGCCGCCGACCTTGGCGCCGATCAACGCCGCCCTACCCTCGCGGCAGGCCACCGACAGGAACACGTTCTGCCGGCCGTAGAAGGAATCCGCCCGCACCGGTTGGACCGTCCACGTCGCACCGTCCACGCTGGTCCAGGCCGCCGGACGGGTGCCGCCCTGTGCGTCGAGCACGCCACCGACCAGGAACCACCGACCCGCGCACGACGTCGCGTCGCGAAGCAGAAGACGGCCCGCACCACCCGGCGGCGCCGGCAGCGCCAGGGGTTGCCAACCCGGCCGCAGCGCCGGCGCGACGGCCGGCGTCGACCCGGCGCGGCCCGGCGCCCTCGGCCCGTCGCAGCCGGCTAGCAGCAGCGCGAAGAGGCCGAACACCGCGATCACCCGTCGGACGGACACCCGTCGATGCTAACCACCGGCGCTCGCGCGCGGTGGCCCCAGCGCGGCCCGGATCGCACGGGATCGGGGACTCAGACAGTCGGTTGCTGGGACACCTCGCCGCCGGCGGTCTCCGCGAGGATCCGCTCGGCAACCTCCTTCATGGTCATCCGGTGGTCCATCGCCGTGCGCTGGATCCACTTGAACGCCTGCGGCTCGGTCATCCCGTACGTCGTCATCAGCGCACCCTTGGCGCGCTCCACCGCCTTGCGGATCTCCAGGCGGTCGGTCAGGCTCGCGACCTCCGCCTCCAGGGCCGCGACCTCCGAGTAGCGCGACAGCGCGATCTCCACCGCCGGGACCAGGTCGCTCTTCTGGAAAGGCTTCACGAGGTACGCCATCGCGCCCGCCGCCCGCGCCCGCTCCACCAGGTCACGCTGGCTGAACGCGGTCAGGATGATCACCGGGGCGATCCGGGCACCGGCGATCCGCTCGGCGGCGGCCAGCCCATCCATGATCGGCATCTTGATGTCGAGGATGACCAGGTCGGGCTTCAACTCCTCGGCGAGGCGGACGGCTGTCTCACCGTCACCGGCCTCCCCCACCACCTCGTAGCCCTCTTCGACAAGCATCTCGGCGAGGTCCAGCCGGATCAGCGCCTCATCCTCGGCGATCAGTACGCGCCTACGCTCGGCATCCGTCGGCGTCTCAGCCACCAGCCCTACCCCCACCAGTTCGAACGTGACACCCGCCCAGCCGGGTGTCACCGCCCTCAGCGTAGTGGGTATCCTGTCAGTGCTGAATCAGGGAAGCGCCCTCGTAGCCCAACTGGCAGCAGGCAATGGTCTCAAACTCCATACAGTGTGGGTTCGAATCCCACCGAGGGCACCAAAATTTGTCGTACGGGTGTTCGAGAATCTTCTCGTGCATCCACCCGAGATACGTGCCCGTGCGCGACAGCTCTTCCTCGCTGGCGGCACGGTCGCCGACACCGCTCGTGCGGTCGGCCTGCCTTATCGGACTGTCTGGCACTGGTGCAACGACCGTCCAGAGACGAAGTTTCAGGGCACGCAGCACCGATGTTTTCGCTGTCGTGAGGGTGTCGACAGTCCGACAGACCCGAAGGCCTACGCCTACCTGCTCGGCCTCTACCTCGGCGATGGCCACCTGGTGACGACCGCACGCGTGCCGGTGTTGCGCATCTACTGCTCCGACGCATGGCCCGACCTGATCGAGGCGTGCGACATCGCCATGCGTGCCGTGCTCGCGTCGAAGGTGCAACGCGTCCAGAAACAGGGTTGCGTGGGGGTGCAGAGCTACGGCGTCCACTGGCCATGCCTGCTCCCCCAGCACGGCCCCGGCAAGAAGCACGAGCGACCGATCGTGCTGGCCGACTGGCAGCGACCGATCCTCGAACGACACCCCGGCGACTTCCTGCGTGGGCTGTTCCACTCCGACGGCTGCCGCGTCGCCAACCGGGTCACCGTGCGCGGCAGGGCGTACGTCTACCCGCGCTACATGTTCGTCAACGAGTCGACCGACATCATGGCGCTGTGCCAGTGGAGTCTCGACCTGCTCGGCGTCGCCTGGCGGATGAACCGGCGCAACTCGCTCTCGGTGGCGCGGCGGGCCGCTGTCGCCACCCTGGACCGGCACGTCGGCCCGAAATCCTGACCGTCTGTCGCGGGGATCACGTCGATCGTGGGAGCCTGACCGACGCGCGGGCGGATGGCCGGTTGCCGGGTCGACGACAGGGGTGCAAACCGATGCGGGTTGTTGTTTTCGGCGCGACGGGCATGGTCGGCCAGGGCGTGTTGCGGGAGTGTCTGCTCGCCGACGACGTGCGGGAGGTGGTGACGGTGGGTCGCCGGCCGACCGGGCGGCAGGATCCGAAGCTGCGGGAGTTGACCGTCGCGGACGTGGGCGAGTTGGACCCGGTGCGGGCCGACCTGACCGGTGTGGACGCCTGTTTCTACTGCCTGGGGGTGTCCTCGTTGGGTCTGGACGAGGCGGCGTACACGCGGGTCAGCTACGACTATCCGCTCGCGGCGGCGCGCCTGTTGGCGGAGGTCAGCCCGCAGGTCACGTTCGTTTACGTGTCGGGTCAGGGGACCGACTCGTCGGGTCGGGGCCGGGTGATGTGGGCGCGGGTCAAGGGTCGCGCCGAGAACGCGATCATCGAGCTGCTGCCCAACGGCTACGCGGCGCGACCGGGGTTCATCCAGCCGACATACGGGGCGGTGTCGAAGACCCGGTGGTACCGGCTGGGGTATTCGGTCACGCGTCCGCTGTTTCCGGTGCTGCGTCGGCTGTTCCCGCACCAGGTCACCACCACCGACGGGATCGGTCGGGCGATGCTGCGGGTGGCCCGGGAGGGCTCGCCGACCCGGGTGTTGGGCAACCGCGAGCTGCGCTGATCAGGCGATCGTGTCGAGAGCGGCGGCGAGGTCGGCGCGCAGGTCCTCGGGGTCTTCCAGGCCGACCGAGAGGCGCAGCAGGCCGGCGGCGGGTTTCGCGTCGCCCTCGACGGGGCGGTGGGTGAGTGAGGCGGGGTGCTGGATCAGGGTGTCGACGCCGCCGAGGGACACCGCGTGGGTGATGAGCTGGCAGGCGCCGGCGACGGCGGCCGCGGCGGGTGCGCCGCCGCGTACCTCGAAGGCGAGCAGGCTGCCGGGTCCGGACATCTGGCGGCCGACCAGCGCCGCCGGGTCGTGCGTCGAGGGGTGGTGCACCCGGTGTACGGCGGAGTGGCCGGCGAGCCAGCCGGCGAGTTTCTCGGCGGTGGCCTGCTGGGCGCGCACGCGCAGCGGCAGGGTTTGCAGGCCGCGGTGCAGCAGGTAGCCGCCCAGCGGGTGCAGGATCGCGCCGGTGACGGCGCGGACCTGGCGTAGTCGCACGGCCCAGTTGTCGTCGCAGGCGACGACGCCGGCGAGTACGTCGCCGTGCCCACCGATGCTCTTGGTGGCGCTGTGCAGGACGAGGGTGGCGCCGTGTCGGGCGGGTTGTTGCAGGACGGGGGTGGCGACGGTGTTGTCGACGAGCAGCGGGATGTCGCCGGCGGCGGTGGCGAGGGCGGCGATGTCGACCAGGTCGAGGGTGGGGTTGGCGGGTGTCTCGGCGATGACGAGTGCGGTGTCGGGGCGGATGGCGGCGGCGACCTCGTCGGGGCGGGCCCAGGTGACGGTGGTGCCGAGCAGGCCGGTGGCGAGGACGTGGTCGGTTCCGCCGTAGAGGGGTCGGACGGCGACGACGTGCCGGCGGTCGTCGCGGGCGGCGGCGAGCAGGGTGGCGGTGAGGGCGGCCATGCCGCTGGCGAAGGCGACGGCCTGGGCGGTGCCTTCCAGCTCGGCGAGGGCGGTTTCGAAGCGGGCGACTGTGGGGTTCCAGAGCCGTTGGTAGACGGCGCCGCCGTCGGTGGGGAGGGTGCCGCCGGTGGCGAGTTGTTCGTAGGCGGCGCCGCCGTCGTCGACCGAGGGCAGTGGGTTGGTGGTGGACAGGTCGATGGGCGGTACGTGCACGCCGAGGGTGCGCAGGTCGTCGCGACCGGCGTGTACGGCCCGGGTGTCCATCGTTGTCATGCCGGGTAGCGTCGAACATCCACCTGCCCGGAGGCAATGGGTCGGCAGATGATTCTGGTGAGCCCACTGGTTTCGTTCGTGGATTCGGGCGAGGATGGCTGGATGTCTTCTGCGCCGAACGATGTGCGGCCGTTTCCGGCCCTGGACGAGGTGGACCGCGCGATTCTGACCGAGTTGGCCGCGGACGGGCGTCTGCCCAACAATGCGCTCGCCGAGCGGGTGGGGGTGGCGCCGTCGACGTGCCTGACCCGGACGCGGGCGCTGCGGGACCGGGGCGCGATCCGCGGTTTCCACGCCGAGGTGGACCCGGCCGCGCTCGGTCTGCCGTTGCAGGCGTTGGTGTCGGTGCGGTTGACCGCGCACGAGCGGGCGGCGGTGGACGCCTTCCGGGCCCGGTCGGTGCGGTTGCCGGGGGTGGTGTCGGTGTTCCACGTGGCGGGTGCGGAGGATTACGTGCTGCACGTGCGGGCGGCGTCCGGTGACGCGTTGCGCGACTTCGTGCTGGACCACCTGGCGGTGGACCCGGTGGTGCAGCACACCCAGACCAGTCTGATCTTCGAACAGGCACGTGGGGTGGGGTGAGCGGCGGTGGAATGAACGGGCGGGCCGGGGAGTTGGCACTGCGTGTGATCACCGTACCGATGTCTGTTCTTGATCTTGCACCGGTCGCCAAGGGCACCACCGCCGGCGCGGCCCTGGAGGCCACCACCGAGCTGGCCCGCCGCACCGAGGAGTTGGGCTACCACCGGTTCTGGGTGGCCGAGCACCACAACATGCCGGCGATCGCCAGCTCCGCCCCCGCGGTGTTGCTGGCGCACCTGGCGGCGAACACGTCGACGATCCGCCTCGGGTCGGGCGGAGTGATGCTGCCCAACCACGCGCCGCTGGTGGTCGCCGAGCAGTTCGGCACCCTGGAGGCGCTGCACCCCGGTCGGATCGACCTGGGCATCGGCCGGGCGCCGGGCACCGACCAGGTGACCGCACTGGCGTTGCGGCGCACCATGGAGGGCCTGTCCGCGGAGGGTTTCCCGCGCGAGTTGGCCGACCTGATGAACTACTTCAGCGGCGAGAAGCCGGGGCAGATCATCGCCACGCCGGGTCGCGGTGAGCAGCCGGCCGTGTGGCTGCTGGGCTCCAGCGGTTTCAGCGCCCAACTCGCCGGCCTGCTGGGTCTGCCGTTCTCCTTCGCGCACCACTTCAGCTCGGCGAACACCCTGCCGGCGCTGGCCCTGTACCGGCAGAACTTCCGGCCGTCGCAGTGGTTGGACAAGCCGTACGCGATGGTGGCGGTCAACGCGGTGTGCGCGGAGACCGACGAGCGGGCCGAGTGGCTGGCGGGGCCGAGCGCGCTGTCGTTTCTGAAGTTGCGCTCCGGCCGGCCGGAGCCGTTGTCGACGCCGGACGAGGCGGCCGCGTACCCGTACTCCGAGATCGAGCGGGAGTTCATCCTGCAGCGCCGCGACGGTCAGGCGATGGGTTCGCCGGAGACGGTGCGCCGGCAGCTCGCCGAGCTGGTGGAACGCACCGGCGCGGACGAGCTGATGCTGACCACTCTGGTGTACGACGTCGCCGACCGGGTGCGGTCCTACGAGTTGATCGCCGAGCAGGTGGCGGGCGGTCTGCACCGGGACGCATGAAACACGATCTTCACGTCAGCGTCACCCCGCCGACCCCGACGCTGCCTAATGTTGGTTTCGGTGGTGGTACGGCATCCCCGGTCGGGACGGGTCGGGAATGCCGCGGTGTGGCGCACCGGGCCGGAGCTGAGCGGATTCCGCGGCTGCGGCCCGGTGCCTGCCACCCTAGGCGACCCCGTTCGGGACCGCTAGGGGTTAGATCAACGTAGGTAGATGTTCGGGGTGGGTGGGCTGGCCATCTGGTCGCCGATGAAGAACCCCGGGTGTGGCGGCTGGTTGTAGGCGGTGTTCTGCCACGCGATCGCCACCCGATACTGCGGGTCGTGCATCAGGGTGTGGATCCGGGTGCTGGTCGGCGTGGGCGTGCTGTAGATGCGCAGGGCCCGGCTGTCGGTGGTTCGCCAGATCACCTCCTCCCGCCAGTCACCGAGGATGTCACCGGAGAGCGCCGGGGTGGACTTGGTGCCGTTGTTCGACGCCACCCCGCTGCCATCGAGCAGTCGGGTCTCGCCACCGGTGCCGTACTTGTCGATCTTCGTGCCGTCGAGCAGTTCGCGTACCGGATCGCCGTCCCACCAGGCGAGGAAGTTCGTCGACGACGGCTTGCGGCCGATGTTCTGCCCCCTGGTGTTGGCCAGCCCGCCGACGGCCGACGACCACGACTCCGCGCCGGGGCTGCCGGCCCAGATGTCCGCGGAGACGCCCCGGCCGTTGTCGCCGGAGGCCGGCGTGGACCAGAGGATCTGACCGGTACGCGCGTCGGCGAACCAGGAGCTGGGCTTGCTGGCGTCCTCGTCGACCTTGAAGACCTCCAGGCCGGTGCGGCCCGGGTCGAGGTCACCGACGTGCATGGCGTCGCCGTGCCCGTTGCCGGTCGAGTAGAGCAGCCGGCCGTTGTCGTCGATGGTGGCGGCACCGTAGACGATCTCCTGACGGCCGTCGGCGTCGACGTCGGCGACGGAGAGTTGGTGGTTGCCCTGACCGGCGGCGGCGCCGTTGCCGGCGGAGTTCGAGTCGAACGTCCAGCGCTTGGTCAGCGTGCCGTTGCGGAAGTCCCAGGCGGCGACGACCGCGCGGGTGTAGTAGCCCCGGGCCATGATCAGCGACGGGCGCTGCCCGTCCAGGTACGCGGTGCCGGCGAGGAACCGGTCCACCCGGTTGCCGTACGAGTCGCCCCAGGACGACACGGTGCCGCGCGGCGGGTCGTAGCTGACGGTGGAAAGGATCGCGCCGGTCTGGCCGTTGAACATGGTCAGGTACTCCGGACCGGCCAGCACGTAGCCGCTGGAGTTGCGGTGGTCCGCCGACGACGAGCCGATGAGCTGGCCGGTGCCGGAACGGGTGCCGTCGGCGGTCTTCATGGCCACCTCCGCGCGGCCGTCACCGTCGTAGTCGTACACCTGGAACTGGGTGTAGTGGGCGCCGGCCCGGATGTTGCGGCCCAGGTCGATCCGCCACAGCCGGGTGCCGGTCAGGGTGTACGCGTCGACGTAGACGTTGCCGGTGTAGCCGGACTGGGAGTTGTCCTTGGCGTTCGACGGGTCCCACTTGAGCACGATCTCGTAGGTGCCGTCGCCGTTGAGGTCCCCGACCGAGGCATCGTTGGCGCTGTAGGTGTAGTTCTCCCCGCTGGGGGTGGTGCCACCGGCCGGGACCTGCAACGGCACGTCCAGGTAGCCGTTGGCGAACTGCAGCGCCGGTGCCGACGCCGCCTGCTCGGCGCCGCCGACCACGGCCCGCACGGTGTACGCCGAGCCGGCCGCCGCGCCGCTGTCCAGGTAGGTGGTGGCGCCGGTGATCGGGCTGGCGTTGACCCTGGTCGACCCCCGGTACAGGTTGAACGCCACCCCGGAGGTCTCGGTGCCGAGCAGTCGCCAGGACACCAGGTTGCCGCTGCCGGAGCGGACGCTGATCAACCCCCGGTCCAGGTTCTCCAGCTGTTTCGCCCCGGCCGGCGGAGTGGTGGGTGGCGGGGTCGTCGGGGGCGGCGTCGTGGGTGGTGGGGTGGTCGGCGGTGGGGTCGTGGGTGGTGGCGTGGTCGGCGGTGGGGTGGTCGGCCCGTCGGTGGCCGGGGTGCCGGTGCAGGTGGTGCCGTTGAGCGCGAAGCTGGTCGGCACCGGATTGCTGCCGGTCCACGAACCGTTGAAGCCGAACGCGGCGGTGCCGTTGGTGGCGATGCCGGCGTTGTGGTCGACGTTGCGGGCGGTGACCTGGGCACCGGACTGGGTGACGACGGCGTTCCACGCCTGGGTGACCTGTTGCCCGGCCGCGTACGACCAGGTGAGGGCCCACCCGTTGACCGGGTCGCCGAGGTTGGTGACTGTGACGTTGGCGCCGAAGCCGCCCTGCCACTGGTTGGTTACTTGATAGTCGACCCGGCAGCCGACGGCGGCGGCCGAGGCGACCACCGTGCCGAGGGTGCCGGCCACGACGGCGGCCGCCGTCGTGCCGGCGAGCAGGATCAGCCGATGTCTGGACGGGTGCATGGACTGCCTCCGAGGATCCGCGGATGATCGCGGCGGCCCACCCGCCCGGCCCGGGACGCGCGGTGGACCCGTCGCGCCGCCACGGCGGCGGACGGCGATCTGATCGGGGGTGAACGCCCTGGAACTCGCGGATCCGACTCACCGCGCATCGTAGGGCAAGCGCTTTCCGCCACGCAACATCGATGACCGTTGCTGGCTGCCTTGCCTCCACCATCGCTGGCTGATCAACTCGTACGGATGAGCACCCCCCACATGGACCCCGCCGAGTTCCGTCGCGCCGGCCACGCGGTCGTCGACTGGATCGCCGACTACTGGACGACGCTGGCGCAACGACCGGTCACCTCGGCCGACCCGCCCGGCACGGTGGCCGCCGCCCTCCCCACCGCACCGCCCACCGCCGGCGGCGAACCGGTCGAGGCCGTCCTCGCCGACCTGGACTCGATCGTCCTGCCGGGGCTGACCCACTGGCAGCACCCGGGCTTCTTCGGCTACTTCCCCGCCAACACCTCGGGCCCGAGCGTGCTCGGTGACCTGGTCAGCTCCGGGCTCGGCGTCCAGGGCATGCTCTGGGCCACCAGCCCCGCCTGCACCGAGGTGGAGACGGTGCTGATGGACTGGCTGGCCCAACTGATGGACCTGCCGCACCGGTTCCGCTCCACCGGTGCCGGCGGTGGGGTCATCCAGGACTCGGCGTCCTCGGCGACGCTGGTGGCCACCCTGACCGCGCTGCACCGGGCCAGCGGAGGCCGCTGGCGCGACACCGGCATCGGCCGGCGCTACCGCGCGTACACCTCCGTGCACGGGCACTCCTCCATCGAGAAGGCCGCCCGGATCGCCGGACTGGGCACCGACGGCATCCGGCCGATCGACGTCGACCCGGACAGCCAGGCGCTGCTGCCGGGCGCGCTCCGCGCGGCGATCGAGGCCGACCTGGCCGCCGGGGACGTACCCGCCATCGTGGTGGCAACAATCGGCACCACCTCCACCACCGCGATCGACCCGCTGCCGGAGATCGGTGCCATCTGCGCCGAGTACGGCATCTGGCTGCACGTGGACGCCGCGTACGCGGGCGCCGCCGCCGTCTGCCCCGAACTGCGGTGGTCGCACGCCGGCCTGGAGTACGCCGACTCGTACTGCTTCGACCCGCACAAGTGGCTGCTCACCGGGTTCGACTGCGACGCGTTCTGGGTCGCCGACCGCGCCGAACTGATCGACGCGCTGACCGTACTGCCGGAGTTCCTGCGCAACGCGGCCTCCGAGTCCGGCGCGGTGATCGACTACCGGGACTGGCAGGTGCCGCTGGGCCGACGGTTCCGCGCCCTGAAACTGTGGTTCGTCATCCGCTGGTACGGCGCCGAAGGGCTGCGGGCACACATCCGCTCCGGCGTGGCGCTGGCCGACCGGTTCGCCCAGCGGGTCCGCGCCGACGACCGGTTCGAGGTGACGGCGGCGCACCCCTTCTCGCTCGTCTGCTTCCGGCTGCGCGCCGACGACGACGCCAACGCGGCACTGCTGGCCGCGGTCAACGCCACCGGACGGGTGCACCTGACGCACACCCGCGTCGCCGGCCGCTACACGCTACGGCTGGCCGTCGGCTCGCCCCAGACCACCGAAGCGCACGTCGACGAGGCCTGGACACTGCTCGCCGAGACGGCCGACAACCTGCTCTCTCCCTAACTGCCGCCGCCTCCACCTCCCGCCCCCGGCCTCCCGCACCCCCGCACCCCGCACCCTGCGCCCTGCGCCCTGCGCCCTGCGCCCTGCGCCCTGCGCCCTGCGCCAAGATCGTCACAACATCGGGGATGTCGCTGCCTCAGGCACGCGTGAGACAGCAACATCCCCGACGTTGCGCGGATCTTGACGACGAATACCGCCCCCGACAGACCCGGAGCGGAGTTTGGGGCGCCCACGCCGCCAAGGTCATGCTCGAACAAGGATGTGGTGGCCACGAAGCGCCGGGAAACCACTACATCCTGGACAACGCCGTTGCGTTAGGCGGAACGGCTGTTCGTCGACCAGCGCCGCCTCGCCGATCATGGAGTTGTGGTGGGTAACAGAACGCCCGTAAACCCCCAAAGTCGGCACCACAACTCCATGATCGCCAAGCCGGGCCTAACCCGCTCCCCGAACCGCCGGCCGTGAACGCGGTGCTTGCTGTCGGGCGAGCGGGCAGGTTGGCAGCGGGTCGGGGCGCGCGCCCGGAATCGGGCGAGGCCGAGGGCGGGACGAGGCCGGAGGGCAGGCGGGGTTCAGCGTGGCGTGGGCGTGGCTGTGGAGGCCAGATCCGCTTCGACCGCACCGGCGGCAGCAAGCTCGGGCAGCTTGGCGGGAACGTTCGCGGCGGCGGGAGCGCTCGCGGCTTCGGCGCGGGCGCGTCGGGTGCGGCGAAGTGCCCGCACGGCCAGCACCAGGGCGGTCAGCCAGCCGGCGGCCAACAGGGCGTACATGACCGGGCGGATCGGGCCGTCGAGTTCGGCGGAGCGGATCAGCGTGCGGGCGTTGGTCAGCACGATCACGCCGCCGATCGTCGCGCCGAGCAGTTGGGCGGGCACGATGCGCACCAGCCAGGCGGCCAGCGGGGCGGCGATGAGCCCGCCGATCAGCAGCGCGGCGACGGTGGGGAGCAGGAACCCTTCGGAGCCCAGCCCGATCAGGAAGCCGACACTCGCCGCACCGGCCACGACGAACTCGGCGGTGTCCACCGAGCCGATCACCTTGCGGGGCTCCAGGCGGCCGGAGACCAGCAGCGCCGGGGTGGCCACCGGACCCCACCCGCCGCCACCGGTGGCGTCGACGAAGCCGGCGACCAGGCCCAGGGGGCCGAGGAAACGTCCACGTAGTCGCCCGCCGACCCGATCGGTGCGCAGCGGTCGGGCGAAGCGGATCAGCAGGTACGCGCCGAGGGTGAAGAGGATGCCGGCCATCCACGGCGCGGCCGCCTCGGTGGAGATCGAGCTGAGCAGGGTGGCACCGGCGAAGGCACCGATGGCGCCGGGCAGGGCGATGCGGGTGACCACCCGCCAGTCGACGTTGCCGAAGCGCCAGTGCGCGACCCCGGCGGCGAGGGTGGTGCCGATCTCGGCCAGGTGCACCGAGGCCGAGGCGGCGGCCGGGGCGACCCCGGCGACCAGCAGCAGAGTGGACGAGGTCAGCCCGTACGCCATGCCGAGCGAGCCGTCGATCAGCTGCGCGACGAGCCCGACCAGAGCGAGTACCAGCAGCTTGCGCACGAGCGCCCCCTGACTTTTCGGTATCTCCTATCGACTTGGTCGACAATGCGGCACGGGGCGGCCGGGGTCAAGCCTCTGATCGGTGGATGGGACGCCCACCGTGCGACGCACCGCGGTCGATGCCGCCCGGCAACCAGCGCGGGCGGAGGATCGGCGTGGCGGGCGCGACCGGCGAGGGGCGGGTGGCGCGGGGCGACCGGCGCGGGACGGGTAGCGCGGGGCGACCGGCGCGGGACGGGTAGCGCGGGGCGACCGGCGCGGGACGGGTAGCGCGGGGCCCGGGACCGGGCCGGCGCTCAGATCCAGGCGCGCGGGTCGGCCACCAGTTCGGTGATGCGCGGGGGCAGGGTGCCCGCGGCCACGTCGGCGACGCTGACCAGCTCCAGGATCTCGCGTTCGCTTGCCCGCAGCGCGATCCAGACCTCCTGGAGCGCACGGGCCGGGCCGTGGTAGCCGAGTTGCTCGGGGCGTTGCCCGCGGACGTGGGCCAGCGGCCCGTCGATCACCCGGATCACCTCGGCGAGCGAGATCTCCTCGGCGGGGCGGGCCAGCCAGTAGCCACCCTCCGGGCCGCGCTGGGCGTGCACGATGCCGCCCCGGCGCAGTTGCAGCAGGATGCTCTCCAGGAACTTCGGCGGGATTTCCTGGGCACGGGCGATCTGGTCGGCCGTGACGGGCCGGCCGCGCCCAGGACCACTGGCCGTCGCGGCAAGCTCGGCGGCCGCGCGGAGGGCGTAGTCGACCCGGGCGGAGAGGCGCATGTCGGCAAGGTTAGCCCCCGGTCAACCGGCCGGGCGGGCGACCCTCGGCCGATCGGACACGCATCGATGGAATTCGCGTCATTCGCGCCCGTTCCGGGTGTCGTCGAGGACCGGTCAAAGCACGCCATGATCCACCGTGAGGTGGGGGCCGAAATGCCGGTATGGAGCGTCCTTATGCTGGGCGGGGGTACGACCGTCGGACCGTTGCGGCGGTGCCGGTCCGCAGATTGATAAACATCGGGGGAAGGCAACACGATGACCGATATCGCCACACGCACCTGGGATGGCATGACCATCCCGGTCGCCGGCACCTATCTTCTCGATCAGGCGCACAAGCGGATCGGTTTCCTGTCCCGGCACATGATGGTGAGCCCGGTGCGCGGTGAGTTCGCCGAGGCGACCGCGCAGATCTTCGTGGCGGAGGACCCGCTGCTCTCCTCGGTGACGGCGACCATCGCGTCGGCCAGCATCACCACCGGCAGCAGCGACCGGGACACGCATCTGAAGAGTGCCGACTTCCTCGACGTGGAACGCTATCCGACGCTCGAATATCGAAGCACCGGCATCAAGTGGCAGGGCAACGAGGACCCCATCTTCCAATGGGCCCGGCTGCGCAGCCATCGGCTCGGCGGACGGGGCCGGAGTCCGATTGTTCCACCGCAGTCCGACGGCGCACCGGGGCGATTCGTGCTGACCGGTGAGTTGACCGTGAAAGGAATCACCCGGGCTGTCGACCTGGAGGTGAATTTCGGCGGCGCCCGTCGTGATCCGTACGGGCAGAACATCTTCGGGTTCAGCGCGACGGCCGAGATCAACCGCGAGGATTATGGCCTGCTCTGGAATGTCATGCTGGAGAGCGGCGGGGTCCTGGTCGGCAGGACGGTGCAGATCGAGATCGCGGGCGAGGCGATCCACCAGGCCTGACCGAGGCCATCCCCGCCAGGTCCTGGCGGGGATGTGTCGAGAGCGTCAGGCGCCGACGCGGCGCAGGAGGCCCTCCTGGACGGCGCTGGCGATCTGCTGGCCGTCCGTGGTGAACATCCGGCCGGTGGCCAGCCCACGCGCGCCGGACGCCGACGGGCTCAGACAGTCGTAGAGGAACCACTCGTCGGCGCGGAACGGCCGGTGGAACCACAGCGCGTGGTCCAGGCTCGCGCCGACCAGCCCGCCCGGCCCCCACACCTCGCCGTGCACGGAGAGCACCGAGTCCAGCAGGGTGAGGTCCGAGGCGTAGGTGAGCGCACAGGCGTGCAGCAGCGGATCGTCGGGCAGTTTGCCGTCGATGCGCATCCAGACGCGCTGGTGCGGGTCGGCCGGCCGGTCGCCGGGCCGGACCCAGCCGGGCTCGCCGACGTAGCGCACGTCGATCGGCCGCGGGATCTGCCCCCACATGCCGAGCCGCTCCGGGTACCGGGAGAGCCTGTCGCTCATCGTCGGGACGTCCTGCGGCGGCGGCACGTCCAGCGGAGTCGGGGCCTGGTGGTCCAGACCCTCCTCGGCCCGTTGGAACGACGCCGACATGAAGAAGATCGGCTTGTCGTGCTGGAGCGCGACCGCGCGGCGGACCGAGAAGGACCGGCCGTCGCGGATGTTCTCCACCTGGAAGGCGATCGGCTCGACCGGGTCGCCGGGGCGGACGAAGTAACCGTGCAGCGAGTGCACGAACCGCTCCGGGTCGACGGTGCGGCCGGCGGCGACCAGCGCCTGACCGGCGACCTGGCCGCCGTACACCCGTTGTGGGCCGACCGGGGGGCTCATCCCCCGGAAGGCCATCTCCCCGGTCGGGTCGAGGTCCAGCACTTCCAGCAGCTGGTCAACAGCCGCCTGGCCGACCGCGACCCGACCGTCGCTCACTGCAGCGCCCGCGCCGACGCCGCGTCGACCAGCGAGCCGAGCTGGTGTACGCGCAGCGTGTTGGTCGAGCCGGGGGTGCCGGGCGGGCTGCCCGCCACGATCACCACGTAGTCGCCGGGGTTGGCCCGGTCGAGGCCGAGCAGCGCCTGGTCGACCTGGCGGAACATGTCGTCGGTGTGCTGCACGAACGGCATCAGGAAGGTCTCCACGCCCCAGGTGAGGGCGAGCTGGTCGCGCACCTCGGGGACCGGCGTGAAGGCCAGCAGCGGCAGGTCGCAGTGCAGGCGGGACAGCCGTCGGACGGTGTCACCGGTCTGCGAGAAGGCGACCAGGGCCTTGGCGTTGATGGCCCGGGCGATCGACGAGGCGGCGACGGTGAGCGCGCCCCCGTGGGTACGCGGGTCGTGCTGCAACCGCGGCACCCCGATCGAGCCGGCCTCGGTGGTCGTCACGATCTTGGCCATGGTGCTGACGGTCAGCACCGGGTACTTGCCGACGCTGGTCTCGCCGGAGAGCATCACCGCGTCCGCGCCGTCGAGCACCGCGTTGGCGACGTCGGAGGCCTCCGCCCGGGTGGGGCGGGAGTTTTCGATCATGGAGTCGAGCATCTGGGTGGCGACGATGACCGGCTTGGCGTTCTCCCGGCAGAGCTGCACGGCGCGCTTCTGCACCAGCGGGACCTGGTCCAGTGGCATCTCGACGCCGAGGTCACCGCGGGCGACCATGACGCCGTCGAAGGCCAGCACGATGGCCTCGAGGTGCTCCACCGCCTCCGGCTTCTCGACCTTGGCCAGCACCGGGCGGAAGACGCCCTCCTCGGCCATGATGTTGTGGACGAGCTTGATGTCCTCGGCCGAGCGCACGAAGGACAGCGCGACCAGGTCGACGCCGAGACCCAGCGAGAAGCGCAGGTCCTCGGCGTCCTTCTCGGACATGGCGGGCACGCTGACCGCCACGTTGGGCAGCGAGACGCCCTTGTTGTTGGAGACCGGGCCACCCTCGGTGACCAGGCAGCGGATGTCGTTGCCGGTGACGTCGGTGACCTCGACCGCGACCCGACCGTCGTCGATCAGCAGGCGGTCACCGGGCTTCACCTCGTGCGGCAGCTTGGTGTAGGTGCAGGAGACCCGCTCCTTGGTGCCCAGGATGTCGTCGCCGGTGATCACGACCGAGTCGCCGGTGCGCCACTCGTGCGGGCCGTCGGCGAACTTACCGAGCCGGATCTTGGGGCCCTGCAGGTCGGCGAGGACCGCCACCGGCTTACCTGCCGCCTCGGACGCCTCCCGGACGAGTCGATAGACCGACTCGTGGTCGGCGTGGCTGCCGTGGCTGAAGTTGAGCCTCGCCACGTTCATGCCGGCCTCGACGAGACCCCGGATGCGCTCCGGGGACGAGGTGGCGGGACCAAGGGTGCAGACGATCTTCACGCGGCGTGTCACGCCCATCAGGCTAGTCTCTCCTTCAGGTCGGACTCGGGGCCGACCCATTGCAGGCAGCGGAACATGTGTCGAACGACGCGCGGTGCGCGTCGGGCCGGCGGGCGGAACCGCACCGGGAACGTTGTGGCGACGGGCAACGGCGACCGCGCGCCGGGAATCGTACGCCTCCGTCGGTGTGCGCTGTCGGGGTGCTCCCGAGGAAGGCTCACCGTGGGTGCGCCGACGGGGGCAGGGTGGGCACCGCGGTCAGCAGGTCACGGGGGTCGTAGCGGCGCTTGGCCCGGCGCAGTCGCGCCCAGTTCGCGCCGTAGGCGAGCCGGACCCGGTCGGTCTCCTCCGGGGCGAGCAAATTGGGGTAGCCGCCGGGCAGGGCGTGCCCGGCGAGCGCCGTCGAGGTGCGCTCGGCCCACGCCCGGTGCGGCCCGGCCTGCTCGCCGGGCGCCCAGACCGCGATGATCTCGGTCAGCAGGTGGTCGCGGCGCAGACCGAAGGCCGTGTCGGCGAGCCGGACCCGGGTGGCCGCACCGTGGAAGTGGTGCACGGCCAGCGCCGAGAACGGCGAGCTGACCTGCCGGGCCGCGTCGACGAGCGCGTCCGCCACGCCGTCGGTGAGCGCGGGCAGCCAGCGGGTACGCAGCAGGTAGTGGTTGCCGTCGACCATCCCGCCGTCGAACATCCGCAGCGCGTCCGCGTACGGCATCGGGGCGATCTGGTCGACGAGCGGGGTGCCCAGCGCGCGCAGTCGGTCCATCCACGGCAGCCCGGCGTCCAGGTCCGGCCCGCTGTAGAACGGGCAGACGAAGACCATCGGCTCGCCGGCCGGGCCGGGCAGGAAGCCGGTCATCACGGTCAGCTCGTCCGGGGCCTCGGCGATGAGCGCGCCGTAGCCGCGCAGCACGGCGGGCGCCTCGGCCAACGCGAACATGATCATGCCGGCCAGCACGCCGGGCAGCCGGTGCGCGCGCAGGCGCAGCTCGGTGACCACGCCGAGGTTGCCCCCGCCGCCGCGCAGCGCCCAGTACAGCTCGGCGTCGTGGTGGGGATCGGCGGTGACCCGACGGCCGTCGGCGAGGACCACCTCCGCACCGAGCAGGTTGTCCAGGGTCAGACCGAACCGGCCGCACAGCGGGCCGTACCCGCCGGCGAGGGTGAGCCCGGCCACGCCCACGTCACCGACCACGCCGGTGGGCACCACCAGGTCGTACGGCCGGGTGGCGGCGAGCAACTCGGCCGTCGTGGCGCCACCGCCGACGGTCACCGCGCACGCGTCCGGGTCGACCCGGACGGCACGCAGACCGGTCAGGTCGAGCACCAGGCCGCCGTCGCGCAGTGCCCGGCCGGCCCAGTCGTGCCCGCCGGAGCGGACCGACAGGGGCAGGTGGCACCGGGCGGCGATGCGTACCGCGCCGGCCACCTCGTCGGTGTCCCGGCAGCTGGCGACCAGGATGGGCGCGCGGTCCACGGCGCCGTTCCAGAGCCTTGTGGTGGTGACGAAACCGGGATCGCCCGGCTCGTGCAGCCGGTCACCGAGCAGGGCCCGCAGCCGGGCGGTGGCCGTCGCGACATCGGGGGTGGCGGCGGAGAGCATGGCGACTCCTCGACCGGGCCGACCCCACGCTTCCGGGTGTGCCCCGGCGGCGGCCCGCACTGGGCGCGACCGTAGCACCGACACTGCGCCGAGCGCCGTCGCCATCACGACAGCGCCTCGACTGACCGACAGCTCAGCTCTCGGTCTTGACCAGTGGGAACTCCAGGGACCCGGCCGGGCAGAGGAAGGTCAGCACGTCCACCCGGTAGAGCCCGGCCTGCACCGCCGGGTCGGCCTCCAGCACGCTGCGGACGTCGTCGACGCTGCCGGTGCGGGCCAGGCCGAAGCCGATCGGCGGCTCCGGCTCGCGGGCCGGCCCGTCGACCGAGCCGGCGACCAGGATGATGCCGCCGCGCTGCAACGCCTGCATGTGCTCGGCGTGCTCCGACTGCAACCGCTGCACGGTCTCGGCGGGCAGGGCCCGACCGGCCGCGCCGGGATAGATCACGATGCACTCGTACGTGTCGAGCGCGAAGTTGACCTGCGGCACTCCCATGGGTGCTCCCTCCGCCGTCGCGCCGGTCGGCACGGGCACCGCCAGCGTCGCACGGACACGCCGGTCGTACCGGGCGCTTCCCGGCAATCGCCTCGAACCGCACAGGGCGTTTCCACGCACACAGTCGGCCGACGAGCGGCATGCCTGTCGGCTTCCGGGGGATGATCTACCCATGGCGACAAACATCAGTGAGCAGCCCGCGAAGGCGTCCGGCACGTACCGGATCGGCGGGGACGTCACCGTCAACCGACTCGGTTACGGGGCGATGCAGATCACCGGCCCCGGGGTCTGGGGCGACCCGAAGGACCCGGCGGAGGCGGTCCGGGTGCTGCGCCGGGCCGTGGAGCTGGGCGTGACGTTCATCGACACCGCCGACTCGTACGGGCCGTTCGTCTCGGAGCTGCTGATCCGCGAGGCCCTGCACCCGTACGCCGACGACCTGGTCATCGCGACCAAGGCCGGGCTGACCCGCTCCGGCCCGGGCGACTGGCGTGCAGTGGGCCGCCCGGAGTATCTGCGCCAGCAGTGTGAGCTGAGCCTGCGCCACCTCGGCCTGGACAGCATCCCGCTGTACCAGTTGCACCGGATCGACCCGAAGGTGCCGCTCGCCGACCAGTTGGGCGAGCTGGCGCTGCTGCGGCAGGAGGGCAAGATCCGGCACATCGGGCTGTCCGAGGTGAGCGTCGCGCAGATCGAGGAGTCCCGCGCGATCACCACGATCGCCTCCGTACAGAACCTGTACAACCTCGCCAACCGCAGCGCCGAGGACGTGCTGGAGTACTGCGAGCGCAACGACCTCGCGTTCATCCCGTGGTTCCCGATCGCCACCGGCGAGCTGGCCCGCCCGGGCGGGCCGTTGGACGCGATCTCCACGGCGCACGGCGCGTCGCCCGCGCAGCTCGCGCTGGCCTGGCTGCTGCGCCGCTCGCCGGTGATGCTGCCGATCCCCGGCACGTCCTCGGTGGCGCACCTGGAGGAGAACGTGGACGCGGCCGACGTGCGGCTGACCGACGACGAGTTCGAGTCGCTGGCCAAGGCGAGCTAGGACGCCGCCGGTCTCAGTCGGCGGCGTCCGGGCCGGTCTCCCGGGCGGCCCGCAGCGCCTCGGTCGCCTGGGCCAGCAGGCGAGCCGAATCGGTGCGGCCGCTCACCTGTAACTCCACCTCGGTGTCCCCGGCCTGGATCCGGATGCTGGCCTCGGTGCGCTGCTGGTCGACCCAGGACTGCAACAGGTTGAACAGCCCGGGGAGCAGCCCCTGGGCCAGCACCGCGATGATCACCGCGTCGCTGAAGCCCGCCCGTCCCCCGCCGCCGGCCTGGCGGACCACCGGCCGGTACTGCGGGTTGCGGTGGATCCAGTCGAGCAGGGCGACAGGTGGCGCCTGCCGGTGCCGCGGACTGATGGTCAGCCGGACGGGCAGTCGCGCGGCGGTGTCACTGTCGGTCACGGTTGCTCCCGGTCAGTTGGCGGCGGGGCGGAAGTCGACGGTGTCCCCGTCGGCGGTGGCGACGCCCGCCACGGTCAACGTGTCCTCGTCGGTGAACGGCGAGTTGGTGCCGAAGTACGTGCTGGTGCCACTGACCTGCACCCTGCCCCGGGTCTCGGACGGCGTGGTGACCTGCGCGCTGGACGGGCCGGTCAGTTCGACGGCGATCTTCGGGTATTCCAGGATCTTCCAGGTGACCTTCTGCGCGGAGCCGCCGTAGTAGCGGAACGGGCAGCCCGGCGGTGCGGCGACCGTCTGCTTGGCGCACTCGTCCAACCAGGCGCGGACGCGGGCCTCGACGGCCTCGCCGGCCGCCGGCTTGAGCACCGGGGCCAGTAGCAGGGTGGCGGTGCTCTGCCCCGGGCCGACCGCCACGATCTCGCTCGGCGTCTCGCTGAGCACGCTGGACGGGCCGGTCGCCGTGTACTCACCGGGCAGCAGCACCAGCGCGGGACCCTCGGCGGCACCCGGCAGCGCCACCTCGTTGAGCTGCACGCCGGGCCCGGCGATCGGGGTGTCGAGCGGGGTCAGCCCGCCGCTCAACCGCCAGCCGTGGAAGAGCCCGGCGGTGGCCTCGTCGTCACGGCGCAGGGCAACCTGCGCGGTACGCCGCTCGCCGGCCAACCGGTACGCCACGGTGGCGGTGGCGCTGTCGCCGTCACGGTCCAGTTCGGTGATCTCGACGTCGGTCGGCGGCCGGTAGCCCTTGCCGCGCAGCAGCTGGGCGAGCAGCTTGCGGTCGGTGACACCGCTCTGGTCGCTCAGGAAGTCGAGCGCGGCGTCGCTGTCCCGGTCGGCGAGCGCGGAGAAGTATCCGTCGACAGTCGCCTGTGGTCGGAAGAACGCCCACTGCACCACGCCGAGCCCGCCGGTGCCGACGCAGGCCGCGAGCATGAGGGCGCCGACCAGCAGCCAGGTGCGGCGGGTGCCGACCGGGCCGGAGTGGCCGAACAGCCGCTCGGCGGTGACGGGCTCGTCCGTCTCGGCGGGCACACCGGCTCCGGCGGGCACACCGGCGACCGACGCCCGCTCCAGCGCGTCGAGCCGCAGCTCGTGCGGCGGGTGGGTGGCGCAGACCGCCTCGTCCCAGCCGCTGCGGCCGGTCTCGAAGGACAGCCGCCGCTCCAGGACGCGTCGCATCCCGTCGACGTGCCCGGTGAGCACGGCGCCGAGGTCGGCCCGGTACTCGGCCGCCCGCACGTCGCGGGCGTGCAGCGGCAGCACCACGTAGCGCATGGTGAGCAGCACCGGCCAGAAGAACAGGAAGACCACGAAGTTGGTGCCCGGGTGCGGGAACGTCCGCATCAGCCAGGTCGGCAGCGCGTGCGCGAGGGTCAGCGGCAGGCCCACACCGCGGACGAAGGCACTGGTGATCTCGTCTCCGGTGCGCCAGTGCACCAGCTCGTGGCTGAGCAGCGCGGCGACCTCGTCGTCCGGCTCGGTCAGCAGGGCGGTGGTGACCACCACGTGCCGGGCGTACGTGCGGGCGTTGCTCAGGACCGGGTCGTCCTCCATCAGCAGCCGGGGCACGCTGTCCAGGCCGAGCCGCCGGGCGCACTCGTCCAGCACGGGGCGCAGCCGCGCGGACTCCCGGCGGCTGGGCTGGCGGGCACCGGAGACCACCAGCAGGCGTGGTTCCAGCAGCACTCGGTAGAGGGTGTAGAGCACCCCGATCAGCGCCGCCGCGGCCACGGTGCCGACCAGGCCGGTGACCAGCGGGATGGGGCCGTCGGTGGTGCCCAGCCAGGGCACCACCAGCACGGCGAGGAAGCCGATCAGGGAACCGACGACGAAGCCGGTCACGCCGCCGAGCACCCCGCCGGAGCGGGTCAGGAACGCCTCCAGCAGGGAGCCGATCAGCGGGGCGTCGCGCAGCGCCTGGGGCACCTGGTCATCGGCGCCCAACGCGCCGGCGAAGAGCCCGGTGACGGCGAGGATGAGACCGCCCGAGACCGCCAGGAGCAGCGCGATCGGCAGGTAGAACCAGGTGGCGACGAACGCGCCGAGCACGCCGCGCCAGTCCCGCAGGATCCCGGCGCGCAGCCAGACCAGCGCACTCGGATAGCCGGGTGGCCGGTCGGCGAACCCGCCGGTGGGTGGCGGGGCTTCGGCGGTCGGTGGCTCGGCCGCCCGGACGTCGAGCTGCGGCACGGTCGGCGGGGTGCCCTCCGGCGGCACGGTGTGCGGCTCGGTCATGCGCGCTGCTCCTCTGAGACGTCACGTCTGTCGCGATTGGACAGCGGCTGCAGGCTATCGAGCGCATCCGATGGCGCACACCCCCTTTCCCGGGAACGTCGTCCACCCGACATTTCGCCGTCGCGCATCCGTGCGGACGGCCCGTCCGGGACCGCCCGCGGACGCAGCGCGCGAGGCGGTCGGGTCGCACCGGGCCGCCCACCACGGCACCGCGCACGATGGTGTACGAAGCCGGCAATTCGGCCCCGCTCCACACCAGACCCGCGGCCCGGTGCGTACCCCCGGGCGGTGACCGCGAATGGCATGCTGTGGCCGTGGCCGCCGACGAACCTCCCGAGCGCCAGTTGCGGGTGATGCCCTGGTGGCTGGTGCTGGTCGGCCTGGTGGTCGCCGCCGCGCTGGGCTGGCTGGTGCTGGGCCTGCTGCTCGCCGAGGCCGACCGGGCTGGCCAGCCGGACACCCGCGCCACACTGCGCATCGACGCGATCCGCACCGGCCTGACCGTGGTCGCCGGCACCGGCGGAGGGCTGGCCCTGCTGCTGGCCGCCCGCCGTCAGTGGATCACCGAGCGCGCCCAGCGGCATCAGGAGAGCGTCGCCGCCCGGGACCAGGCGCACCGGGACCGGGTGCAGGCGCACGCCGAGGCGGTGGCCGAGGCCGCCCAGCGCCACCAGGACCGGCAGTCCGGAGCCGCCGAGCACGACGCGGCGGAGCGCCGGCTGACCGAGCTGTACACCCGGGCGGTCGAGCTGCTCGGCAACGACAGCGCGGCGGTACGCCTCGGCGGCCTGCACGCGCTGGAGCGCCTCGGTCAGGACAATCCGCGGCAGCGCGCGACGATCGCGGCGGTGCTCTGCGCGTACCTGCGGATGCCGGCGCCGGACGGCGAGCCGCGCGAGACGGAGGTCCGGCGCACCGCGCAGCGCGTGCTCACCCGGCACCTGCGCGCGGACGACGCGACCCACTGGCCGGAGCTGACGCTCGACCTGACCGGTGCGGCGCTCGTCGACTTCGACGCCGCGGGCTGCACGCTCGTCGACGCGACCTTCACCGGGGCGACGTTCACCGGCTCGACCACCTTCGCGGGTGCGACGACCCGGGGGCGACTCCTGCTCGGGGCGGCCACCTTCGGCGACGTGAGCTTCGAGGGTCTCGGGGCCGACGGTGCGGTCCTGCTGGACGGCGTGCGCGTCGGCGGTCTGGCCAGCTTCGACGGGGCCACGTTCGCCGGTGAACTGTCCTGCCGGCGATCCAGCTTCGCCGGCCTGACCTCGTTTCGCCGAGCGACCTTCGGTGAGCCGAGCAGCTTCGACGCGACCCGCTTCGAGGACGCCGCCACGTTCCGGGAGGCCGTCTTCGACGCCGCCCTGTCCATGGAGCACACCGAGTTCGGTGGCTCGGTCAACTTCCACTCCGTCCGTTTCCGGCACATGGCGCTGTTCCGCTGGACGCTGTTCGGCGCGGAGGCGTTGTTCGACCGGGCCCGCTTCACCGACGCCGCGAACTTCGGCCGGGCCCGGTTCCACAGCATGGCCAGTTTCCGCGACGCACAGTTCAGCCGGCCGCCGCAGGTCGACCAGGCCCGGGCGATGGTCGATCTCGGTCACCGCTGGCCGGCGGGCACGGTGGTGGAACGGTTCGACGACGAGTGGCTGCTGCTTGTCGACCGCTGACGCGGGTCAGCGGGTGGGAGCGCGCAGGCCGTCCAGGGCCACGCCGAGCACCCGGTCGCGTTGCTCCGGTGACGGAAACTGGGCCATGGTGAGGCCGCTGATCAGGCGGATCACGTCGTCGAAGCTGACGTCGGCACGGACCGCGCCGGCACCCTGGGCGCGGCGCATCAGCGGCTCGCCGGCGGCGTAGATCTCCGTCCGGCAGCTCGTGAAGATCTCCGAGTCGTGCAGCAGCTGCTCGGCGAGCGCCCGCTTGGTGGCGACGTACGCGACGAACCGGTGCAGCCAGGCGACGAGCGCGTCCCACGGGGGCAGCTCGGCCAGGTCCTCGGCGGAGCGGCTCAGTGCCCGGACCTCCTCGACGTAGACGGCCTCGAACAGGTGCCGCCGACTGGGGAAGTTGCGGTAGAGGGTGCCGATGCCCACCCCGGCCCGCCGAGCCACGTCCTCCAGCGAGGCGGCGGCGCCGTTCTCGGCGAACGCCTCGCGCGCCGCCACGATCAGGGCGTCGTAGTTACGCCGTGCGTCGGCCCGCCTGGGCCGCTGGGCGAAGACCTCGGGCACCTGCCCCGCGCTGGTCATGACGTGCGTCACCTCACCCTGGTTGCATCCGGAGGCAACCCTCCGCTAGCTTAGTGGAGGCACCCCTCCGGAATCCCGGAGGCCTGCCTCCGGTTAGCTTACCTCGGTACCCGCCCGATCGCCGCCTGGCCACCCGATCGCCCGGACCCGACAGCCCTGCCCGTCGCAGACGGGCTCAGTACGTAATCAGGGGAGCCTTCTCTCGTGGCAGTAACCTCCCGACGCAGCTCGCGCCGGCTCACCTTCACCGTGCTCGCGGCCGGTGCCGGGTTCTTCGCGATGCTCCAGTCGCTGATCACCCCCGTGCTACCGACCATCCAGCAGGATCTGCACACCTCCCAGAACACCGTGACCTGGGTCCTGACCGCCTACCTGCTCTCCGCGTCGATCTTCACGCCGATCCTCGGCCGGGTCGGCGACATGGTCGGCAAGGAACGGATGCTCGTCGTCTCGCTCGCCGCGCTCGCGCTCGGCTGCCTGCTGGCCGCCATCGCGCCGAACATCGGCGTCCTCATCCTCGCCCGGGTCGTGCAGGGCATCGGCGGGGCGGTCTTCCCCCTGTCGTTCGGCATCATCCGCGACGAGTTCCCGGCCGCGCGGGTCTCCACCGCCGTGGCCGCCATCTCGGCGATCGTCGCCGTCGGCGGCGGCCTGGGCATCGTGCTGGCCGGCCCGATCGTCACCACGCTGGACTACCGCTGGCTGTTCTGGATCCCGATGGTCGTGGTCGGGCTGACCGCCGTGGCCGCCCACCTGTTCGTGCCCGAGTCGCCGGTCCGTACCCCCGGGCGCATCGACTGGCGCGCCACCCTGCTGCTCTCCGGCTGGCTGGTGGCGCTGCTGCTGCCGATCAGCCAGGGCGCGGCCTGGGGCTGGACCTCCACCCGGGTGCTCGCTCTGCTGGCGCTCGCCGTGGTGCTGCTGGTCGGCTGGCTGGTCGCCGAACTGCGCTCCAGCAACCCACTCATCGACATGCGGATGATGCGCCTGCCCGGCGTCTGGACCACCAACCTGGTCGCCCTGCTCTACGGCGCGTCGATGTTCTCCGTGTACGCGTTCCTCCCGCAGTTCGTGCAGACCCCGACCGCCGCCGGTTACGGCTTCGGGGCGAGCATCAGCCAGGCCGGGCTGCTCATGCTGCCGATGCTCGTCGCGATGTTCGTCGCCGGTCTCGTCGCCGGCCGACTCCAGGCCGTCTTCAGCGCCAAGGCGCAGCTCGCCACCGGCGCCGCGTTCAACGTGGCCGCCTCCGCGATGCTCACCGCCGCCCACGACACCCGCTGGGAGGTCGGCATCGCCGGCGGCCTGGTCGGCCTCGGCATCGGCCTGGCCTTCGCGGCGATGGCCAACCTGATCGTCGCCAGCGTGCCGGCCAGCCAGACCGGCGTGGCGACCGGCATGAACGCCAACATCCGCACCATCGGAGGCGCGATCGGCGCCGCCGTGGTCAGCGGCGTGATCACCGCCCACCCGCAGGCCAACGGCTTGCCCCGGGAGGCCGGCTTCACGACCGGGTTTCTCGTCCTCACGGCGATCGCCCTGGCCGCCGCGCTCGCGGCCCTCGCCGTCCCGTCCGCCCGGCGGAAGGCGACCGGTCGCCGGCCGTCCACCGCGACGATCGTCGAGTCGGAGCTAGCCGGCGAGTTCGCCACCATGCCCGCGACCCGCTGAGGGCCCGCGACCCGCTGAGGGAACGTGGCGCAGCCTGGGCGGTTCGCCGCCCGGGCTGAGCCAGGTCCGGGAGTACGCTGGCCGCTCCCCCACCCACCGCTCGTCGTCTTTTCAGGATGCGCCCATGTCCGAGTTGCTGACCGCCGACCGCATTGAAGAGATCGGCGCACTGGGCCCCAAGAGCCCGGACCCGGCCGCGCTCGTCGCCGAGCTGGTGAGCGCCGTCGACGAGGGGCGGGTCGCTGACCCCGACGACACCGGCTACGCCCTGCTGGTGGCCGCGGACATCCTGGAGCAGGCGGGCGACCTGGCCGACGCACTCGCGCTGGCCACCCGCGCCATCGCCGAGCAACCCGACGAGGACGTGTACGCCCGGTCGGTGCGCGCCGGCCTGCTGCTGCGCCTCGGCCGCTCCGACGAGGGCATCGCCGAGCTGACCGCCCTGCGCCCGCTGCTGGAGACCAACCCCAACGCCACGTACGTGGTCGACGAGCTGGCCGAATCCGGCCACACCGACCTGGCGCTGGAATGGCTCACCACCGCGCTGGACGCGATCCTGGAACGCACCCGCACCCAGCAGCACGACTCCGAGGACGCCCAGGACGAGGCCGCGGCCATGATCTACGGCCTGACCCAGCGGCGGCACAACCTGCGCGAGGAGATGGGCCTACCCCACGACGAGTACGACAACCTCGCCGACCGGCTGCGCGCCGCGAGCGACCACGCGCTCGACGCCCTCGACGACGGCCCGGCGACGCTGCTGTTCTGGCCGCAGGCGGAGTTCACCGCGCTGCTGCTGCGCTGGCCCGCACTCGCCGACAGCTACCCCGCGACCTGGGACGAACACCGCGCCCAGATCGAACGAGCCCTCGTCGAGGCGTCCGGGCTGGGCGGCGCCGACCTGGGCGTGGTCGTCGGCTCCGTCGCCGGGCTGGCGGCCTTCGCCGAACGCGAGGGCAGCGACCCCACCGACGAGGAGACCCAGGACGACTACGCCGACTCCCTCACCGGGCCCGACCTGCGGGCCTGGCCGCCCGGCCGCAACGACGCCTGCTGGTGCGAATCGGGTACGAAGTACAAGAAATGCTGCCTGCCGCGCTCGCGCGGCTGACGGTGTGCTCGCCGCTCGCGCGGCTGGCCGGTGTGCTTCGCCGCTCGCGCGGCTGCCGGTAGGTTCGCCGCTCGCGGCGGCGGACCGACTGCCCGCCCGGGTGTCGCTGGCGCGGTTGGCCGGAGCGGGTCGTGCTCGCGCGGTTGGTCCTCAGGACGCTTCGCGGACGCGCAGGTCGGCCAGCCACACCTCGGCGAGGTCGCTGAGCGCGACGCCGAGGACCTCACTGAGGCAGACCACAGTGCCGAACGCGGGTGCCGGGAGCCGGCCCACCTCGATCTTGCGGAGGGTCTCCGGCGAGATGCCGGCCGCCAGGGCCACCTCGACGAGGGGGCGGCGACCTCGCGCGACCCGAAGCGCCGCACCGAGACGTTGACCCGCGGCGATCTGCGCGGGTGTGAGCGGTGGGCGAACCATGTGAGCAGGATAGATCTGCCTCGGCGGAGCAGCAACGCCATCCGGGCGGACGCGCCGAGGCGTGGTATAAATATACCGCTACGGACAGGGAGGGTTGGTCGTGATCGAGCTTAAGTCCCCCGAGGAAATCCAACGGATGGCCGTGACCGGCCAGTTCGTCGGCGAGCTGCTGGCGGAGCTGCGGGAGGTCGCCGCCGTCGGGGTCAACCTGATGGACCTCGAACACCACGCCCGCGGTCGGATCAAGGAGCGTGGCGCCGAGTCGTGCTACTGGGACTACGCGCCGTCGTTCGGCCGCGGCCCGTTCCGCAACGTCCTGTGCCTCTCGGTCAACGACGCCGTGCTGCACGGCCTGCCGCACGACTACGTCCTGCGCGACGGTGACCTGCTGAGCATCGACATGGCGGTCGGGATCGACGGCTGGGTCGCCGACTCCGCGCTGTCGGTCATCGTCGGCACCCCCGCCCCGGAAGACCTGAAGCTGATCGAGGCCACCGAGGTCGCGCTGACCGCCGCAATCGACGCCGCGCAGCCGGGCAACCAGCTCGGCGACGTCTCCGCCGCCATCGGCGAGGTCGCCCACCGCTACGGCTACCAGGTCAACAACGAGTTCGGCGGGCACGGCATCGGCCGCACCATGCACGAGGCCCCGCACGTCGCCAACAGCGGCCGGTCCGGCCGAGGCATGAAGCTCAAGCCCGGCCTGACGATCGCGATCGAGCCGTGGTTCTGCCGCAGCACCGACAAGATCAAGTTTGACAAGGACGGGTGGACGATCCGATCCGCCGACGGCTCACGCACCGCCCACTCCGAGCACACCGTCGCGATCACCGAGGCCGGCCCGCAGGTGCTGACCACCCGCCCCGGGCAGGGCACCCGACCGGCCGACCGCAGTGGACAGTCCACCGCCACGTCCTGACCGGCCCGGCTTCGGCGGCGAACGCACGGTCGGCGAGGCGACCGGCGGTCCGGCACAATGCTTCGAACAGGGCCCGGCAGTCCGGAGTCCGGAACGGGCCGGACCCTGTTCCCGGCCCGCCGGCGGTCGCCACGGCCGCCGACCCGGCCCGCTACCGGTCCCCCGCCTCTGGGCAGGCCCGAGAGGAGACGATGCCGTGACGGCACAGGAGCAGCACGAGACGATCGAGGACAGCCCGGTCGGGTGGGTCGCCGAGCACGTCCGGCGCTACGTGCAGACCGACGGCGCCGACGGCGACACCTTCTACGGCGTACCGTCGCTGCTGCTCACCACGCGCGGACGCCGGTCGGGCAAGCTGCGCCGCACCGCCCTGATGTACGGCCGCGACGGCGACAACCACCTGCTGGTGGCCTCCAACGGGGGCGCCAGCAAGCACCCCGCCTGGTATCTGAACCTCAGCGCCGACCCGACGGTCGAGGTGCAGGTCGGCGCGGAGCGGTTCACCGGGCAGGCCCGGACGGCGACGGCCGAGGAGCGGGTCCGGCTGTGGCCGGTGATGACGAAGGTCTTCCCGACGTACGCCCGCTACCAGAAGGGCACCGACCGCGAGATCCCCGTCGTCGTCATCGAACGCGCACCCGGTCGGGCGCTCTAGCCAGAAAAGCGGATGACCGGAAGGTCACTCCATCCCACGGTGGTTGGTGGGTTCTGCTGCCACCACCCGTGGTCAGTTTCCCAGCGCTCGGACCTTGGCGATCGTCTCCTGCACGTGCTGCTTGGCCGGGTCACCGCCCTGGGACGCCTGCGCGAGCGCCTGGCGGTAAGAATCGATCATGCCGACCAGCGGACCGGCGGCCACACCCTCCAGCGCACCGGCGACGAGTGCTCGCGCCTCGGACGCGTCCTGGGCTGCCGCTGCGGTCTTGGCCTTCGCCTCGTCCAGCTTCTGCGACGCCGCCGCCAACCTCGCGATGATCTGTGCTGCGCTCACGCGCACCTCCCCGTATCAACCATCGCCTCCACCACCGCACCGGCGGAGACCACCTGGGAGCGTACGAGATCCGCGCACCCAGCGCGACCGGCCGCTACCTCCCGCGTCACCTCGTGCACAGTGGATGCGCGCAAACGAGCGGCTCTGACGGAGTTTTACCACGGACCTCGATCGGGTCCGGTTGACGACCCAGATCTTGGACAGTTTCCGTTACGAGCTAACGGAAACTGTCCAAGATTGGAGCAACGCGGCGACCGAGAAAGCGTCGGGGCGGTCGGACGTTCAGCGGTCGGCGACGAACACGCCAACACCACCAACACCTTCCACCAGGCCCTCGATCTTGAGCCGCTTGATGGCCTGACGAACGACGATGGCCGAGACGTCATGCTGACGGCACAGCTCGGAGGTCGAGGGCAGCTTGTCTCCCGGCGCAAGTTCGCCAGACTTGATCTGACCGCGAACTCGACGAAATCCTGGTTGCCGCCGCACACGCCGCCGACGACTCGCCGCAGGGCACGGATCGCAAACAGGTAGGCGCCCCAGCCCAGTCCGACCGGCAGTGAGCGCAACAGGGCGAGAGGCCGGGCGCAGGCCGGGCGCGGGCCAGCCGGGCGCGGACCGCGGCGGGGCTCAGCGCAGGCCGCGGACCAGCAGCAGGTAGGCGCAGTAGGCCATCGGCACCAGCAGGAAACAGATCAGGAACCCGAGCGGCAGGTAACGCGGCGGGGTGCCGGCGACCATGGCGGGCCGACCCCACCGACCCAGCACCAGGTACCCCCCGAAGAACGCCACCGCCGGCAACCCCGCGCAGATCCACGCGCCGAGGGTGAACCCGTCCACCAGGCCCACCCCGGAGGCGAGCACCAGGGCCAGCACGACCACCCCGGCCGCGGCCCCGCAGCCGGCGTAGACGGCGACCGCCCGCGCCAGCGGCGACCACGTCGGCAGCAGTGCCGGCCGCTGGGCCAACAACTCCGCCTGCTGCCCGTGCCGGTCGGCCTCGTCGGCCATCCGCCGGGCCAACTCCAACTCCACCACCGGGTCGACCGCCGCCGCCCGCTGCGCCGGCACCCCGGCGCCCGCCGGGCTCACCGCCGTCGGCAGCGCCAGCCGCGCCTCCCCCGCCGGCACCTCGGGGTACGCCCCGACCCCCGCCCGCCCCGACACGCCGGCTGCGCCGTCGGGCCCCCCGTCCCCGGTTCCGGGTGCCGTCGAAGCCCCGGTAGCGGAGGCCGAGCCAGAGCCAGCCGCGCTGGAACGGGCGGGCCCGCCAGCGGAGGCCGGACCGGAGCCGGACGCCGACGCCGAGCCCGAGCCGGACGGTGGGCCGGGCCAGGCGGCGGTCTCGCTCGGACTCGCGGAACCTGGGACGGGGCCGGCGGGCGGCTGGTCGATGCCGATGGCTCGGCCGAGCTGGTCGAGCCGGTGCCCCTGGGCGGTCAGCCGCTGGTGTAGGTAATCGACGGCGGCGTGCAGGTCACGGCGGCGCTCGGACTCGGCGGCGGCGTGCTGCTCGCCGGTGCGGCGTTGCTCGGCGAGCTGTCGGGCCAGCGCCGCGTACTCCTCGAAGGACACTGTCACCGCTCCCCGTCCGGCTCGTGCTCTTCGCCGACGAACGGGACGATCAGCCGGGTGCGCTGGTCGTGCCGGTCGATCAGCAGCGCCCGGTCGGCGCGGGGCGTGTAGGCCAGGTCGTGTGTCCCGAGATGCAGGGCCAGCTCGCTGCCGGGCACGTTGAGCGCCACCAGGCAGGCGACGTCGTCGCGGTTCTGGGTGCCGCCGAGGTCGTCGGCGAGCCGGCGCAGCCCACGCCACCAGCCGAGCAGGTGCACCCCCTGCCCGGGGCCCTGGCGCAGCAGGGTGCGCAGGTCGTCCAGGCCGGAGCGGAAGGTGCCCGGGTCGGTGGCCCCGAGGACCGGCGCGGCGGCGTCCATGCCGAACACGACAAGGTATTCCCGACCGGTGGGCTCGGCGGCCAGCGTGGCGACGCGCTCGCGCAGCCCGGCGGCGTCGAGGCGCCGCACCTCGTGGCCGTCGGCCCGCAGGGCGGTTTCGGTGTCGTCGGCGACCCCGGCGGCGGCAGGGACCAGGGCGGCCAGCTGGAACCGGACGTCGCCGGGGGTGTGCTGACGGGCCAGGCTCAGCGTCGCGGCGCGCAGCACGTCCGCGCCGGCCGGTGCGGTACCCACCACGGCGAGGTGCCGGCCGGGGGTGGCGTCCATCAGGAACAGCGCGGTGGTGCCGTGCACGTCGACAGTCCGGCCGACCAGGGCCATCGGACGCCGGCCACCGGGGCGCAGCCCGGCGAAGGTGGGGTCGTCCTCGACCCGCGCGGCTTCGTACCCCTTGAAGACCGCCGGTGCCCGCGAGCCCGGCGGGCGGGCCTGCCACAGCTCGTGGCGCAGCGCGGCGAGGTCCGCCGCCGCGGCGTGCGCGTCGGGGAAGCGCAGCACCGTGTCGGCGCCGACCGCACCGGCGGCGGTGTTGACCACGGCGGAGCCGATCGGCAGGGCCGCGGCGGCGGTGTTGAGCTGGTCGAGCACGCCGCCACCGCCGGGCAGTGCCACCCGCAACGCGAACTGACCGAAGATCGCCTCGGCCCGCCCGTAGAGGGCCTCGATGCCGGTCATGCTCTGGCTGGCCAGCACCAGGTGGATGCCGTACGAGCGGCCCTTGCGGGCCAGCTCCTCCAGCAGGTCGACGGATTCGCGGGCCAACGCGTCGTTGCCGGCGAGCAGCACGTGGAACTCGTCGATGACCGCCACGACGCGCGGCAGCGGATTGTCCCGGGGCAGGTCGGCGAGTTTGGTGACGCCGTGACGCTTCAGCGCGGTGGCCCGGCGTTGCGCCTCCCGGCGTAGCTCGCGCAGGACGGCGAGACCGTACTCGCGATCGGACTCGATGCCGACGGCACGGGCGTGGGGCAGCCAGGACGGGTCGCGACTGGTGGGCACGAACTCGGTGAAGCTCACGCCCTCCTTGAAGTCGAGCAGGTAGAGCTGCAACTCGGCCGGAGAGTAGCGGGCGGCCAACCCGTAGAGGACGTCGAGCAGGAAGACGGTCTTGCCGGCGCCGGTGCGCCCACCGACCAGCCAGTGCGGGGTGGCGTCGTCGAAGGCGAGCGTCAGCGGGGTGTCGAGGGCGACTGTCGGCGCGGTGCCGCCGGCCCGGCCGATCACCGTCCGCAGGCCGTTGGCGGCGGACTCGACCCAGCGCCGCTCGGGCAGCAGGTCGGTGAAGGGCAGCGCGTCGGAGCGGCGGGCGGCGGCGGCCAGGTGGTCGGCGAGCGCGCGTACCGACGCCGACGGCGGATCACCGTCGAGCAGGACGGGAGCGGCGAGACCGGTGCCGTCCACACTGAACGGGGTGCCGGGCGGGTCGCCGACGTGCGCGTACCCCTGGTTGAGCCGGACCGCGGTGGTGCCGCCCAGCGGCGTCGGGGTCGCGCCGGGCAGCCGCGACGGGTGGCCGGCAAGCAGCACGCAGACGGCGGCGGCCGGGCCGGCATGGGTGAGCGCGGCGAGCCGGGCCAGCTCGCGCGGCGGCGGTGCGGCGGTGGCGACCACCACCAGCAGGTGCCGGGCGGCGGGCTGGGCGTGCTGCGCCGCGCGGGCGTGCCGCTCGGCGGTGTCCAGCAGCGCGGCCACCTCCGCCTCGCCGGTCGCCGGTGGGTGCAGCACCCCGGCGTCGAGCAACGGGCGCAGTGGGCCGAAGGTGGCGCCCACCGCGGCGGTGTCGATGCCGGCGACCCGGACCTGACCGGGCGGCGCGGTGGCGACCAGCCGCAGCACCAGCGCCCGCAACAACCCGGCGACCTGCGGGTCCCGGACATCGGCGTCCAGCGCCAGGTGGTGGCCGCCACCGAGCGGGACCAGCACCGGGAAGCCGCCGTCCGGGGTGGACGCCGCGCCGATGCGGACCGCGGTCGGCTCGTCGGTCAGCGGCGTAGCACCGGGCGCGGGAGTGGCCAGGGTGCCGCCGACGTGGGCGAGGCGGGCCACCAGCTCGGCGGTGCCGGCCGGCGCGACGGTCGTCGACGCCGCGCCGAGCACGCCGCGGGCGGTGTCCAGGTGCGACCGGGCCGCTCGGTGGGAGCGGACCGCCTGCTCGTACGCCGACGCGAGCCTGCCCAACCTCTGCCCCCAACGCCAACGGCCGTCTGGTCCCAGGAACCCTAACGGACACCTGGGACAACCGGACAGTCCCAGGGCCGTGTCACGCCGGGCCGCAGGTTGCCGGGGTGGACGCGTCGGCCACCCCACAGCGGAACACCTCCACCGGCGCCGTCGCCACGTCGGGCACCTGCTCCACCCGCATCAGGGCGAGCCGTTTGTCGACCGGCTCACCCGAGTCGGGGGTGAACCGGATCAGCCCGGCGACCCCCGGGTAGCCCTGCCCGGCGTTCTGCCGGAGCACCTCCGCGTGCACCGCGACCGGGTTGACCGACGTCGGCTCCCAGCGTTGCCGCGGGTCGGCGTGGTGCAGCCGGGCGGCGAGGCTCTCCACCGCGCGGATGAGCATCATCGACGCGTCGTAGGCGAGGCTGACCCGCTCGCCGACCTGCTGCTCGGAGCCCGGTCGGCAGCGCGGCGGGTCGAGCAGGTCGTCGGCCTGGATCCAGGACAGGAAGCTGGCCCGGGCGTCGTCGCGCCGGTCCTGCGCCGCCCGCAGCGCCGCGCAGGTGGCAAGCGCGGCCTTGGAGACGTACGTGACCGGCAGGTTGCCGGGCGCGGCGGCGCGCAGCCCGGGGTTGGCCATGTAGCGGTTCGCCGAATCGTCGGCGACCAGGTGTCGGGGCGGGTTGGCGCCGCACTCACGCAGCGCCCGCAGGAAACCGTCGAACTCGGACCAGCGACCCGCGTAGAAGAGCAGACCCGGGTAGCCGCACTCGTCGGTCAACCGTTGACCGGTGCTCCACTTGTCCAGGCGGGTGATCCGCGTGCCGAACCGTTGCCGCAGCCCGTCGACGAGGGTGTTCACGTACAGGTCCTCGCTGAGCGTGCTGCCCTCCAGCGTCGTGTAGTAGACGTGCGCCTGGTCGACCTTCAGCACCTGCTGGGCGTACGCGTCGACGAGCTTCACCTGGTCGGCGTTGGGCGCGGAGATCTGCAGGTAGAGGCGGGAGTTGGCATCGATCTTGTCGGCGGAGAGCGTGGGCGCCAGCACCGGCAGCCCGACCTTGTTCAGCTCGCGCAACGCGCGGGCGGTGCTGGTCCGGCTCTCCACCAGCCCGACCACCCCGAGCACCGTGGGGTCGTCCCGGGCCAGCTCGGCCAGCATCGCCACGGCCCGGTCGGCGTAGCGCATCTGCCGGCCACCGTTGGCCACCACGATCCGCAGCAGCGCGGCGCCGTCGGCACCGGCCGACTCCTTCAGCAACGCGTACTGGGCGGTGGCCATCCCCTCCAACTCTTCCCGCTCGGAGACGTACGACTCCTCGTCGGCGCGGGTCCGGTTGCCGGTCAGGGTGCCCAGGTAGACCAGGGTGAGGAAGGGTCGGCGTCGGTCGCTGCGCTGCCAGACCTCCTCGGCGGCCCGGTTCTGCGCGAAGATCCGCCGCTGGATCGTCCGCAGCCCCTCCTGGCCGGGGTCGTTGTTGAACACCTGAGCCGCGCTGTCGCTGTAGCCGACGCACTCGCCGCTGCCGGCAACCTCGACCGAGATCCGGCCACCGGTGAGCGAGGGATGGCAGCCCGGGCCCCACCGGCTGCCCACCCACACGCCACCCGCGGCCAGCAGCACCAGGCTGAGCGCGGCCGGCAGGAAGCGCCGCGACCACCAGGGCGGTTCGGGTGCGGAGAACGGTCGCATCCCGCCCCGCGACGGCGGGCCGGTGTCGGTGTCGTCGGGCCGCAACGCCACCAGCCAGGCGGCGGGGCGGCGCAGCCGCCGCATCTCCGGCAGCGCCTCGGCCCACTCGTCGTACGCCTCGTCGGCCTCGGTCAGCGGGTGCGGTTCGGGCAGCTCCGGTGGGGGTTGCCCGCCGGACACGACGATGAGCAGCGGGTCGTTGCGGCCGGTCTCGGTGCGGACGTCGCCGATCAGGCGGACCAGCTCCCCGCCGACGTTGCCGGGGGCGACGTGGTCGAGCAGCAGCGCCGGGTACGCGGTACGCCGCCAGTCCGAGGGCCGCCACGGCCGACGCCGGTACGCCTGCCGCAGGTCCTCCAGGAACGCGTGCAGCAGCAGCTTGTTGACCTGGTCGGGTTGCTCGCCGTCGCGCCACCCGGCGGTGAGGCGCTCGGCGAAACCGAGGAACGTGACCGACTGCCGGGGCGCGAGGCACTGCTGGCGCATGAACCAGGTGTAGTGCCGCCCGAGCACCGGCACCCGGCCGGAGACGGCGGCCCGGAACACCACGCTCGGCACGGCACGGCGGACCAGCCAGAGCAGCACCTGCGAGACGATGCTGACCGCGTCACCACCGGAGGGCAACGCCTCCGGGGTACGCGGGCCGCGACGGTCGCGCAGCCGGCGTACCAGGGCCGCCCGGCTGTCGTCGGCGTCGACGCCGAAGGTGAGGCTCTGGTGCATCAGCCAGTCGGCGAGCGGGTAGTGCCGGAAGCGCAGCCGCGCGGCACCGAACGCCTCCAGGGAGAGCTGCCGGTGCAGCTCGCGTAGCAGCGCCGGTACGTCCCCGGCACCCGGCGGCACGTCGGCGTCCAGCACGGCGTGCGGCACCCGCCGCCGGGGCCCCTGGCCGAGAAACCGGCGCAGCGGCACCATCAGATCCGACGTGTCGGCGCGGACCTGGGTCTCGGAGCGGGCCAGGGTGTCGGAGCGGATCTGGGTCTCGGGGCGGACCAGCCAGAGCAGCGGCAGTCGCCGGTCGCCACGGCGGGGTCGCCGCAGCAGCCGGGCGAGCAGCGCGAAGAACTCCAGCCCGCCGGGCGGCAGCCGGTCCCGACCCCCGGGCGACTGTCGCTGGCCGATCAACTCCCGTTTGGGCACCTCGGATCGCGGCACGCGTCACCTCCGATCCACACAGTGTGACCTTGCGGCGCAAGGCACACCAGAGGGCGACGACCGACCATGGGTGTGGCGGGCCGGCGACGCTCATCGTTGTCGATTAGGTTGACGTGGCGAACACCCGATGGAGGGAGTCCACCCCGTGCGACGAATGTTCACGGCGGCCACCGCCGCCCTGACCCTCACCACCGCCGGCACCCTGCTCGCCGGCACCCCCGGCCAGGCCGCTCCGACCGGCTGGGGCCGGCCCGTCGTCACCGTCGCGCCGCAACCCGGCGCGGCCGGCCTGGGCGACACCTACTTCCCGGACTACGGCAACGGTGGCTACGACGTCGAGCACTACGACGTCCGGCTGCGCTACGACCCGGCGACCGACCAGCTCAGCGGCACTGCCACCATTCTCGCCACCGCCACCCAGGACCTCTCGGCGTTCAATCTGGACTTCCTGCTCGACGTGGAGTCGGTGCGGGTCAACGGGTGGGCGGCGAGCACCAGCACCACGGGTGTGCACGAGCTGGTGGTCACCCCGGCCCGCACGATCACCCGGGGCCAGCAGCTCACCATCGTGGTGCGCTACGCCGGCATCCCGTCGGAGACCCTTGTCAACGACTACACCGGCTGGACCCGCACGGATGACGGGGCGCTCGCGGTCAACGAACCCGAGTCGGCGTGGTGGTGGTTCCCGAGCAACGACCACCCACTGGACAAGGCCACCTTCGACATCTCGGTGTCGGTGCCCACCGGTGTCGAGGTGATCAGCAACGGTGTGCAGCCGAGGCCACCGGCGGCCGAGGCCGGCAACCGCACCCGGTGGATCTGGCGCACCACCTCCCCCACCGCCCCCTATCTGGCCTTCATGGCCATCGGCCAGTACGACATCGTCACCGACACCACGCCGAGCGGCCAGCCGGTGGTCAACGCGTACAGCACCTCGCTGGGTGCGCTCGGGCCGGCGGCGCGGGCCAGCATCGAGCGGACCGCCGAGATCGTCGACTGGGAGAGCGGGATCTTCGGCCCGTACCCGTTCGAGGCACAGGGCGGCGTGGCCGGCCCGGTCGACGGCATCGGCTTCGCGCTGGAGACGCAGACCCGACCGGTGTACGGGCCGGGCTTCTGGCGGCGCGGCGCCAACACCTACGTGGTGGCACACGAGAACGCCCACCAGTGGTTCGGCGACTCGGTCTCGGTGGCCGAGTGGCGCAACATCTGGCTCAACGAGGGTTTCGCGTCGTACGCCGAGTGGCTCTGGTCGGAGGAACAGGGCGAGGGCACCGCGCAGGAGGTGTTCGACTTCGCCTACGCCAGCTATCCGGCCGACAGCGAGTTCTGGCAGGTGCTGCCCGGTGACCCGGGCGCGGCACGGATCTTCGACGATGCCGTCTACGACCGGGGCGCGATGACCCTGCACCAGCTGCGGCTGGCCGTCGGCGACGACGCGTTCTTCGAGATCCTGCCGGCCTGGACCGCCGAGCACCGGCACGGCAACGGCACCATCGAGCAGTTCCAGGCCCTGGCCGAACGGATCTCCGGGCTGGACCTGGACGACCTGTTCACCACCTGGCTGTTCACCGCCGGCCGCCCCGACGTGGCCACCACCGCACGCAAGGCCACCGCCGCGCCGACCCAGCCGAAGTCCTGGGCCAAGATCCGCGAGTCCCACGAGCTGCTGTCGCACTAGGACCCACCCGCCCCACCGTCGATCATGGAGTTGTGGTGCCTGGCATATCGGGCACTGGTGGACCTTCTGCCCACCACAACTTCATGATCGACGCGGCAGGACGGGTAGGGCTCAGGGGGTGGGGGCCGCGCTCGCCTCGATGGCGCGGATGTGCCGGTAGGCGAACCAGAGCGGCGGGAACGCACCGACCGCGAAGGACAGGTCGATGAGCGTCCAGAACCAGGGGATGTCCCGGATCGGGCCACAGATCACCGCCAGTGGCACGATGCCCACGCAGGCGATCATGCCGACCTGCACGACCCAGACGTTGCGCACCGGGTCGCGCAGCGGCCCCCAGAACGCCACCGCCAGCACCAGGTGCGCGAAGGCCAACCAGTCGGTGCCGTAGAGCAGGAACGGGTAGTCCTCGCCGGCCGTCACCAGCCCGGTGTGCACCCGCTCGATCCAGTCGACCAGGGCGGGGAGTTGGCCGGAGAGCGGGTCCAGTACGCGCAGGAGCCAACGCACCTCGATCTCCAGCGGAAACGCGGTGGCACCGCTCAGGAAGAGCCCGATCAGCACGATCCACAGCCACCGGCGGGTCCACCGCAGCCGCTCCTCGATGTTCATGGCCGCAGCGTAACGATGATCTTCGCGGCGGTCGGTCCCGCAGGCCGGCTGGCCGGGGTGACAGCTGTCTCAGCGGCCTGCCGCCGGCCCGACCGCGGCCAACTCCCCGAGCCGGGACGGGCCCAACCCCACCCCGGCGGGCGCGATGACGCAGACCGCCCCGGCGGGCCGGACGAGCCGGGCCGCCCTCCACGCCACCCGTCGTACCGGATGACGGGGCCGTGGCGCGACGAGCGCGAGGGCCGCGCGGGCGCGCTGGCGGTCCAGAGCGACGGCCGCCGCCACCGTGGCGATCGCGGCGGTGGAGCCGGCGAGCACGAGCGTCTGGCGCGGCCCGGCGTGTTCGGCGAGCCAGCCGAGCAGCGGCGCACCGACCGCGGCCGAGACCGATCCGGTGACCGCCAGCGCGGCGAGCACCCGGCCCCGCATCGCGCCGTCGGTGTCGAGTTGGGCGCGGGTGCCGACGGTGGTGTCGATGACCACCGCGGCGGCGGCGATCGGCAGGATCATCGCCGCGAAGCTCCAGGTGCCCGGTGCGAGGCCGGCGACGATCTGTAGCCCGCTGGCGAGCAGACCGGCGGTGACCAGGGTCCGGTAGTCCAGGGAACGCCGGCGGGCCGCGACGAGCGCGCCCACGACGGTTCCGACCGCGAACACGGTCGACAGGACGCCGTAGCCGGACGCGCCGGCGTGCAACGGCCCGTCGCTCATGGCGGCCATCGTCACCTGGTAGTTGCGGCCCAGGCTGCCGAGCACGAACGACAGGGCGAGCGCGAGCAGCAGCACCGGCTGCCCCCGCAGGTAGGCGAAGCCGGCCCGGACGCCGTCGTGGGTCCGACCGCCGTCCGGGACCGCGAGGCCGGGCACGGCTCCCGGGCGTACGGCGAACAGCGCCACCACCACGGCGGCGAAGCTGGCCGCGTTGATCCCGAACAGCAGGGCGGGCCCGACGGCGGCCACCGCCACGGCACCGAGGCTCATGCCGAGGATGCGCCCGGCGGAGTTGGTGAGCGACCCGAGCGCCAGGGCGTTGCCCAGCGTCTCCCGGTCGACGAGGGTGGCGGCCCAGCGCCCCATCACCGGGCCCTCGATCGCCGAGACGGCACCGGTGGCCAGGGAGATCGCGAAGATCAGCGGCAGACCGCCGACCCCGGTCAGGGCGACCGCCGCCAGTCCGGCGGCGAGCGTCGCGTGGGCCACCTGGGCGGCGATCAGCAGCGGGCGGGCGGGCAGGCGGTCGGCCAGCACACCGCCCCAGACGCTGAGCAGCAGCGTGGGCGCCGCCTGGAGCAGCACCGCGAAGCCCATGGACGTCGCGGAGCCGGTCTCCCGCAGGACGTACCAGTTGACCCCGAGGACCTGCATCCAGGTGCCGATGACGGAGACGAAGCCGGCGAGCGCCCAGATCCGGTAGTTACGGTGGCGCAGCGCGGCGAAGGTGGCACCCGTGGCCACGACGAACCTCCAGCGATCGGCAGATGATCAGGCCGATCGCGGCGCGGTTCGGCAGCCGACAAGTCTTGCCGGCTTAAACCTTTTTGCCCATATTTGTGAGTGGACTCACCGGCGGGAATGTCCGGCCGGTCCGGCAGCAAACTGCCGTACCGGCCGGACGCCCCGACGTCAGCGAACGGCGAGGGCCTGCGCGGCCGAGCCGACCGGGGCCGGCAACGCACCGACACCACCCAGGTAACCGTGGATGGCGGCGGCCGCCGCACGACCCTCGGCGATGGCCCAGACGATCAGCGAGGCGCCCCGGTGCATGTCACCGGCCACGAACACCCCGTCGGCGTCGGTCTGCCAGTCGTCGCGGGCGTCGATGGCACCCCGCGGGTTACGGGTCACGCCGAACTGGGCCAGCAGCGGCTGCTGCTCGGTGCCCTCGAAGCCGATCGCCAGCAGCACCAGATCGGCCGGCAGCTCCCGCTCGGAACCGGGCACGACGGTGACGACCCGCCGGCCGTCGCGCTTCTCCACCGTCACCTCGGCGATCCGCACCGCCCGCACCTGGCCGGTGCCGTCGTCCACGAACTCCTGCACCGCGACGGCGAACACCCGCTCGCCGCCCTCCTCGTGCGCCGGGTAGCTGCGCAGGATCCACGGCCAGGTCGGCCACGGGTCCCGTGCCTCGTCGCGCTCCCGGGGCGGCTGCGGGTACAGGTCGAGTTGGTGCACGCCGGCCGCGCCCTGCCGGTGCGCCACGCCGAGGCAGTCGGCCGCCGTGTCACCGCCACCGATGATCACCACGTGCTTGCCGGCCGCGTCGATCGGCGTGCCGTCCGGCAACACCGCGCGCCCCGCCCGGCCCTCGCCGGTCACCGCGACCCCGGGCTCGTCGCTGGCCCCGGTGGCGACCGCGCGATTGGCCGCGACCAGGTGCGCCATTGCCTGGTGTACGCCCCGAAGCGGCCGCCCCGGAGTCTCCGGAGTGTCCCGGCCCTGCAACGCGCCGCAGGCCAGCAACACCGCGTCGTGCTCGGCACGCAACTGCTCGGCGGTGACGTCCACCCCGACGTTCACACCGGTGCGGAAGCGCACCCCCTCGGCGGTGAGCTGGGCCAACCGGGCGTCGATGTGCCGCTTCTCCAACTTGAAGTCGGGGATGCCGTACCGGAGCAGGCCACCGATCGCGTCGTCGCGCTCGTACACCGTCACCGCGTGACCGGCGCGGGCCAGTTGCTGGGCGGCGGCCAGACCGGCGGGCCCGGAGCCGACCACGGCGACCGACCGGCCGGACGGCGCCGGCACCGGCGCAGGGGTGAACCCACGCGCCGCGGCGGCGTCGGCGATCTCCACCTCGACCTGCTTGATGGTCACCGGCTGGCCACCGGAGATGCCCAACACGCAGGCCGCCTCGCAGGGCGCCGGGCAGAGCCGGCCGGTGAACTCCGGGAAGTTGTTGGTGGCGTGCAGCGACTCCACCGCCGCGTCCCAGTTGCCGGTGCGCACCAGGTCGTTCCAGTCCGGGATGCGGTTGCCCAGCGGACAACCGTCGTGGCAGAACGGGATGCCGCAGTCCATGCAGCGGGTGGCCTGCTCACGGACCAGTTCCTCGCCGGCCGGTGGGTACACCTCCCGCCAGTCGCTGATCCGCACCGGCACCGGGCGGCGGGCCGGCAGTCGCCGGTCGTAGCGCAGGAAACCGTTCGGGTCAGGCACGTGCCACCTCCTGGGCCGCCACCCGCGGGGCGGGCGGCACCGGCATCGCCGGCACAGCGGGTGCGGTCAGTTCTTTCATGACCGCGTCGTCGACGTCGCGGCCGGCGGCTTCGGCGGCCCGCATGATCTCCATAACCCGGCGGTAGTCGCGGGGGACCACCGTGGTGAACTCGGTGACCGCCTCCGGCCACCGCTTGAGCAGCTCCTCGGCGACCGCCGAGCCGGTCTCGGCCACGTGCCGCTGGACCAGCTCGTGTAGCAGCGTCTGCTCCTGCTCGCTCAGCGGCGCCAGGTCGACCAGCTCCGCGTTGACGCGGGAGTGGTCCAGGTGGTGCACGAACGCCGTACCGCCGGACATGCCGGCGGCGAAGTTGCGGCCGGTCGCGCCGAGCACCACCACCGTGCCACCGGTCATGTACTCGCAGCCGTGGTCGCCGACACCCTCGACCACCGCGACCGCGCCGGAGTTGCGCACCGCGAACCGCTCCCCCACCCGCCCGCGCAGGAAGACCTCGCCGGCGGTGGCCCCGTACAGGATGGTGTTGCCGGCGATGATCTGGTCCTCCGCGCGCCTGCCGGGCTCGGCGTCCGGGTCGAGGAACGGCGCGGCGGCGTCCGGACGGACGACGAGCCGCCCGCCGGAGAGGCCCTTGCCCACGTAGTCGTTGGCGTCGCCGTGCAGCCGCAGGGTCACCCCGCGCGGCAGGAACGCGCCGAAGGACTGCCCCGCCGTGCCGTGCAGCACGAACTCGATGGTGTCGTCCGGAAGGCCGGCACCGCCGAAACGACGGGTCACCTCGCCGCCGAGCATCGCGCCGACGCTGCGGTGCTCGTTGCGCACCGCCACCTCGACCCGTACCGGCGCACCCCCGTCGAGCGCGGGACGGGCCAGCGCGATCAGCTCGTTGTCCAGTGCCTGGTCCAGGCCGTGATCCTGCGCGCGGACGCCGCGCCGGGCCGTACCGGCGGGCAGCTCCGGCAGGTGCAGCACGGGCGCCAGGTCCAGGCCGTGTGCCTTCCAGTGCGTCAGCGCCGGGGCCACGTCGAGCAGCTCGGACTGCCCGATCGCCTCCTCGATGGACCGGAAGCCCAACTCGGCCAGGTAACCCCGGACCTCCTCGGCGAGGAACAGGAAGAAGTTCTCCACGAACTCCGGCTTGCCGGTGAAGCGCTCCCGCAGCACCGGGTTCTGGGTGGCGATGCCGACCGGGCAGGTGTCCAGGTGGCACACCCGCATCATCACGCAGCCCTCGACGATCAGCGGCGCGGTCGCGAAGCCGAACTCCTCCGCGCCGAGCAGCGCCGCGACCAGCACGTCGCGGCCGGTCTTGAGCTGACCGTCGACCTGCACGGTGACCCGGTCGCGCAGCTTGTTGAGCAGCAACGTCTGCTGGGCCTCGGCCAGCCCCAGCTCCCACGGGGTGCCGGCGTGCTTGAGCGAGTTCATCGGGGACGCGCCCGTGCCGCCGTCGTGGCCGGAGATGAGGATGACGTCGGCCTTCAGCTTCGCGACACCGGCCGCGACAGTGCCGACGCCGACCTCACTGACCAGCTTGACGTGCACCCGGGCGGCCGGGTTGACGCACTTCAGGTCGTGGACGAGCTGGGCCAGGTCCTCGATGGAGTAGATGTCGTGGTGCGGTGGCGGGGAGATCAGGCCCACGCCGGGCGTGGCGTGCCGGGTACGGGCGATCCACGGCCAGACCTTGTTGCCGGGCAGCTGACCGCCCTCACCGGGCTTGGCGCCCTGCGCCATCTTGATCTGGAGGTCGTCGGCGTTGACCAGGTATTCGCTTGTCACGCCGAACCGGCCGCTGGCGATCTGCTTGACCGCCGAACGGCGGGTCGGGTCGTGCAGCCGCTCGACGTCCTCGCCACCCTCACCGGTGTTGGACTTGCCGCCGAGCCGGTTCATGGCGATGGCGAGGGTCTCGTGCGCCTCGGCGGAGATCGACCCGTACGACATGGCGCCGGTGGCGAACCGCTTCACGATCTCGGAGGCCGGCTCGACCTCGTCGAGAGCAACCGCCGGACGAACACCGGTGCGCAGCGTGAACAGCCCCCGCAGCGAGCCGGCCTGCGCGGCGAGCGCGTCGACCTTGGCGGTGTACTGCCGGAACACGTCGTACTGCCGGCTGCGGGTGGCGTGCTGGAGCAGGAAGACCGTCTCCGGGTTGAACAGGTGCAGCTCACCCTCGCGGCGCCACTGGTACTCGCCGCCGACCTCGAGGCGGTCGGAGTCGGCGGTGCCCGCCGGCGGCCAGGCCAGCGCGTGCCGTGCCGCCACCTCGGTGTGCACGCCCGCGAGACCCACACCGCCGATGCGGCTGGGCGTACCCCGGAAGTAGCGGTCGATCAGCCGGCCGTCCAGGCCGACCGCCTCGAAGACCTGGGCCCCGCAGTACGAGGAGACCGTCGAGATGCCCATCTTCGACATGATCTTCAGGACGCCCTTGCCGAGCGCCTTCGCGTAGTTGCGTACCGCCGCGGCGGGCTCCACACCGGCCAGCGCGCCAGTGTGGATCATGTCTTCGACCGACTCGAACGCCAGGTACGGGTTGACCGCCGCCGCGCCGTAGCCGATCAGCACCGCCGCGTGGTGCACCTCCCGGCAGTCGCCGGACTCGACGATCAGCGCCGCCTGGGTGCGGGTCTGCTCGCGTACCAGGTGCTGGTGCACGGCGGCGGTGAGCAGCAGCGACGGGATCGGCGCCAGGTCGGCGTTGGAGTCCCGGTCGGAGAGCACCAGGATGCGGACGCCGTCCTCGATCGCCTCGGAGACGTGCCGGCAGATCTCGGTCAGCCGCGCCCTGATCCCGGCGGCGCCCTCTCGGATGCGGTACAGGCCGGACACCCGGACCGCCTTGAAGCCGGGCAGGTCGCCGTCCTCGTCGATGGAGAGGATCTTCGCCAGCTCGTCGTTGTCGATGATCGGGTGCGGCAGCACGATCTGCCGACAGCTCGCCGCGCCCGGGTCGAGCAGGTTGCCCTCCGGCCCGATCGTGGACGCCAGGCTGGTCACCAACTCCTCGCGGATGGCGTCCAGCGGCGGGTTGGTGACCTGGGCGAAGAGCTGATGGAAGTAGTCGTAGAGCAGCCGCGGCCGGGTGGACAGCGGCGAGATCGGAGTGTCCGTGCCCATCGAGCCGAGCGGCTCGGCGCCGGTACGGGCCATCGGCGCGAGCAGGATCTTGAGCTCCTCCTGGGTGTACCCGAAGGTCTGCTGCCGGCGGCGCACCGAGTCGTGGGTGTAGACGGTGTGCTCGCGGGCCGGCAGGTCGTCCAGCTCGATCAGCCCGGCGTGCAGCCACTCGCCGTACGGCTGCGCGGCGGCCAACTCGGACTTGATCTCCTCGTCGTGCACGATGCGGCCGGCAACGGTGTCGACCAGGAACATCTTGCCCGGCTGGAGCCGCCCCTTCGCCACCACGTGCGCCGGGTCGAGGTCGAGCACGCCCGCCTCGGAACCGAGCACCACGAGGCCGTCGTCGGTCTGCCACCAGCGACCCGGGCGCAGCCCGTTGCGGTCCAGTACGGCGCCGACGATGTCGCCGTCGGTGAAGGCCACCGACGCCGGCCCGTCCCACGGCTCCATGAGGCTGGCGTGGAAGCGGTAGAAGGCCCGCTTGGCCGGCTCCATGCCCGGGTCGTTCTCCCAGGCCTCGGGGATCATCATGAGCACCGCGTGCGGCAGGCTCCGCCCGGCCAGGTGCAGCAGCTCCAGGACCTCGTCGAAGTTCGCCGAGTCGGAGGCGGCGGGGGTGCAGACCGGGAAGACCCGCCGGATGTTGCCCGGCACCTTCGGCGAACGCAGCAGCGCCTCGCGGGCCTGCATCCAGTTGCGGTTGCCGCGGATCGTGTTGATCTCGCCGTTGTGGGCGATGAACCGGTACGGGTGCGCCAGTGGCCAGGACGGGAACGTGTTGGTGGAGAAGCGGGAGTGCACGAGCGCGATCGCGCTGTCCACCCGCTCGTCACGCAGGTCCGGGTAGAACGCCGGCAACTGGTCGGGGGTGAGCATGCCCTTGTAGACGATCGTCCGGCTGGACAGGGACGGGAAGTAGGCCGGCACGCCCCGCTCGGCGGTCTCGCGTTCGGCCTGCTTGCGCAGGCAGAACGCCACCCGGTCCAGCTCGATGCCGCTCAGCGCGGAGCCGGCCGGGCCGGCGGGTGAGTCGGTGAGCCGGCGCGCGGCCACGAAGACCTGCCGGACCCGGGGCATCGCCGCCAGGGCGGTCTCGCCGAGCCCCTCCGGGGCGATCGGCACATCCCGCCAGCCGAGCACGTCGGCGCCCTCGACCAGGGCGTACTTCTCGAAGACCTGCCGGGCACGCGCCTCGGCGGCGTCGTCGTCGGGCAGGAAGACCAGCCCGGTGGCGTACTCGCCCGCCGGGGGTAACGCGACGCCGGCCGCCGCGCGCAAGAACGCGTCGGGCACCTGGATCATGATGCCGGCGCCATCGCCGGTGTTCGGCTCCGCGCCCCGGGCACCTCGGTGGTCCAGGCGGCAGAGCGCGCCGAGCCCGTTGGCGACGACCGCGTGTGAACGGCGACCGTGCAGGTCCGCCACGAAGGCCACGCCGCAGGCGTCGTGCTCCTGCCCGGGGTCGTAGAGGCCCTGGGCGGACGGGCGGGTGCCGGGCGTCGGGGACGCCTGCGGGCTGTGCGGGTGCGGCTGTGTCATTTCCGCGTACGGCTGAGCCACCGGGCCTCCTGTCGTCACTCAGGTTGATCATGCAGGGGACGACGTCGGCCCGTGGGTCTATTGAGTCTACGTTAGGGCCAGGCACGCACTGCCACCCGAGATTGATCACACCGTCCAGAGTCTGAGACGTGTAGTCTCGCGCGGTGGATCCGCTACACAGGGACATCTTCGACCGGTTGGAACACTTCTACGACGCGGTGCCCCGCGACGTCGCCGCCGCGCAGGAGCATGGCGGTCTGGTGCTGTTCGTCCGCGAGGGTGCCGGCTGGCCGTTCTACGCCCGTCCCCGGATCGGCGCCGGCGAGCCGCCGTCCCTGGCCGACGTGACCTCGGTACGCGAGCGGCAGCGCGAGCTGGGCCTGCCGGAAGCCTTCGAGTGGGTGCACGAGACGACTCCCGAGCTGCTGGCGGTGGCCCGCTCGGCGGGGCTGAGCGTGCTGGAGGCACCGCTGATGGTGCTGGATCCGACCGCGCTGCCCGACCCGGCGACGCTGTCCGACGTCCCGGTGCGGGTGCTGGCCGCGGACTCCCCCGGCTTCGCCGCCGACGTCGCCGCCCGGCGCGCGGTGGCAGCCGTGTCGTTCGCCGCCGCCGGCACCGCACCCGGTGCGGCCGGCCCGGCCGAGCGGGACGCCGCCGTCACCGAACTCGAGTTGGCCGCGCTCGACGAGGAGCGGACCCGGATCGCCGACGGCCGACGGATCTCCGCACTCGCCGGCACCCCGACCGACGGTGCGCTGGCCAGTGGCATGGCCATGCGCGTGGGCGACGTCGCGGAGATCGCCGGCGTGGCCACCCTGCCGGCCGCCCGCCGACGCGGGCTGGGCGCCGCGCTCACCGCCACCCTCGCCCGCGAGCTGCACGCCGCCGGCACCGACCTGATCTTCCTGTCCGCGGGCAGCGACGACATCGCCCGGGTCTATCTGCGGGTCGGCTTCCGCCGCATCGGCACCGCCTGCATAGCCGAACCCACCCCCCTGATCCCCTAACCAAAATCCCCGCGCGCCCCACCCACTTCCTTGGTCGATCAAGGACTTGTGGTGCCGGATTGGGGCGGGTTTACCACCTTTGTCCACCACCACAACTCCATGATCGACGGGAGAGTGGGGTGGGGGCTCGGGCGCGGTGGGGGTGGGGGTGGGTCAGGCTGGGGGGCGCCATTGGGCGGCGGAGGCGGCGGCGCTGGAGAGTAGGCGGGTGTTGATCGTGCCTAGTGCGGCGTCCCGGGCGCGCAACGCCAGCCGGCCGCGAGTCTGGAGCACCGCCGACATCCGCCGGGTCTGCCGGACCACCGTCGCGGCCCGGGGGCGGCGCACCCGGTCATACGCCTGCACCGCGTCGGGCAGCCGCGCCTCGCGCAGCAGGGAGGCCAGCGTGGCGGCGTCCTCGAACGCCAGGCAGGCGCCCTGCCCCAGGTGCGGCGGCATGGCGTGCGCCGCGTCACCGAGCAGCACCACTCCGCCCGGCCCGACCGGGAACCCGTACGCACGGGGCAGCGGACGTAACTCGCGGACCTCCTGCTGAACCAGGTCGGCCGGGTCGGTGGCGTCGAGCAGCGCGCCGATCGGGGCGGGCCAGCCCGCGTACCAGCGGCGCAGGAGAGCGAGCTGGGTCTCCGGCGGCTCCGGGCGTGGCGCGCCAGCGGCGGTGGCCACCCAGTAGATGCCACCCCGGGTGGACCCACCCGAGGAACCGCGATCGCCAAGCGAGGCGGCCACGAACCGGTAACCGGCACCGAGGATCTCACCGGCCAGCGGTTGGTCGTCGGGCAGCCGAGGTGCCTGGTACCAGGGAATGACGGCCCGCCAGGCCGCACATCCGGAGCTGATCACCCGGGACTCGGGGGCGAGCTGGCGGCGGATGCCGCTGTCCGTGCCGTCGGCGGCGACCACCAGGTCGGCCTCGATGAGGTGCCGTCCGTCGCTGACCGCCGGCCGTTCCCCCGGCTCGACCCGGACGTGGCGCACGGTCACTCCGGTACGCAGCTCGACCCGCTCGCCGAGGCCGGCGATCAGCGCGTCGTGCAGGTCCTCGCGGTGCACCACGACCGGCATCCGGTCGGCCGGGATAGGCCGAGGCTGCACGAGCCAGTGCCCGTCGGGGCGACGGACCCCACCGTCGGGCAGTGGGGTGGCGATGGCGGCCAGGCCCGCGCCGAGGCCGAGGGCCTGCAGCGCGCGGACTCCGTTGGGCCAGAGCACCACGGCGGTCGGTTCGGGGCGGATCCGTTCGGCCCGCTCCAACACAGTGACCTGCCAGCCGGACCGGGCCAGCGCGCCGGCCACCGCGAGGCCACCGACCCCTGCGCCGACCACCACCGCGCTTCGCATTGGTGCCGCCTCCGCTCAGCTGTCCCGGTCGGCGGGGCGCACGCCTGCGGCGTCGGCCCGCTCGGCACTCGATGCCGTCGCCTCGTCCGGCGACTCGTCGTCGGTCGACGAGCCGGCGACGGGTGCCGCGGCACCGAGCGGCTCGCCGCCCGGGCGGGAGTCCTGATCGGTGGCCGGCTCCGGCGGCATGACGCCGGTGTCCTGCCAGGCGGCGTACTGCTCCTCGCTGACCACCCGGTAGCCCTCCGGCGCGGTGGCCCGCGCGGGGGTCTCTCGCTCGGAGAGGTCGACCTGGGACAGGTCGGAGGTGGGGGGCGGGGTCGGTGTCGCCGCCGCGCCGAGCGGGATCAGGTAGTCGCGAGGGCCGCGCACCCGGACGAAGTAGATCAAGGCGCCGAGGAAGACCAGGCCGGCGGTCCAGACGTTGAGTCGGACGCCGAAAATCTGGTTGGCCTCGTCGGTGCGCATCAGCTCGATCCAGAACCGGCCGACGGTGTAGCCCATCACGTAGAGCGCGAACGCCCGGCCGCGGCCCAGCTTCAACCGGCGGTCGAGGACGAGGACCAGGGCGACGACGCCGAGGTTCCACAGCGCCTCGTAGAGGAACGTCGGCTGGTAGAGACCCGGTTCGAGGATCGGCTGCCCGGCGTCGTCACGCAGCGCGTGCCCCGGGTTGTCCGGATCCATCCGGTGGATCTCGAGGCCCCACGGGAGGGTGGTGCGGCCACCGAACAGCTCGTTGTTGAACCAGTTGCCGACCCGGCCGACCGCCTGGGCCAGCGCCAGCCCGGGTGCCACCGCGTCGGCCACCACCCCGAACGGGATGCCGAGCTGCCGGGCGGCAATGTACACACCGACCGCGCCACCGGCGACGGCGCCCCAGATGCCGAGACCACCCTCCCAGATGGCGAACGCCTTCATCGGGTCACCACCGGCGCCGAAGTATTTCTCCGGTGAGGTGACGACGTGGTAGATCCGGGCACCGATGATGCCCGTCGGCACCGCCCAGACGGCGATGTCGAGCACCGCGCCGGGCGCGACGCCGCGCTGCCGCAGCCGGCGCTCCGTCACCCAGCAGGCCAGCACGATGCCGGCGATGATGCAGAGCGCGTACGCCCGGATCGGCACCGGCCCGAGTTGCCAGACCGCGGTGCTGGGACTGGGCAGGGCCGCCTGGGGGGCCAGCGAGGCGAGGGTCACGGGTGCACACGCTACCGCTGCACACCCCCGTAGCGGCACCCCGGGCCGCTGGGGCGCGCATTTCGGTGACTTCTGGTTTGCACCGCCGTACGCTCTTTGTCCATGAGCGCGCTCACCTGGGCGGTCGCCGCGGTCGTCACCGACGACACCGGCCGGGTGCTGCTCTGCCGGCAGGGCCGGGGTGAGCGCCGCCACGCACTACCCGGTGGACGGCTGCGCCCGGCCGAGAGCCCGACGCAGGCGGCCCTGCGGGACATCCGCGCGGAGACCGGCTGGGAGATCGAGCTTGTCGACCTGGTGGGCCTCTACCACCTGACCGGTCCGCCGAGGCAAACCCCGGCCGGACGCGCCGGGCCGCTGCCGGACGTCCTCGTGCACGTGTTTCGAGCCCGCGCGGTCGATGTTCGACCGACCGCCGACCCACTGCCGGGTTGCCGCCTGTCCTGGCACACACCCGCCGCGCTGCCCGAGGCGGCCACCCCACTCACCCGGGCCGCGGTCGGCGACGCGATCGCCGGCCGCTCCGGCACGCTCCGGCGCGTCCTCCGGACGCCCGACACCCTCGACCTCGCGGCGCCGGTCGCGCCCCACCCCACCGGGGAGGGCCAGCCGGTGGGGAGGAACCAGCCCACCGGGGCAGGCCAGCCGGCGGTAACGGACCAGCCCACCGGGGCAGGCCAGCCGACTGACCAGGACGGGCGACCGGGCGCTGGCCAGCCGCCGGAGCAGCGTGGCGAGGCGTACACGGGCCCGTCCCGCCTACCCTGACGGAGCACCGGCCCGAGACCGCTCCCGTGCTGGGCGCGCCTGGCGGGCGCCGCCCGAACAGCGGAGCGGCAGCTCAGCGGGTGGGGTTGTGGACGCCCTCGGCCAGCTCGGCGCTGAGGGTGCGCAGGGCGGCCAGCCCGTCGGCCTCGGTGGGCGCGTCGAGCAGGCAGCGGATCAGCGCGCTGCCGACGATCACCCCGTCGGCGTACCCGGCGACGGTGGCGGCCTGCGCACCGGTGCCCACGCCCAGGCCGACGCCCACGGGCAGGTCGGTGACCTCCCGCACGCGGGAGACAAGCGTCGGAGCGGCATCGGAGGTACGTGTCCGGGCGCCCGTCACACCCATGACCGCGGTCGCGTAGACGAAGCCACGGCAGTGCTGCACGGTCATCGCCAGCCGTGCGTCGGTGGACGACGGCGACACCAGGAACGTGCGGTCCAGCCCGTGTGCGTCCGAGGCGGCCAGCCACTCGGCCGCCTCGTCGGGAATGAGGTCGGGGGTGATCAGACCGGTGCCACCGGCGGCGGCGAGGTCACGGGCGAACACGTCCACGCCGTACCGCTCGACCGGGTTCCAGTAGGTCATGGTGACCACCGGAGCGCCGGTGGCCGCCACGGCCTCGATGATGCGCAGAGTGTCCGCGGTGCGGACGCCGCCGGCCAGCGCGATGTCACTGGCCTTCTGGATCACCGGCCCGTCCATCACCGGGTCGGAGTAGGGGATCTCCACCTCGATGACGTCGACGCCGGCCTCGACCATGGCGGTCATCGCGGCGATGCTGCCCTCGACGGTCGGGAACCCGGCCGGCATGCAGCCGACCAGCAGTGCCCGCCCGTCGGCGCGGGCCTTGTCGAAGGCCACCCCGATCCGGCTCATCTCACCGCTCCTTGTCGAGAATGCCGAAGTAGTCGCCGGCGGTGTGCACGTCCTTGTCGCCCCGCCCGGACAGGTTGACCACGATGGTCGGCTCCCGGCCCAGCTCGGCGGCGAGCTTCGGGGCCAGCGCGACGGTGCCGGCCAGCGCGTGGGCGCTCTCGATCGCCGGGATGATCCCCTCGGTGCGGCAGAGCAGCTCGAACGCGGCCATCGCCTCGTCGTCGGTGACCGGCAGGTAGCTCGCCCGGCCGGTGTCGTGCAGCCAGGCGTGCTCGGGCCCGACGCCCGGGTAGTCCAGGCCGGCGGAGATCGAGTGCGACTCCAGCGTCTGCCCGTCGGCGTCCTGCAGCACGTAGGTGCGGGTGCCGTGCAGCACGCCGGCGGACCCGCCGGTGATGCTCGCCGCGTGCCGACCGGTGGCCACCCCGTCGCCGCCGGCCTCGAAGCCGTACAGCCGCACGGTCTCGTCACCGACGAACGCGTGGAAGACGCCCAACGCGTTGGAGCCACCGCCGACGCAGGCGGTGACCGCGTCCGGCAGTGCGCCGGTGAGGTCGAGGCACTGCTGGCGGGCCTCGTCACCGATGCCCCGGACGAAGTCGCGGACCATCGCCGGGAACGGGTGCGGACCGGCGGCGGTGCCGATCAGGTAGTGCGTCTCGTCGACGTTGGCCACCCAGTCGCGCATCGCCTCGTTCATCGCGTCCTTGAGGGTGCGCGAGCCGTTGGTGACCGGAACGACAGTGGCACCGAGCATCCGCATCCGGGCCACGTTGAGCGCCTGCCGCTCGGTGTCGACCTGGCCCATGTAGACCACGCACTCCAGGTCGAACAGGGCGGCGGCGGTCGCGGTGGCCACGCCGTGCTGGCCGGCACCGGTCTCGGCGATCACCCGGGTCTTGCCCATCCGCTTGGTGAGCAGCGCCTGGCCGAGCACGTTGCGCACCTTGTGCGCGCCGGTGTGGTTGAGGTCCTCGCGCTTGAGCAGCACCCGCGCACCGATCTTCGCGGAGAACCGCCGGGCCTCGTAGAGCAGCGACGGCGTGCCCGCGTAGTCGCGCAGCAGCGCGTCGAACTCGGCCCGGAAGGACTCGTCAGTCATCGCCGTACGCCACGCCCCGTCGAGCTCGTCCAGCGCGGCCACCAGTGCCTCGGGAACGAACCGACCGCCGAAGCGGCCGAAGTGGCCGGCGGAGTCGGGCTGCGGGCCGGCCTGCGGGGCCAGCGCGTCGGCGCTCATCGGAAATCCTCTCGGTGGGGCGGCGCTCCGGTGCGGGGTCAGCGCACCGGCCGGGGCGTCGCCGGATGGTTGCCCGCGTTGACGAGCTCGGCGACCGCCTCGCGGGGGCTCTTCTGCGTGACCAGGCCCTCGCCCACGAGGACCGCGTCGGCGCCCGCGGAGGCGTACCGGATCAGGTCGTGCGGGCCACGAACGCCGGATTCGGCGATCTTGACAACACTGCTGGGCAGGCCGGGCGCGATCCGCTCGAAAACGGACCTGTCGACCTCCAGGGTACGCAGGTCACGGGCGTTGACCCCGATCACCTGCGCGCCCGCCTCCAGAGCGCGGTCGGCCTCTTCCTCGTCGTGCACCTCGACCAGCGCGGTCATGCCCAGCGACTCGATCCGCTCCAGCAGACCCATCAGCACGTTCTGCTCAAGCGCGGCGACGATCAGCAGGACCAGGTCGGCACCGTGCGCGCGTGCCTCGTGCACCTGGTAGCTGGAGACCACGAAGTCCTTGCGCAACACCGGCACGCTCACCGCGGCGCGGACGGCCGCCAGGTCGTCAAGCGAACCGCCGAACCAGCGCCCCTCGGTCAGCACGCTGATCGCCCGCGCCCCACCGGCCGCGTAGTCGACCGCCAGATCGGCCGGATCGGCGATCTCGGCCAGCCGCCCCTTGGACGGCGACGAGCGCTTCACCTCGGCGATCACTGCCACGCCGGGCTTACGCAGCGCCGCGTACGCGTCCAGTGGCGGCGGTGCCGCCGCGGCCAGTTCACGGATCCGCTCCAGCGGAACCTGCTCCTGGCGTCGGGCGACGTCCTCACGCACGCCAGCCAGAATCTCGTCGAGCACGCTTACGGACGCTGCCTGACCGGCCTCGTCCCCCTCCGCGTGCGCATGCTCAGCAGTCACCAACGGACTCCCCTCTCCGGGCGTCATGGGCCGATGCTAGGGGCAGCCGACCGACGCCGAATGCCGGGGGTATGGCGCTGCTCACGAAAAGGGCTGCGGCATAATGGCCGACTTGCCGTGAAGGGTGTGTCACGCAGCGCCACCTCCCGTATCGACAATCGCCACGCGGTATGGAGCCTGGCGGCCGCGGTCAGACCGTGCCGTTGCATCGATCATGCCACCAGTTGCCGACCGGCGCTCGACGACAACGGCGTTGATCGATGTTGTGAGCAAGGTCAAGGCCGAACGGACGGGCCCTGGTCACGACCGGGGCGGGACAGTTGACCGGGCGGTCACGACGGCGAAACGTCAGCCGGCCAGCATCGTCCTCGGGCAGACTCGATGGCGCGCCTGCCCCGACCGTCGCAACCCCTCGTGCGAGGTGACCATGAGCATGTCCGAGCCGCAAGCGACCATCGGCCTGACGACCATCTCGCGGACTGTGGCGTCGCTCGCCGTCGGGGTGGTGCACACCCTGGAGCGGGCCGTGGTGGGCGAGGGACGGATGCGCACCGCGCGGGGCAACGCCTGGGAGGCGGTCTGCGCCGACCGGGCCCGCGCCGAACAGCGAGCCGCACTGAACCGCATGGTGGCCGAGCTGACCGCCGCCCGCGCCGCCAGTCACCGCCCGCAGCGGGACCGTCAGCCAGTCGGCTGACAACCCCGCCGGCGGTACGAGCCGACGCGTCAGTCGGCCGTCGGGTCCTCACCCCGGTCCAGCGCATCCCACGCCTCGGTGGTCCGCCGCCCGGCCATCGGGGCGGACGGCTCCGATGCGCCAGCCGGCGCGGACGCGGCCTCCCGAGCGGTCCGGGCCGGCCGCTCGTACCGGGCACCCATCGCCGGCCAGCCGCCACCGCGCGACGCCGTCCAGAAACCGCCCACGGCGGCCAGCAGACCACCGAGCAGGCAGAGCGCCGGCCACTGCCGGCTCACCGAGCCCTCGACGTCGACAACCAGCCCGTACCCACCGCCGGCCGCCACGGCCAGGGCGAGCACACCGAGCAGCGCGCCGAGCACCCGCCGCAGCCGGCCCCGGGTAGCCAGCACCGCACCACCGCCGGCCACCGTCACCAGGGCCAACGCCGGCAACCAGGGCAACAGCCCGGCACCGCTGTGGGTCTCCCGTACCGGCGGCAGCGGCGCCGGACGTGCGGTCAGCTCCACCGACCAGATCCGCGTCGCGGCCCACAGCGCCAGGCCCGCGCCGACCAGACAGAGCAACACGGCGTACGTCAACTCGCGCCGGCCCCCGGCGGACCGCTCGCCGGCACTCACCAGACCAGCCTCTCGCTCGCGCCCGCGGGGCCCCGCTGCGCTGCACTCCTCGCGCTCACCCGTGCCAGCCTTCCGCTCGCGCCCGCGGGGCCCCGCTGCGCCGCACTCCTCGCGCTCACCCGTGCCAGCCTTCCGCTCGCGACTGCGGGGCCCCGCTGCGCTGAACTCCTCGCGCTCACCGGGCGGGCCGCAATGTCTCGGCGGCCGCGATCGCCGCCAGCACCGCGGCGGCCTTGTTCCGCGTCTCCTGGTCCTCGGCGGCCGGGTCCGAGTCGGCCACCACCCCGGCCCCGGCCTGCACGTAGGCGCGGCCGTCGCGGATGAGCGCGGTCCGGATGGCGATCGCCATGTCCAGGTCGCCGCCGAAGCCGAAGTAGCCCACCGTGCCGCCGTAGAGGCCGCGGCGCACCGGCTCCAACTCCTCGATGATCTCCATGGCGCGCACCTTCGGCGCACCGGAGAGGGTGCCGGCCGGGAAGGTCGCGGCGAGCGCGTCGAACGCGCTCTGGTCGTCGCGCAACGTGCCGGTGACGGTGGAGACGATGTGCATGACGTGGCTGTACCGCTCGATGGTGGCGAACTCGGGCACCTCCACGCTGCCGGGCTGACACACCCGGCCCAGGTCGTTGCGGCCGAGGTCGACAAGCATCACGTGCTCGGCGCGTTCCTTCGGGTCGGCGAGCAGCTCCGCGGCGAGCACGGCGTCGGCGGCGGGGGTGCCGCCACGCGGCCGGGTGCCGGCGATCGGGTGCAGCAACGCCCGACGCCGCCCGTCCGCGCCGCCGGTGACCTTCAGGTGCGCCTCCGGGGACGAGCCGACGATGTCGAACCCGTCGAAGCGCAGCAGGTACATGTACGGGCTGGGGTTGCTGGTGCGCAGCACCCGGTAGACGTCCAGCGGGTCGGCGTGCGTCGACCGTTCGAAGCGCTGGGAGAGCACGATCTGGAAGCACTCCCCGGCCCGGATCGCCTCCTTGGCGGCCTCCACCGCCTTCGGGTAGCCGCCGTCGGGCGTACGGCAGAGCACCTCCCCGGCCGGCGGACGCTCGACGGTGGAGATCATCGGCGGGATGGGCCGGGACAGCGCCGTGGTCATCGCGTCCAGTCGGCCCACCGCGTGGTGGTACGCGGCGGTGACCTGCGGGGCGCGGTCCGGGGCGTCCAACGGCGGCAGCACCGCGTTGGCGACCAGGATCGCCGAGCCGTCGTAGTGGTCGAGCACCACCAGGTCGGTGGCGAGCATCATGCCCAACTCCGGCACGCCGAGGTCGTCCTCGGTCAGGTCGGGCAGCCGCTCGAAGCGGCGGACCAGGTCGTAGCCGAGGTAGCCGACCATGCCCCCGGTCAGCGGCGGCAGGTCGTCGGACGGGTCCCCCACCGGGCCGGCGAGCGCCGCCACCGTCTCCCGCAGCACCCGCACCGGGTCACCCTCGGTGGGCAACCCCGCCGGCGGCTGGCCGAGCCAGGTCGCCACGCCGTCGCGTTCGACAAGGGTCGCGCTGCTGCGAACGCCGATGAACGAGTATCGCGACCAGGCCAGGCCGGCCGAGCCGACGCCCTGCTCGGCCGATTCGAGCAGGAAGGTGCCCGGCCCACCGGCCAACTTCCGGTAGACCCCGACCGGGGTCTCCGCATCGGCCAAAAGCCGTCGGGTGACCGGCACCACCCGCCAGTCGGCGGCCAGCTCGCCGAAGGTGGACAGGTCGGGGCTGACGGTGCCGTCGGTCATGGCTGGGGCTGCCTTTCGTTCGCGACTTCGGGGCTCCGCCGCACCGTGCTGCGAGCGCTCACCGTGCCTCCGGGGCGGTGACGGGCAACTCGGTGAAGAAGCAGGTCCGGTGCCCGGTGTGGCAGGCGGCACCGACCTGGTCCACGCTGACCAGCAGGGCGTCCCCGTCGCAGTCCAGGGCGACCGAGCGGACGTACTGGTGGTGCCCGGAGGTGGCCCCCTTGACCCAGTATTCTCGTCGACTGCGCGACCAGTAGGTGGCCCGGCCGGTGGTGAGGGTGCGGTGCAGCGCCTCGTCGTCCATCCAGGCGACCATCAGCACCTCGCCGGAGTCGTGCGCGCGGACCACCGCGCAGACCAGACCGTCGGCGGTGCGACGCAGCCGGGCCGCGATGGCCGCGTCGAGTCGGGACGGGCGAGCCGGTGCGGCTGTCACCGGGTCGCTCGGATCGCTGGGGACGCCGGTCGCCGGCGCGTCAGGTACGGACACAGTGACCAAGTGTCCCGTACGGGGCGCGGGTACCGGCGCCCGCTCCCGGCGGTGCTGCGGCGCGGGCCCGTCGGGCCGGGCCAGTTGGGCCACGTACCGCTCCAGCCGACCGTCGACCAGGGCGGCGGCCAGGTCCGCGCCGGCCACCTCGGCGATCTCCTCGGCGTACGGCCGGATCAACGGCAGGGTGCCGGCGACCAGCCGTACGGCGGCGGCCCAGAGCTGGCCGGTCGTGCCCGGGCGCAACCCGAGGCAGAGCAGCATGTCCGCCCGGTAACCGGGTGGGGCCACCGGCAGGTCCAGGGCCGCCGCGAAGGCCGCCCGTCGGGAGTGGACCCGCACCGACGGATTGGCCGGGCGCAGCACCGATGGGCAGAGGCGGGCCAGGTCGGCGACGGCGAGCCGGACCCCGAGGCGGTCGTGGGCCGCTCGGGCGGCTGCCGCCTTACCCAGCGTGGCGATCAGCTCTTCGAGTCGGGGTGGCTCGGCGGGTTGGCAGAGCACCGGCAGGTCGATCCGGGGCCGCCAGTGCGGGTCGGCCCAGAGCAGCCGCGCCGGCGCGGTGACCGGCAGCCCGAACGCCCAGTCGGCCGGTTCGCCGAGCCGGTGCACCCAGGAGCGGACGTCGCGGGCGGCCACCGAGACGTGGGTGACCCGGCCTGCGGTTTCGGCCAGGTACGCCCGTCGCTCGGCGTACGGCGCGCCGCCGACCAACACGTCGAGGTCGACGTCACTGTGCGCGGTGGCGGCGCGGCGGGCGTGGCTGCCGCGCAGCAGGATGCCGACGACCGGCCGCTCGACGGTCTGCCGCAACCGTGCGGCCCAGTCCTCAAGAAAACCGCTATTCGGTAACGGAGCGTGACCCACGGCGCCATCGTGCCGTACGCCCCATCGGCGCGCAATGCCCGTTGGCGGACTCTGTGTCCGGTCCGAAGCCTACTGCCCGTTCTCGCGCTCGGCGCAGGGCCGGCAACCGTCGGCCGGTTCGGCCGTTGCACCGGGAGCAGGATTTCATCTAGCGTTGAGTTCAACAGGTGATGAGTTTCTTCGGAGGTGTGTGATGGACGACGCGATAGCCGTTCGCGACCTGGTCGTGGACCGGGGTGGGCGGCGGGTGCTGGACCGCATCAGCTGCCGCATCCCGCGCGGTGCCGTGACGGGGCTGCTCGGCCCCAGCGGCAGCGGCAAGACCACGTTCATGCGTGCCGTGGTCGGGGTGCAGGTGGTCAGCGGCGGGACGGTCACCGTGCTTGGTCATCCGGCGGGCACCCCGGCGCTGCGGCACCAGGTGGGCTACCTGACCCAGGCGCCGAGCGTCTACGCCGACCTGACCGTCCGGGAAAACGCCCGCTACTTCGCGGCGCTCTACGGGCGAGGGCGGGCCGAGGCCGACCGGGCGATCGGCGATGTCGGTCTGACCGAGGCGGCCGGCCAACTGGTCGCCACCCTCTCCGGCGGTCAACGCAGCCGGGCCTCGCTGGCCTGCGCCCTGGTCGGGGAGCCGGAGCTGGTCATCCTCGACGAGCCGACCGTCGGCCAGGATCCGGTGCTGCGGGCCGACCTGTGGGCCCGGTTCCACGCGATGGCCGCCGCGGGCACCACCCTGCTGGTGTCCAGTCACGTCATGGACGAGGCGGCCCGCTGCGACAGGTTGCTGCTGATCCGCCAGGGGCGGCTGATCGCCGACGACAGCCCGGCCGCCGTCCGCGCCGCCGCCGGGGTGGACGACCTCGACGAGGCGTTCCTGCGCCTCATCCGGGCCGCCGAGCCGGCCCGCAGCGGGCAGGAGGCCTCGTGAACGCCCGGATCCTGGCGGCCACCACCGGCCGCATCCTGCGCCAACTCCGACACGATCGGCGCACCATCGCGCTGCTCGTGGTGGTGCCGGCCGCCCTGCTCACCCTCATCTACTTCATGTACGCCGACCAGCCGACCCCACCCGGGCAACCCAGGACGTTCGACCGGGTCGCGCTGGTGCTGCTGGGCATCTTCCCCTTCGTGATCATGTTCCTGGTGACCAGCATCGCGATGCTCCGGGAGCGCACCTCCGGCACCCTGGAGCGCCTGCTCACCACGCCACTGGGCAAGCTCGACCTGCTCTTCGGGTACGGCATCGCATTCGGCCTGGCCGCCGCCGTGCAGGCCACGGTCGCCGCCGGTGTGGCGTACTGGATCTTCGATCTGGACACCGCCGGCAGCATCGGGCTGGTGATCGGGATCGCGGTCGTCGACGCCGTGCTCGGCGTCGCCCTCGGGCTGCTGTGCAGCGCCTTCGCCCGCACCGAGTTCCAGGCAGTACAGTTCCTGCCAGTCGTGGTGGTCCCCCAACTGCTGCTCTGCGGGCTGTTCGTGGCCCGCGACGAGATGGCCGGTTGGCTCCAGGCGCTCAGTGACGCCTTCCCCCTGTCGTACGCCATCGAGGCGTTGCAGGAGGTCGGCGCCCACGCCGAACCGACCGGCACAATGTGGCGGGACGTGGCGGTGGTGCTCGGCGCGGTGGTGCTGGCGCTGGTGCTCGCGGCCGCAACCCTGCGTCGGCGCAGCGGGTGACAGCCCCGCTCCGGCGTGGCGGTTGACGCGCTGCGATTGGCACCGGCGGGGGCTGCGCCCGCACGCGCGGCGCAGCGGTTGGCGCACGCGGGGCGCAGCGGCGGCGCTGCGGGGATGACCGGCCCACGGCGGGCCAGGTGGACGAACGAGGGGCGGCGATGACGCGGCGAACCGGCCGGCGGCCCGGCAATTCGGGCACCCGGGAGGCGATTCTCGACGCGGCGCGGACGGCGTTCGCCGAACGCGGCTTCGACGCCGCCTCGATCCGCGCCATCGCCGGCGCGGCGGAGGTCGACCCGGCGCTGGTGCACCACTACTTCGGCAGCAAGGACCAGCTCTTCCGGGCCGCGATGGACTTTCCGTTCGACCCCGGTCAGCTGGTGCCGAAGGTGCTCACCGGCGACCGGGACGGCGCTGGTGAGCGGATGGTGCGCATCTTCCTCGGCGTCTGGGACTCCCCGACCGGCGGCGCCGCGCAGGCACTGCTGCGCTCCGCGGTGAGCAACGAGTGGACCGCCCGACTGCTGCGCGAGTTCGTCACCACCCAGGTGCTGCGCCGGGTGTTGGAACACCTCGACGTCGATCCGGCCGAGCTACCGCTGCGCGGCTCCCTGGTGGCCACCCAGATGATCGGCCTGGCCATGATGCGGCACGTGGTGCGCCTTGAGCCGGTCGCCTCGGCGGACCCGGAAACCCTGGTGGCCGCGATCGGCCCCACGATCCAGCGCTACCTCACCGGCCCCCTGCCAAGCTGACCCGGCGCCCCGCGCGGGCGCGCGGGGCGGGGTCAGCGCGGGGGGTGGGTGTTGGCCGGGAGGCGTAGCGGGGGCAGCAGGCGTGGCAGGTCGGCCGGGTCGGCCACCGGGCTGGGGAACGCCAACCGGATCCGGCGGCGGGCGCCGGGTCGGTCGAGGGCGACCACCAGGCCGTAGCGGTCGATGCGTACCACCCGGGGTGGCCCGTCGGTGCTCTGGTCGGTCAGGCCGAGCTGCCGGCGCAGGTATTCGGTCACCTGGGCACCGCCACGCTCGGCGAGGTCGGCGAGTAGGCGCGCCTCGATCGGGTGCACCGGGTCCGGTTCTGCCTCCGCGTACTCCCCCGGGTCGACCCGGTGCACGACGCCGGCCCGCTCCCAGCGGACCTCGATCACCTCGAAGCGGAACAGCCGGAACCGGGTGCCCAGGTCGAGCAGGTCTCCGGTCGGCTCCACCGCCGCGAAGTCGAGCGCCGCCTGGCGGGCCTCGTCGCCGTGCAGCTCGGCCGCCCAGCCGGAGACCCAGGCCCGGCCCAGGCCGGGCGCGCCGGCCGCGGGTGGCAGGTCGAGCACGTCGAGCACCACCGCGATGTCGCTGGTCCCGGCGACCGGCTGTAGTGCGGCGGCCAGGTGGCTGGCCACCGGCACCAGCAGCAGCACCCGGCCGTCCGGGTCGGTCACGTGCCGGGCGTGGTGCGGGCTCGGCCGGTGCGCGAGATGGACGAGGCCGGGCAGGCGACCGGCGACGAGGGTACGGACGATCTCGGCGGGGTTGGGCCGCATGGGCGCGACCTCCTTCGAAGGGTAGGCTTACCTAAGTCGGAGCCTAGAGCACTCGACCGTCGGCGTCCACCGCCCCCGCAAACCTCGTCAGCGGGTCTGCTCCAGCCAGGAGGCGTAGAGCAGGCCATAGACCGAGTCGGCGTCACGGACCAACTCGTCGTGCGGGCCGCGCTGCACCACCCGACCCCGGTCCACCACGATCACCTCGTCGGCGGCCTGCGCCGTGGAGAGCCGGTGCGCGATCGCGAGGGTGGTCCGCCCCCTGGTGACCGCGTCCAGGGTGCGTTGCAGGCGCACCTCGGTCGCCGGGTCCACCGCGCTCGTCGCCTCGTCCAGCACCAGCAGATCGGGATCGGCCACGTACGCGCGGGCCAGGGCGACCAACTGCCGCTCACCGACGCTGAGCGCCTCGCCGCGCTCCCCGACCGGCGTGTCCAGACCCGCCGGCAGACCCTCCAACCAGTCCGACAGGCCCAACTCGGTGAAGGCCACGGTCAGCTCCTCGTCGGTCAGCTCCGGCCGGGCGAACCGGACGTTGTCCCCCACCGTCGCGTCGAAGAGGAACCCGTCCTGCGGCACCATCACCACCCGGGAGCGCAGCGAGTCGAAGCGCACCTCGGACAGCGGCACCCCGGACAGCAGCACCGCCCCGGCCGACGGGTCCATCAGACGGGTCAGCAACTTGGCGAAGGTGGTCTTGCCGCTGCCCGTCTCACCGACCACCGCCACCCGGCTCTTCGCCGCGATCTCCAGGTCGATGTCGTGCAACACCGGCGGACCACCCGGATAGGCGAACCGCACACCGGCGAACCGGATGTCCAGCGGCCCGGCCGGCAACTTGCGCCCCTGCTCCCCCGGATCGGCCACGTCCGGGGCGACGTCCAGCACATCCAGCACCCGACGCCAACCGGCGATCGCGTTCTGCGCCTCGTTGAGCACCTCGGTGGCGATCTGCACCGGCTGGATGAAGAGCGTCACCAGGAAGAGGAACGCGGTCAGCTGGCCGATCGACAACGTGCCGTCCACGCCCAGCGTCACGCCGAGCACCACCACACCGGCCAGCGCCAGCCCGGCGGCCAACTCGCCGACCGAGCTGCCCACGATGCTGATCCGGATCGCCCGCTGCTGCGCCAGACGCTGCGCGTCGATCGCCTCGTCCAACCGCCGCTCGGTGCGCCCCGCGATCCCGTACGCCCGGATCACCGGCGCGCCCACCACGCTCTCGCCGATCGTGCCGAGCAGCGTGCCGGTGCGCTGGCGCACCGTCGCGTACGCCGAGCCCAGCCGGCGTTGCAACTGCCGGATGACGAACACCGCCGGCAGGAACGCGGCCAACACCACGAGGGTCAACTGCCAGGAGTACGCGAGCATGACGGCGGTGGTGACCACCAGCTGACCGAGGTTGACCAGCAGGATCACCCCGCCCCACTGGAGGAACTGGGTGATCTGGTCGACGTCGCTGGTGACCCGCGAGACCAGCGAGCCCCGCCGCTCGGACTGCTGGTGCAGCATCGACAGGTCGTGCACGTGCCGGAACGCCCGGGTCCGTACGTTGGCCAGGGCCGTCTCGCTGACCGTGAAGAGCCGGCGCATCATCAGGTAACCGCAGACCGTCGTGATCGCCAGGATCGCGGCGGTGACCGCCACCACCGTCCAGACCACGTCGAGGTTCAGACCGCCGACGAGGCCGCGGTCGATGCCCTGCTGCACGGCCACCGGCACGGCCACCCGACCGACCATGTAGACCAACGCCAGGGCCAGGGTGCCGGCCAGGCCGGTCCGCAGCTCCGGCGACAGCGCCAGACCCCGGCGCAGGGTCTGCCAGGTCGTCTCCTCCCGCTTGTCCCCGTCCGCCGTCGTCGTCACCGGATCCCGCCTCTCGCCCGCTACCGCGGGGCTTCGCCTCGCCGCGCTCCTCGCGCTCACCGGTCCCGCCTTCCTCACCGGTCCACCTCGATTTCCAGGCCCGAGGGCAGCGGCGCGACCTCGTCGCCGTACGCGCTCTCCTGCGCCCGCTCGGCCTCCGCCTGCTCGTAGGCGGTGACCAGGTCGACGTAGCCGGGCACGGTGGCCAACAACTCGCTGTGCGTGCCCCGGGCGATCACCCGGCCCTGCTCCACGTAGATGACCTCGTCGGCGAGCGCGATGGTGGCCCGGCGGTACGCCACCACCAGGATCGACGCGGCCGGCGCCCCCGGCTGGGCCGTCGACGGGCGCAGCCCGGCCAGGATGGCCGCCTCAACCCGGGGGTCGACCGCGCTCGTCGCGTCGTCGAGCACCAGCAGGCGCGGCCGGCCGGCCAGCGCGCGGGCCAGGGTGAGCCGCTGGCGCTGCCCACCGGAGAGCGAGGTGCCCCGCTCGCCGACCATGGTGTCCAGACCGTCGGGCAGCGCGGCGACGAACCCGTCCGCCTCGGCCAGCCGCAGCGCCGCCCACACCGCCTCGTCGTCGATGCCCGACCGGTCCAGGGCGATGTTCGCGCGGACCGTGTCGTCGAAGACGAACGGCACCTGGGCGACGAGTGCCACCGTGCCGGCCAGCGAGGCGGCGGTCAGCTCGCGCACGTCCACCCCGTCCAGGGCGACGGTGCCGGAGTCCGGGTCGACGAGGCGTACCGCCAGCGAGGCGATTGTCGACTTGCCGGCGCCGGTCGGCCCGACCAGGGCCACCGTGCGGCCCGCCGGCACGGTGAAGCCGACCTCGCCGAGGACCTGCGCGCCGGTCTGGTGCGCCTCGGCCGGCGGGTAGGAGAAGTGCACGTCGCTGAAGGTGAGGGTGGCCGGGCCGGAGTTGGCCGGGTCGAGCACGCGCTGCCCGTACGGCATCTCGCCGGTGGCGTCGAGCACCCGGCGGACCCGGTCCCAGCCGGCGACGCTGCGCGGCAACTCCGCCAGGACCCACCCGATGGCCCGGACCGGAAAGGCCAGCACGGTGAAGAGGAACGCCACGCTGACCAACTCGGTCACGCTGATGGCGCCCTGGCGCAGCCGGAACGCCCCGACCACCAGCACGGCGAGGGTGCCGAGGCTGGGCAGCGTCTCCAGCAGCGGGTCGAAGACGCCGCGCAGCCGACCGACGGCGATCAGCGAGTCGCGCAGCTCACCGGCGCGGCCCGCGAACCGGGCGGTCTCCTGGGCCTCGCGGCCCATCGTCTTGACCACCAGGGCACCGTCGAAGCTCTCGTGGGCGATGCCGCTGACCTCGGCGCGCAGCCGCTGCGCCCGGGCCTGCCGGGGTGCCATCCGGCGGGAGTAGACGACGTTGAGCGCGAACAGCGCGGGGAAGACCGCGAGGCCGACGAGAGCGAGCGCCCAGTCGGTGGCGAAGAGCGACACGATCGCGCCGACCAGCATCACCAACGTGCCGACGGCGAAGGGCAGCGGCGCGATCGGATACCAGGCCGCCTCCACGTCGGAGTTGGCGTTGGACAGCAGGGTGCCGGTCGAGTTGCGGTGGTGCCAGGACAGCGGCAGCTCCAGGTAGCGGCGGGTGACCCGGCGACGGTAGGAGGCCTGGAGGCGGTACTGCATGTAGCCGGCGCCGAGCCGCCGCCCGAAGATGCCCGCCACCCGCAGCACGCTGATCCCGAACAACGCGGCCGCCGCCAGGGCCAGGGTGCCGGCACCCACCTCGCCGCGCTCGATGGCCGGCAGCGCCACCTCGCCGATGACCGTCCCGACGACCCGGGCGCTGACGATGATCATCCCGCCGAACAGCACGCTGCCGACGACCGCGATCGTGAAGATCCGGGGCTGCTCGCGGATCGCCTGCCGCAGGACTCCCAGCCCTCGGCTGAGCACGTCCCGACTTGTCTTGCTCGCCACGCTCTCCCCCGCCGTAAGCCGCAATTATCTCCCTCATCCTTACCGGTTCGGGCCTGCAGCGCCGACCCGGTCGGGATATGTCGACCATCACGTATCGGACGGCGACGAGCGGCGGGCGCCGGGCCGGCATCCGCCCGCGCGCGGCGGCGGGCCACCGGGCCTACCATCGGGCCATGCCGCGGTACGCCCGAGCCGAGCGCGAGGCGCTGGCCGATCTCCTGCTGGCCCTCGGGCCGGACGCCCCGACGATCAACGAGGGGTGGGCGACCCGTGACCTCGCCGCCCACCTGGTGCTGCGGGAACGCCGCCCGGACGCGGCCGGTGGGATCGTGCTGCCGCCGCTGCGCGGCCACGCCGAACGGGTCCGTCGTCGACTCGCCGCGCGGCCCTACCCGGAGCTGGTGGCGCAGGTGCGACGGCCGCCGGTGTGGAGCCCGGTCAGCAATCCCCTGACCGACGAACTGGCCAACACCATGGAGTTCTTCATCCACCACGAGGACGTGCGGCGGGCCGCTGCCGGGTGGCAACGACGCGACCTGCCCGCCGGCCTGCAGAGCGCCCTGTGGAAGCGGGCCGCACCGCTGGCCCGACTGGCCCTGCGGCGCTTCCCGGCGGACCTCTACGTGCAGGCACCCGGTCACGGCGAGATCTCCGTGGGTCGTGGTGGCGAACCGCTGCGGCTGGTCGGCGCCCCCGCCGAACTGGTCCTGTTCCTCTCCGGCCGGCAGCGGGTGGCGAAGGTCCAACTGGACGGGACGACGGAGGTAGCGCGTCGACTGCGTGCCGCCAGGCTGGGCATGTGACTCCCTGAGCTTATTCGGTCACAGCAGAGGTGTGGCATTCCCCACACCCAGCGAAAGACGCTGATTTCTCCTCCCGTACGCTTCACCGCGCCGCTCCGCGCCGAGCGGCACGAAGTGGGGGCGCACTGTGCGGAATTTTGCGATTTCGGCGCTGCGGGAGCCCCCGTTTCGCGCCGACCACCACGGGGCCACGGAGCAGGCGGCGAGCGAGAGCGTCGAGTGGGCGCGTGCGTTCGGGCTGGTCGATTCCAGCCATCGCGTCCACCGGCTGCAACGGGCCGACGCCGCCGGCCTGGCCGGTCGCGCCTGCCCGTACGGATCGGTGGACGGGCTGCGACTGCTCACCGACCTGATCAGCTGGCTCTTCGTCATGGACGACGCCTGCGACGAGGACGGCCTCGGCGCCGACCCGGCCCGGCTGGGGCCCGCGATCAGCACCCTGATCGACGTGCTGGACCGCTGCGGGGACCCGGACGTCGTACCGCCCGCCGTCGGGCCGCTCGGTGACGCGCTGCACGACCTGTGCCGCCGGACCCGGCTGCACGACCGCCCGGCACTGCTGTTGCGGTTCGTCAGCCAGTTGCGGGAGTACCTGCTGGCGCTGCTCTGGGAGGCGGCCAACCGGGAGCGGCGGCGGATGCCCGAGGTGGCGGAGTACATCCAACTGCGGCGACACATCGGCGGCGTACGCCCCTGCCTCACGCTTACCGACCTGGCGGCGGCGCCGCCACTCGGGTCGGCCCTGCACGCCGAGCCGGCACTTGTCGCCCTGGACCTGCTGACGGTGGACCTGGTCTGTTGGTGCAACGACCTCTTCTCCTACGGCAAGGAGAGCCAGGCCGACCCGGCCGCGCACAACCTGGTGACGGTGCTCGCCCGAGACGGCGGCGCGGACGAGGCGACCGCGCTGCGGGCCGCGGCGAACCAGTTCAACGAGGGGCTGGCCGCGTTCGTCGATGCCGAGCAGGCGCTGCTGGCCAGGGGGGACGAGGCCGTGCGCCACGCGCTGGCCACACGGCGGAACTGGGTCCGCGCCACCTACGACTGGTCGGTCGTGGCCGCCCGGTACGCCTGATTCGACAGTACCGATCGGCGGGGTGCGACGGCCGGGCGATCACCGGGGCTAGCCGACGCACCGCGCCAGGCAATACTCTTCGGTAACCACCATGACGTGACGACCGTCACGCCACCACCCCCGAAGGCGGCTACAGCGATGGCTCTCGATGTCCCGTACCGCTCCATCCCGGACATGTTTCTCAAGCGCGTGGCGGCCACCCCCGACCAGCACGCGTTCGCGTCCCCGGCCCCCGACGACTCGGGGCCGGTCTGGCTGACCTGGGAGCAGGTCGGCACGCGTGCCAAGGCGATCGCCGCCGGTCTGCACGGCCTGGGCGTCGGCCAGGAGGACCCGGTCGCGATCCTCGCCAACACCCGACTGGACTGGGTGGTCGCCGATCTCGGCATCATGTGCGCCGGCGGAGCGACCACCGCCGTCTACCCGACCACCGAGCCGGCGGACGCGACGTACATCATCGCCGACTCCGGTTCGAAGGTGCTGTTCGCGGAGAACCCGGTCCAGGCGGGGAAGATCGCCGGCGCCGACCTGCCCGCGCTGACCCACGTGGTGCTCATCGACGGCGCCGCCGACCCCACCGCCGCGATCCCGCAACTGACGCTCGCCGAGCTGGAGGAGCGGGGCACCCGCGCGCTGGCCGCCGAGCCGGAGCTGATCGACATGCTGGTGGCCGGCATCGGCCCCGACCACCTGGCCACCCTGATCTACACCTCCGGCACCACCGGTCGCCCCAAGGGCGTCGAGCTGCTGCACGGCGGCTGGTGCTGGGAGGCCGTGGCGCAGAGCGAGTGCGGGCTGCTACGCGACGGCGACCTGCAGTACCTGTGGCTGCCGCTCGCCCACTCGTTCGGCAAGACCCTGCTCTGCGGCGCCATCCACGTCGGCCTGCCCACCTACGTCGACGGGCGGGTGGAAAAGTTGGTCGACCTGCTGCCGGTGATCCGCCCGACGCTGATGTGCGGCGCCCCCCGGGTGTTCGAGAAGGTCTACAACCGGGCGGTGACCACCGCACAGGGTGCCGGCGGCGCGAAGGCGAAGATCTTCGCCTGGGGCGTCCGGGTCGGCAAGGAGAAGGTGGCCCTGGAGCAGGCCGGCAAGCCGGTGCCGGGTGGGCTGAAGCTGCGCTACGGCCTGGCCGAGAAGCTGGTGTTCAGCAAACTGCAGGCCCGCCTCGGCGGTCGGATGCGGGTGATGGTGTCCGGCGCGGCTCCGCTCAGCCCGGAGATCGCGACCTTCTTCGCCGCGGCGAACCTGCCGATCTCCGAGGGCTACGGACTGACCGAGACCAGCGCCGGCAACTTCGTCAACACGCCGTCGGGATTGCGGATCGGCACGGTGGGCCGGGCGATGGGCGACCTGGAGTGCAAGATCGACACAGACGGGGAAGTCCTGCTGCGCGGTCGGCCGGTGATGCGCGGCTACCACAACCTCCCGGAGGAGACCGCCGCCGCGTTCACCGAGGACGGCTTCTTCCGTACCGGTGACATCGGCAGCCTGGACGAGCAGGGTTACCTGCGGATCACCGACCGCAAGAAGGAGCTGGTCAAGACCTCGGGCGGCAAGTACATTGCGCCGTCGCACATCGAGGGAATGTTCAAGGCGATCTGCCCGTACACCTCGCAGGCGGTCGTCGTCGGTCAGGCCCGCAACTTCTGCACGATGCTCGTCACGCTGGACCCGGACGCGATCCGGGGCTGGGTGGCCGGCGGCCCGCTGGAGGGCCGCGACTACACCGAGATCGTCGCCTCGCCGGAGGCCCGGACGATGGTCGAGGAGTACGTCGCCCAGCTCAACGCCAAGCTCAACCGCTGGGAGACGATCAAGAAGGTGGCCATCCTGCCTCGCGACCTGACGATCGAGGACGGCGAGATAACCCCGTCGTTGAAGATCAAGCGGCGGGGCGTGGAGAGCAACTTCGCGGCCGAGATCGACAAGATGTACGCCGGCAGCCTCGCCGAGCTGTGACGCGTCGCAGGTGGCCCCGCACCCGCCGGTGCGGGGCCACCGGCTTCTCCGTCGGTCGGGCTCAGGCGATGACGGCCGGCTCCCGCCACCGCTGCCCGCCGGTCCGGTCCAGGTCGTAGCGGACCGCCGCGATCCGCCCGACGGCCTCCACCAGGTCCGCGGCGGGCAGGGTGAACGGCAGCCGCAGGAAACGCTCCAGGGTGCCGTCCAGGCCGAACCGGGGGCCGGGCGCCAGCCGTACGCCGACCTCCTCGGCGGCCCGGGCCAGCGCGCTGGAGACCGGGCCGTCCAACTCGGCCCAGAGCGTCACGCCACCGGCTGGCACGGTGACCCGCCAGTCCGGCAGTCGGTGCGCCAGCGCGCCGAGCAGGGCGTCGCGTTGGCCGGTCAACTGGATGCGGCGGTCGGCGACGATGGCCTCGGCGTCCGCGAGCAGGTGCACCGCCAGCAGTTGGTCCAGCACCGGGCTGGCCATGTCCACCCCGACCCGGACGGCGGCCAGCCGCTGCACCTGCGGCGCGGAGGCACGCACCCAGCCGATCCGCAGGCCGCCCCAGTAGGTCTTGCTCATCCCGCCGATGCTGATCACCCGACTGTGCCGGTCGTAGACGGCGACCGGGGGCGGCGGCTCGCTGCCGTCCAGGGCAAGGTCCACGAAGGACTCGTCGATGACCAGGTCGGTGCCGACCGCGTGGGCGGCGGCCACCACACGCTCCCGAAGCACGGCGGGCATCAGGTGCCCGGTCGGGTTCTGGAACTCCGGGATCAGGTAGGCCAGCTTGGGCCGGGTCTGCCGGAGGCTGCCCAGCAGCAGGTCGGGCTCCCACCCCCCGGCGTCAGCGGCCAAGCCGTGGGTGGTGATCCGGGCGCGTCGGCTGGCCAGCGCGGCGAGCGCGTTCGGATAGGTCGGTGACTCGACCAGGACGCTGCCGCCCGGGGCGAGAGCGAGTCGCAACACCAGGTCCAGTGCGTGCTGGGTGCCGCTGGTGACCATGATCTGGTCGGGCGAGGTGGGCAGACCCCGAGCGGTGTACGCGCCGGCCACCGCCTCGCGCAGCTCGATGATGCCGGTCGGGTGGTAGCCGGCCCCGCCCAGGTATCGGGGCAGGTCCTCGGTGGCCGCGCGGGCGGCCGTCAGCAGTTGCGGCGGGGCGGCCAGCGCGGCGACGCCGAGGTCGAGCATGTCCCGGTCGTCGAGCGGGGTCCACAGGCCGGTGCTGGCCACCCGGTGGTTGCCGGGCAGCATCGTCCAGCTGCCGGCACCCCGACGGCTGGCCAGGTGCCCGGTCTCCCGCAGCTGCCGGTACGCGGCGGTGACAGTGGTCCGGCTGATCCGCAGCGCCTCGGCCAGCTCCCGTTCGGCCGGGAGGCGGACGCCCAGCGGCAACCGGCCGTCGGCGAGCAGCCCGCGCACCGACCCGGCCAGCGCGGCGTAGTCAGGACTGCGCCGACGACCCGGCAGGGCGTGCCACTGCCCGAGCAGACGGGCCAATTGGACGCCGCGCACCTGCCCGGTCATAACCACTCCTGGAATATTGGCTTCTTCCTCGGCGAGGATTGGCACCTAGAGTGGCATGCATGGCACTGCTTGGCAATCTGCGGCACCGTCCGGTTCGGCGACTGGCGCAGCTCTACCTCGGGCTCACCCTCTACGGCGTCAGCATGGCCCTGATGATCCGCTCCGGCCTGGGCCTCGACCCCTGGGACGTGTTCCACCAGGGGCTGTCCAAGCTGACCGGGCTCTCCTTCGGCACCGTCACCATCGCCGTCGGCGCGTTGGTGCTGCTGCTCTGGATCCCGTTACGACAGCGGCCGGGCCTCGGCACGGTCAGCAACGTCGTGGTGATCGGCCTGGTCGTGGACGCCACACTGGCCCTCCTACCCACCGGTGGCCCGCTCAGCGCCCGGATCGCGCTGCTGGTCACCGGGATCGTCGCCAACGGCGCCGCCACCGGCCTCTATCTCGGCGCGCGACTGGGTCCGGGCCCCCGAGACGGGCTGATGACCGGCTTCGTGGCCCGCCGACCGGGCCTGTCGGTCCGGCTGGTGCGCACCGTCATCGAGGTCACCGTGCTGGCGCTCGGCTGGCTGCTCGACGGCACGGTCGGTGTGGGCACCGTCGCGTACGCGCTGGCCATCGGCCCGTTGGCCCAACTCTTCATCCCGATGTTCGCGGTGCCCGACGGTGCGGACGACGCCACGCCCACGCCGGGCAGCGCCGCGCCGATCACCACCACCGGCTGAGCCTCACCCACCGTCCGCGAACCGGTACGTCGTGGTGGTCCGACATACCAGTTGGGAGGGTGGGTGTTCCCTTCCGCGACGCGCGCCGTCATCATCTCTGCATGGGGGAGAACGGTTGGCGATGGACGGACGCCTGGATCTTCGTGTCGCTGGTCATCGCCAGCGGGGCCGGGCGGCACCGTCGGTCGGCGACAAGTCGACGGCCGGAGGGCGTGCGTCTGACCGATGTGCTCTCCACCGCCGACCACCTCAACCACGCGATTCCCCAGCGGCACGAGGTGGAGGCCGCGGTCCAGCGGCTGGTCGGGGCCGGGCTGGTCAGCGTCAGCGACGGCTGGTTCCGGATCACCGCCGAGGGTGAGCAGCTCTGGCGCACCCGGCCACGCGCGGGGGTGGCGACCATGGTGGACACCGTGCAGGGCGTGCTGACCCGCCGGCACGCGCCCGGCAGCGCCGACTGGCGCCTGGACGAGGCCGACCACGCGGCGGCCGTCCAGGAATACGCGGTCCGCTCGATCCCCACGCCCCGCCGGTCACCGGAGGGGCACTCCGGCGGGCACTGACCGGGTCAGCGCACCGGGTGGCCGCTGTGCCGCAGCGCGTCCTTGACCTCGGCCACGGTCAGCTCACCGAAGTGGAAGACACTGGCGGCGAGCACCGCGTCCGCACCAGCGCCGATCGCGGGCGGAAAGTGGGCCACCTCGCCCGCGCCCCCGCTGGCCACCACCGGCACGTCCACCACCGCCCGCACCGCGGCGATCAGCTCCAGGTCGAAGCCGGCCTTGGTGCCGTCGGCGTCCATCGAGTTGAGCAGGATCTCGCCCGCGCCCAGCTCGGCCCCCCGCTGCGCCCACCACACCGCGTCGATGCCCGTGCCGCGCCGGCCGCCGTGGGTGGTGACCTCGAACCCGCTGGGGGTGATGTCGGTCGGGGCCCGGCGCACGTCGAGGGAGAGCACCAGCACCTGCCGGCCGAACCGGTCGGCGATCTCGGCGATCAACTCCGGCCGGGCGATGGCGGCGGTGTTCACGCCGACCTTGTCCGCCCCGGCGCGCAGCAGCGTGTCCACGTCGGCGACCTGTCGGACCCCGCCGCCGACGGTCAGCGGGATGAACACCGACTCGGCGGTGCGGCGCACCACGTCGAGCATGGTGCCCCGGTCACTCGAGGACGCGGTCACGTCGAGGAAGGTCAGCTCGTCCGCCCCGGCCCGGTCGTACGCGGCGGCCAACTCCACCGGGTCGCCGGCGTCGCGCAGGTCGAGGAAGTTGACACCCTTGACCACCCGCCCGGCGTCCACGTCGAGACAGGGGATCACCCGTACCGCCACCGTCATGCCGCGAGCCTATCCTCCGCACGCGGCACGGCGGTCGACCCGATCGGGTCGACCGCCGTGGACGAGGTCCGCGTCACACCTTGACGAGCATCTTGCCGACGTTGTCGCCGCGCAGCAGACCGAGGAACGCCTCCGGGGCGTTCTCGATGCCGTCCACGATCGTCTCGTCGTAGGACAGCGCACCCTCACGCAGCCAGCCCCCGACGTCCGTCAGGAGCGCGTCCCGCAGGTGGTTGTGGTCGCGGACCAGGAAGCCGCGCAGGGTGAGCCGCTTGCCGATGACCTGGGACAGGTTGCGCGGCGCGGCCGGCGGCTCGGTGTCGTTGTACTGCGCGATCATGCCGCAGATGGCGACCCGGCCGTGCAGGTTCAGGGCCGAGATCGCCGCCTCCAGGTGGTCGCCGCCGACGTTGTCGAAGTAGACGTCGATGCCGTCCGGAGCGGCGGCCCGCAGCGACTCGCGGACCCCGTCGTGGTAGTCGAAGGCGGCGTCGAAGCCCAACGCCCGCAGCCGCTCGACCTTGGCCGGCGAGCCGGCGCTGCCGACCACCCGGGCGGCGCCCCTGAGCTTGGCGATCTGGCCGACCAGGCTGCCGACCGCGCCGGCCGCGGCGGAGACGAAGACCGTCTCGCCGGGCTTCATCGCGGCCACCTCCAGCAACCCGGCGTACGCGGTCAGCCCGGGCATGCCGAGCACGCCGAGGTACGCGCTGACCGGCGCCAGGCTCGGGTCGACCGGCCGGGCGGAGGTGGCGTCGAGCAGCGCGTACTCCCGCCAGCCAAGCCCGTGCAGGACTGTGGTCCCGACCGCGATGTCCGGCGACTCGCTGGCCACCACCTCGCCGACCGCCGCACCGTCGAGCGGGGCGTCGAGGGCGAACGGCGCGACGTACGACTTGACGTCGTTCATCCGTCCGCGCATGTACGGGTCGACGGACAGGTACTGGTTGCGGACCACGAGCTGGCCCGGTCCGGGTGTCGGGACGTCGGTCTCGACGAGCCGGAAGGTGTCCTCGGTGGGCCAACCCTGCGGGCGGCTGGCCAGGTGGATCTCGCGATTGCCGGTCATCGGGTGGTCGTCCTCTCGTCCGCGGTGGGGGTCTGGGGTCCGCGACGTCACGCGGCCGAGGTCTCCCGGACGGTCAGCGCGACGTCGATGTTGCCGCGGGTGGCGTTGGAGTACGGGCAGACCTGGTGGGCCTGCTCGACGAGCTGCTCGGCGGTCTCGCGGGAGACGGCGGGCAGGTCGACGACGAGCCGCACGGTGAGCCCGAAACCGCCGCTGCCGTTCGGGCCGATGCCGACCTCAGCGGCGACGACGGAGCCGCTCACGTCGGCCTTGGCCCGGCGGGCCACCAGCCGCAGGGCGCCGTGGAAGCAGGCCGCGTAGCCGGCGGCGAAGAGCTGCTCGGGGTTGGCGGCACCGCCGGCGCCGCCCATCTCCTTCGGCACGGCCAGGTCGAGCGCGAGGGTGCCGTCGGAGGTCTGGACGTGGCCGTCGCGGCCGTCGCCGGTCGCGGTCGCGGACGCGGTGTAGAGAGCCTGCATGAGAGTCACTGCTCCTTCTGTCGGTGGATGGTGTCGGTGACCCGGTTGAGGGTGTCGCGCAGCGTGACCAGCTCGGCGATGCCGAGCCCGGTGGCCTGGGCGATCCGCAGCGGAACGTCGCAGAGCTGCTCCCGCAGCGCCGCACCCTGCTCGGTGAGGCCCACCTCGACCCGCCGCTCGTCGCGCGCCGACCGGCGCCGCACCACCAGACCCGCCCCCTCCAGCCGCTTGAGCAGCGGGGAGAGCGTGCCGGAGTCCAGGCGCAGCTCGGTGCCCAGCTCGGACACGGTGGGGGCGTCGTCGGGACGCTCCCAGAGCACCAGCAACACCAGGTACTGCGGGTAGGTGATCCCGACCTCGTCGAGGATCGGCCGGTAGACGTCGGTCAGGGCGCGTGACGCGGCGTAGAGCGCGAAGCACACCTGCCGGCGCAGCCCCAGGTCATCGGTCACCGGTGAACCGTAGCCCACAATTAAATTGTGCACAACTTATCGGACCGCACGTCGCCGGGCCGCACCGCCCGCCGGCCTCAACGACCGCCGAGGTACGCCTCCACCTCCACCTCGACCAGGTGCTCCGGGTCCAGCAACCCGGCCACCACCACGAGCGTCGCCGCCGGCCGGACCGCACCGAAGACCACGTTGTGCGCCCGGCCCACCTCGTCGGCGTGCAGCCGGTCGGTCACGTACATCCTGGTCCGGACCACGTCGCCCGGCTCGGCGCCCACCTCGGCGAGCGCCGCCAACGCGATCCGCAACGCCTGCGCGGTCTGCGCGGCGGCGTCACCGACGTGCACCACCCGGCCGTCCACCGTCGCCGTACAGCCGGCCGTGAAGGCCCGGTCGCCGGCCCGGACCACCCGCGAGTAGCCGTAGTGCTGCTCCCACGGGCCACCCGAGCCGAGCCGGGTGACCGTCACACCTCGGCCAGGGTCCGCAGCGCCTCGGCCACCGTGAAGGCCCCCGCGTAGAGCGCCTTGCCGGCGATCACGCCCTCCACCCCGACCGACTCCAGGGTCGCCAACGCCCGCAGGTCGTCAAGCGTGGACACGCCGCCGGAGGCGATCACCGGCCGGTCGGTGCGGGCGCACACCTCGCGCAGCAGGTCCAGGTTCGGACCACGCATCGTGCCGTCCTTGGTGATGTCGGTGACCACGTACCGGCTCGCGCCCGCCTTGTCCAGCCGCTCCAGCACCTCGTACAGGTCGCCGCCGTCGCGGGTCCAGCCCCGCGCGGAAAGCGTGTGCCCACGCACGTCCAGCCCGATGGCCACCCGGTCGCCGTACTCCGCGACCACCCGGTCACACCAGACCGGGTCCTCCAGGGCAGCGGTGCCGATGTTCACCCGGGCCGCCCCGGTGCCCAGCGCCGCTCGCAGCGACTCGTCGTCCCGGATGCCACCGGACAGCTCCACCTTCACGTCCAACTGCCGCACCACCTCCGCGAGCAGGTGCGCGTTGGTGCCCCGACCGAACGCCGCGTCCAGGTCGACCAGGTGGATCCACTCGGCGCCGTCCTGCTGCCAGGCCAGCGCCGCGTCCAGCGGCTCGCCGTAGTTGCTCTCGCTTCCGAGGGCGCCCTGCACGAGCCGGACGGCCCGGCCGTCGGCGACATCCACGGCGGGTAACAGGGTGAGGCTCAACGTCTTCTCCTCGATCAGGTACGACGGTCCAGGGCGATCACGACGATCGCCGGAAGTACGAGCAGCAAGAGCACGATCAGCGCGATACGCAACGCCAGGTTGTCGACGAACGTCCAGATCAGAATCAACGCCGCACCGGTGAGCAGCACGATAGCGGCCCGCTCACCCCGGGTGTGCCGCGCCAGCCGCCCGGAACGGCCCCGCCGCAACCGCGGCGTCAACCGGCGGACCACCGCGCGACGGCGCTGCCGGCGCGCCACCTGACGCTGCCGCACCGCCCGCTCCCGAGCCTGCTGCGCCTCCCGCTCCGCCCGCCGGCGGGCCCGCTCCCGGCTCACCGCGACACCCGCGGACCGGGCGTCGGGCGACGACGCTCAGCCACCGCTGGGCAGCGTGGCGAGCCAGTTGCGCAACAGCGCGGCACCGGTGTCGGCGGACTTCTCCGGATGGAACTGCGCCGCCGACAGCGGACCCCGCTCCACCGCGGCCACGAAATCCGTGTCGTGCCGGGCGGTGGTCACCACGGCACCGGCAGCGGCAAGCGCCGCCGGGTCGCCCATCGCGTACGAGTGCACGAAGTAGAACCGACTCCGCTCCGACAGCCCCGCGAAGAGCACCGACTCCGCAGGCGCCCGGACCGTGTTCCAGCCCATGTGCGGCAACCGGGTGGCGGCCAGCCGGGTCACCCCGCCGGGCAGCAACCCGAGCCCCTTGGTCACCACACCGTGCTCGTCACCATGCTCGAAGAGCACCTGCATGCCCACACAGATGCCGAGCACCGGCCGACCGGCGGCCACCCGCTCGGCGATCACCGGGCCGGCGCCGAGCGCCTCGATCCCGGCCATGCACGCGGCGTACGCGCCCACCCCCGGCACCACCAGACCATCGGCGTCCGCCGCGGCGGCCAGGTCGTCGGTCACCCGCACATCGGCACCGGCGGCGACCAACGCCCGCTCCGCCGAGCGCAGGTTGCCCGAACCGTAGTCGAGCACCACCACGGCGCTCACGCGTCGCCGCCCGGCAACAGCCACAGCACCCCACCGACAGTGGCGAGCACCGCGAGCAACGCGGTGACGAAAACCGCGCCCTTCGCCGCGCCCTGGCGGTACAGCGACCACGCGCCACCGACCAGCACCCCGGCCAGGATCAGCAGCAACGTCGGCAGCACGCCGCCCATCAGAGCCACCTTCCATTCGCGACTGCGGGGCTCCGCTGCGCTGCGCTCCTCGCGCTCATCAGAGCCACCTTCCATTCGCGACTGCGGGGCTCCGCTGCGCTGCGCTCCTCGCGCTCATCAGAGCGCGCCCTTCGTGCTGGGGATCGCGCCCGCCGCACGGGGATCGATCGCGGTGGCCTCGCGCAACGCCCGGGAGACCGCCTTGAACTGGGCCTCCACCACGTGGTGCGCGTCCGGGTGACCGCCCGGCCGGGCCGCCCGCAGCACGTCGACGTGCAACGTGACCCGGGCCGCCTGACCGAAGGACTCCCAGATGTGGCGGGTCATGCTCGTCGCGTACACCGGACCGATGTACGGGGCCAGCGCCGGCTCGTCGTGCACCACGTACGGCCGACCGGACAGATCCACCGCGGCCCGGACCAGCACCTCGTCCATCGGCACGGTCGCCGAACCGTACCGCCGGATGCCGGCCTTGTCGCCCAGCGCCTGGTCGAACGCGGCGCCCAGGGCGAGGGCGGTGTCCTCGATCGTGTGGTGCGCGTCGATCTCCAGGTCACCCACGGTGCGTACGGTCAGGTCGAAGCCACCGTGCCGGGCGATCTGGTGCAGCATGTGGTCGTAGAAGCCGACGCCGGTGCTGATCTCGGCGGTGCCGTTCCCGTCGAGGTCGATCTCGACGAGAACCTTGGTCTCCTTGGTGATCCGCTCCACCCGGGCGGTCCGACTCATCGCGAAATCTCCATTGCAGAAAGGAAGGCGTCGGTCTCGGCGGCGGTGCCGGCGGTCACCCGCAGCCAGCCCGGCAGGCCGACATCGCGGACCAGCACCCCCTGCGCCAGCAGGGCGCGCCAGACGGTGGTCTGGTCGCCGCCCACCTCGAAGAGCACGAAGTTGGCGTCGCTGTCGGCGACCCGCAACCCGCGCTCGCGCAGCGTCGCCACGATCCGGTCCCGCTGCACCATGATCGCGCTCACCGTACCGAGGAGGGTGTCGCGGTGGGCCACCGCCGCGCGGGCGGCGGCCTGGGTCAGCGCGGAGAGATGATACGGCAGTCGGACGAGTTGCACCGCCTGCACCACCGCCGGGTCGGCGGCCAAATAACCCAGCCGCCCGCCGGCGAAGCCGAACGCCTTGCTCATCGTCCGGGTGACCACCAACCGCGGGTGGCCGGGCAACACCGCGAGGGCGCTGACCGTCCCCGGTCGGGCGAACTCGGCGTACGCCTCGTCGACGACCACCATCCCGGGCGCGACGTCCAGCACCGCGGCGATCACCGCCGGGTCCAGGGCGGTGCCGGTGGGGTTGTTCGGCGAGCAGAGGAAGACCACGTCGGGTCGGTGCTCCCGGACCTGGGCGACCGCCTCCTCGACGGTCAGACCGAAGTCGACGCCGCGCCGCGCGGGCACCCACCGGGTGCCGGTGCCGAGGGCCAGCAGCGGGTGCATCGAGTACGCCGGAACGAAACCGAGCGCACTGCGCCCCGGCCCACCGAACGCCTGGAGCAGTTGCTGCTGGATCTCGTTGGAGCCGTTGGCCGCCCACACCTGCTCGACGGTGAGCCCGTGCCCGAGATATGCGGCCAGGTCGGCGCGGAGCGCCACCGCGTCCCGGTCCGGGTAGCGGTTGAGCTCACGCAGCTCGGCCGCGAGGGCCTTGCCGATGGCATCGACCACCGGCTCCGGCACCGGGTGGGAGTTCTCGTTGGTGTTGAGCCGCACCGGCACGTCCAGCTGCGGCGCGCCGTACGGCGACAGCCCCCGCAGGTCGTCGCGGATCGGCAGGTCCTCCAGGCTGGTGCGCTCGCTCACGCCGACCCTCCCGGGAAGCGGGCCTGGACCGCCTGGCCGTGCGCGGGCAGATCCTCCACCCCGGCGAGGGTGACCACGTGCGGGGCGACGTCGCGCAGCGCGTCCTCGGTGTATTCGATGAGGTGCACGCCGCGCAGGAAGGACTGCACCGACAACCCGGAGGAGTGCCGCGCGCAGCCGCCGGTGGGCAGCACGTGGTTGGACCCGGCGCAGTAGTCGCCGAGCGACACCGGCGACCAGGCGCCCACGAAGATCGCCCCCGCGTTGCGGACCCGCATCGCCCACTCGCGGGCGTCCACCGTCTGGATCTCCAGGTGCTCGGCCGCGTACGCGTCGACCACCCGCAGCCCCGCCTCCAGGTCGTCGACGAGGACCACGCCGCTCTGCTCGCCGGTCAGCGCCGTGGTGACCCGCTCGGTGTGTTTGGTCGCCGGCACCTGCCGGGCCAACTCCCGCTCGACCGCCTCGACGAGCGTCAGCGACGGGGTGACCAGCACGCTCGCGGCGAGCGGGTCGTGCTCGGCCTGACTGATCAGGTCGGCGGCGACGTGCGCCGGATCGGCCGTGTCGTCGGCCAGGATCGCGATCTCGGTCGGCCCGGCCTCGGCGTCGATGCCCACCACCCCGCGCAGCAGCCGCTTGGCGGCGGTCACCCAGATGTTGCCGGGGCCGGTGATCAGGTCGACCGGGTCGCACCGCTGCGCACCCGTCGGGTCGACCGCCGCGCCGTACGCCAGCATCGCCACCGCCTGGGCCCCGCCCACGGCGTACACCTCATCGACGCCGAGCAGCGCGCACGCGGCGAGCACCCGGGGGTCGGGCAGGCCGCCGTTGTCCTTCTGCGGCGGGCTGGCCACCACCAGCGACCGCACTCCGGCCGCCTGGGCGGGCACGACGTTCATCACCACCGTCGACGGGTACATCGCCAGGCCACCCGGCACGTAGAGGCCGACCCGGTCGACCGGCACCCACCGCTCGGTGACCGTGCCACCGGGCACCACCTGGGTGGTGTGGTCGGGGCGCCGCTGCTCGTCGTGCACCTTGCGAGCTCGGCTGATCGACTCCAGCAGGGCGGCGCGGACGGCCGGGTCGAGCACGCCCTCGGCCTCGGCGATCGCCTCGACCGGCACCCGCAGCACCTCCGGGGAGATGCCGTCGAACCGCTCGCTGGCCTCCCGGATCGCCGGGTATCCATGCTCGCGGACCGCCTCCACCAGAGGGCGGATCCGCTCGACGGCAACCGACACGTCGAGCTGGGCACGGGGCAGCAGGCGGCGCGGGTCACCGAGACCGTTGCGCAGGTCGATCCGATTCAGCACCCTTGCGAGTCTAGGCGGCCGGCGCGGAGTGCACCCGAGCCGCCCGTCCGCCGGGACGGTGAGCCGGGCCACGCCTGCGGAGGCGAGATTGGTTAGGCTCGACGATGTGACCGCACGGCTGCCGGTGTTCCCGCTCGCAACAGTGCTCTTTCCCGGGTTGGTGCTGCCGCTGCACATCTTCGAGGAGCGCTACCGGGCGCTTGTCCGCCACCTCGTCGACCTGCCCGAGGGCGCTCCGCGTGAGTTCGGCGTGGTGGCCATCCAGTCCGGTTGGGAGGTCGCGCCCGCCGGTCCCGGCGCCCGCGCGACGCCGAGCGGCGGCGAGGTCACCCTGCACGAGGTGGGCTGCACCGCCGAGCTGCGCCAGGTGACCGAGTTGGCCGACGGGGGCTTCGACATCGTCACGGTCGGCCGGCGTCGCTTCCGGATCGCCGAGGTCGACGACAGCGCCGCGCCCTACCTGACCGCCGACGTGGAGTGGCTGCCCGAGCCGGCCGGGCCGGACGAGGTGGCCGAGCTGCTGGCCGCCCGGGTGATCGCGGTCTTCCGGCAGTACCTCGGCCTGATCCGCTCCGACCCGGAGGAGATCTCCGAGCAACTGCCGGAGGACCCCACGGTGCTGTCCCACCTGGTGGCGGCGACCGCGGCGCTCACCGTCGACGACCGGCAGCGCCTGCTGGCGATCGACGACACCGCCGCCCGGCTCCGCGCCGAGCTGCGGCTGCTCAACCGCGAGGCGGCTCTGCTTCGTCAGGTGCGGGCGGTGCCGGTGCCGCTTGCGGAGTTGGCGTCCCCGCCGACACCCAACTGAGCCCCGCCGGGTCGGGCTCCGGGCGCAGCCCCGGCCACCGCGACCAGCCGGCCAGCAGGGTGTACATGACCGCGGCACCGAACGCTGGCAGCAGCAGGTTGCCGTGCGGCACCGGCAGCACGTCGAGCAGCCAGTCGACCCCACCGGCGCGCAGGTCGGCGGGTTTGGTGAAGGCCTGCCCGGCCGGGGCGGTGGCCAACAGCCGGTCGAAGGTCGCCAGGCCGACCCGTCGACCCACCTGCCAGGCCACCGGTGCGGCGACCAACGCGCCGAGCACCGCGGCGAGCAGCCCGACCGGGCCGCGCCGCCGCCGCAGCACGAACCACAGGGCAACCGCCACCAGCAGCCCGAAGCCGAGCCCGAGCAGGCTGAACCACCCGTCCGCGGCGATCGGCTGCTCCGGCTGCGGGTCGGCGTAGATCGCCCCCTCGGCGGTCTTGAGCACCGGGGTGTCCGGCGCGAGCACGGCCCAGAGCAGCCCGAACGGCACACCCAGCACAGCCAGCGCGAGCACGGCGCCCAGCACCGTCGCCACGGTGCGCAGCGGACGGCGCGGCTCGTCGAAGCTCAGCTCCAGAGAGCTCTGGTACGCCGCCGAAGAAGCAGCGTCACCCACGCCGAGCCCGGCCTGCTCGCCGATCGGCGGCTGCTCGCCAGCCAAGGCGTGGTCGCCAACCGAAGCCTGGTCGGTGGCGGGTGGCTGCTCGCCGGGTGACGGTGTCGCGCCCGGCGCTCGGGGCGGCGTGGATTGGTCGGGCTCGTCGACGGGCCGCTCACGGTCGGGGTTGTCCGGGCTCACCCGATGATCCTCTCAGGCCCGGTGCGGGGCCGGGGTGCCGGTGGCGGCAGACCCACTCACCGGGCGAACGGCTCCACCATCATCGCCGCCGCGTGCAGCCACGCCTGCCGGGTCTCCGGCTGCAGTTGGTGGTACTCGATCGACGAACCAGTCTCCAGCGCCGCGTCGTACGGCACCACGGCCACGCCACGGGTACGGGTGGCGAAGTGCCGCTCCAGGTCGTCCTGCAAGGGCGAGCGGCCCGGGGTCGGGCAGGAGATGAGGGTGATCGCGTTGTCCGCCAGCTCGCCCATGCCCTCCTCGTGCAGCAGGTCGAGCATCCAGTCCGCGCTGAACGCGGCGTCCTCCCGGGGCACGGTGGTCACCACCAGCTGGTCCGCGGCCTGCATCACCGTGCGCCAGTTGGGGCTCTCCACGTTGTTGCCGGTGTCTACGCACACCACGTCGTGGGTACGCCGCAGCAGCTCCAGCACGCGTCGCACGGTGAACTGGTCCAGTCGTTGGGCGAAGCGCGGGCTCTCCTCGCCGGCCAGCACGTCGTACGAGCCGTCGGAGGCGTGCCGCAGGTAGTCGTCCAGCCGACCCAGCAGGGTCGAGCCCTCGAGGATCTCGATCTGGGCCAGGTCGCTGATCAGGTGCCGGATCGTCCGGGCGTGCCGGGCGCTGCCGGCGCGCAGCCCGAGGGTGCCGCGCAGCTCGTTGTCGTCCCAGGCCAGTACGCCCTGCCCCCGCACGCTGCCGACGGTGGCCGCGGCGAGCACGGTGGCGGTGGTCTTGTGCACCCCGCCCTTGGGGTTGGCGAAGGCGAACACCCGGGGTGTGCCCAGGTCTCGGCGGAGCACCCCGTTGGCCCGCTCCTGCTCCGGGTCGACGCCCTGGGGGCGCCACTCGACACGGGCCGGATAGCCGCGTTCGGCGATCGCCGAGCCGGCCGCCGGGGTGGGTGGCGGCACGATCGGCGCGGCGGGTGCGGGCGCGACCGGTGGGGGTGGTGGCGCGGTCACCGGGTAACCGGTCTCCGGCTGGTAGCCGGTCTCCAGCAGCGCGTACCGCGACTCGGCCGGTGGGTCGCCCTGCCGGTAGCCGTTGTCCAGCAGCGCGTAGCGGGACTGGGCCGGGTCGGCGGTGCCGGGCGGCGTCTCGGGTTCGGCCCGGTACGTCGGCTCCGCCGGGTAGCCCGGCTCGGCCCGGTAGCCCGGCTCGGCCCGGTAATCCGGCTCGGCCCGGTAACCCGGCTCGGCCCGATAGTCCGGCTCGGCCCGATAGTCCGGCTCAGTTTGGTAGCCCGGCTCAGCCCGGTAGCCCGGCTCGACCTGATAGCCCGGCTCGGCCCGGTAACCCGGCTCCGCCCGATAGCCCGGCTCAGTTTGGTAGCCCGGCTCGGCCCGGTAGTCCGGCTCGACGCGATAGGCCGGCTCGGCGCGATAGGCCGGCTCGGCCCGGTACGCGGGCTCGGCCCGGTACGCCGGTTCCGACCGGTACGCCGGCTCGGCTCGGTAGTCCGGCTCGGCCCCGTAGCCGGGATCCGCCCGGTACGCCGGCTCGGCCCGGTACGCGGGGTCGACGCGGTAGGTCGCCTCGGCCCGGTAGGCCGGGTCCGCGCCGTACGACAACTCGGCCGGCTGCCCGACGGCGGGTGCCCGCCCGGCGTACCCGTTCGGGGCCGCGCGTCGGGGCAGCGGATCCGGCGGCGCCTCGTCGGCCCGCCGCTCCGGCTCGGTCTGCTCCGCGCCGCGACCGCCCAGCCGGGCGCGGTCCAACAACGCGCGCCACCGCGGCGCTGGTTCGGCCGGCCGGCCCCAGCCGGTCTCACTGCCCTCCACGGCCCGCCCTCCCAGCGCCATCGATCTCCGTCTGACAGGCTACGAAGCAAACCCTATTCGGACCACACCTCAGAACGCACACCAGCCGACGCACATCACGACGACGTCGGCGTCGGCGGCTCGACGACTGTGGTGTCCGGCGAGGTGGTGGCGCTCGACGGCGCTGTCTCGGTGGGTTCCGCCGACGACGGCGCGGGTAACGGAATCGTCACGACCGGTGCGGGTTCCGACGATTCGCCCATCGACGCCGAGGGCACCGCCGGGTCCGGCGCCGGCTCGGTCCGCCGCGTCGGAGTCGGTTCGGCGCTCGGGCCGGTGTCGGCCGGCGGGCGTACCACGTCACGCTGCTCGGGCAGGGGCGGTAGGAAGACCGTGCGGTCCAGCCGGTACACCTCGGGGGCGGGGTCGACCGCCCGCACGTCCGGGCGGGCCGCCATGCCCCGCAACACCACCGGCGTCGCGCGGACCACCGCCGCGTAGACGCAGGCACAGCCGGTGCGGTACGCGGCCGCCTCGGCGGTCGCCACCTCGGCGCCGCTGGCGTAACGGGCACGCAACTCCCGCTCGTCCGCACCCTCGCCGTCGACCGCGGCGGCCCGGGCCCGGTAGTCGGCGGCTTCGGTGTCCTTGCGGGCCGCCACCTGGTCCATCCCGGCGACCACGTCGTCCGGCACCCGCAGCGCGGGAATCTTGACGATCTCGGTCTGTCGCCCGGGCAGCGGGACCCGCCCGAAGACCGCCGAGACCGGCACGTCGCCGAGCACCGTCGCCAGGCGCTGCGGCGGCAGGTACGCGACGAGCGTGACAAGCGCGTAGGTCCCGTCCTCGGCGGCCGGGGTCGACTCGGGCAGCGCGGCCAGGTCGGCGGCGGCGGACCGCAGGTAGCCGGGCACGGAGTCGCCGTCGGAGACGCCGACCCGGGTCACCTCGCCCACCGTCCGGTCACCGACCGGAGTCTCGTCGGCGGCCCAGAGCGCGGTCCCCAGCACCGCCGCCGCGGACAACGCGGCCGCCCAGGTGAGCACCCCGGACCGCGCCGACCGGTCGCCCAGCCGGGCCACGGCCCGGGTCAGCGGCGGCAGCAACCGTTGGTCCAGCTGCCGCAGCAGGTTGCCGGCGCGCACGGGCGGGATCCCCTCGTCGGATCGGTGTCGGGCGGCCGCCGCTCAGTCACGCAGGATCTGGAGCGCGCGGTCCAGGTCGTCAGGGTAGTCGCTGACGAACCGGACCTCGTCCCCCGTTCGGGGGTGCAGGAAGCTCAGTTCGCGGGCGTGCAGCCACTGTCGGGCCAGGCCGAGACGGGCCGAGAGGGTGGGATCGGCACCGTAGGTGAGGTCACCCACGCACGGGTGCCGCATGGTGGAGAAGTGCACCCGGATCTGGTGGGTCCGCCCGGTCTCCAGGCGGACGTCGACCAGGCTGGCCGCCGGGAACGCCTCCAGGGTGTCGTAGTGGGTGATGCTCGGTTTGCCGCCGGAGACCACCGCCCAGCGGTAGTCGTGGGTGGGGTGCCTGTCGATCGGCGCGTCGACGGTGCCGCGCAGCGGGTCCAGGTGACCCTGCACCACCGCGTGGTAGCCCTTGTCCACCTCGCGGTACTTGAAGGCCCGCTTCAACGCCGTGTACGCCTGCTCGCTCTTGGCCACCGCCATGATCCCGGTGGTGCCCACGTCGAGCCGGTGCACCACGCCCTGCCGCTCGGCCGCGCCACTTGTGGAGATGCGGTGCCCGATCGCGGCGAGCGCACCGATCACCGTCGGGCCGGTCCATCCGGGGCTGGGATGTGCGGCGACCCCCACCGGCTTGTCCACCACCACGATGTCGTCGTCGGCGTAGACCACCCGCAGGCCGGGCACCGCCTGCGGCACCACGGTCGGCGGTGCGACCGGGGCGGGCAGCGTGACCTCCAGCCAGGAGCCGGCCTTGACCTTGTGCGAGTTGGCTCGGGAGGTGCCGTCGACAAGTGCGTCCCCGGCGTCGACCAGGGCCGCGGCGGCGGTGCGGGAGAGCCCGAACAGACGGGCCACCGCCTGGTCCAGTCGCATGCCGTCGAGGCCGTCCGGGACGGGGAGGGAACGGTGGTCGCCGCCAGCGGCGAACGCGGAGGTCATGCCCGCTCCCGCTGGTCGGTGCCCTGCACGGCGTCCGTCTCGGCCGGGTCGCCGTCGCGGCCGGCCCGCCCGCCGTCACGCTGGCGGCCGGTCAGCTCCAGCAGCACGGCCAGCAGCACACCGCAGACCAGCGAGCTGTCGGCCAGGTTGAACACCGGCCAGACCTGGCCGTACGGGTCGAACAGGCTGATCATGTCGACCACGTGGCCGTGGAAGGGCGCGGGGGCCCGGAAGATCCGGTCGACGAGGTTGCCCAGCGCGCCGCCCAACACCAGGCCGAGGCAGATCGCCCAGGGCAGTGAGCGCAGCCGCAGGGCCATCCAGACGATCCAGCCGACCACACCGATGGTGATCAGCGGGAAGACCCAGGTGTGGTCGGCGCCGATGCTCCAGGCGGCGCCGCTGTTGCGGGTCAGACTCAGATAGACGGTCCCGCCGAGCAACCGGACCGGTTCCCGGTCGGTCAACGCGGCCAGCGCGAGGTGCTTGGTGACCAGGTCGGCCAGCAGGGCCACCAGGGCGACTCCGGCGAGAATCGCGACGGCCCGGGAGCGGCGGGTGCCGCCGCCCGGGTCGGTGCGGCCGGGTTCGGCGGACGGTGCTGCGGTCATGCGCTCCCCATCGAGGTGTCTCGGCGGTGATCGCTCACCGTCTCATCGCCGCCGGGGAACGGACCTCAGCGCCGCTCCTCCAGCTGCTTGCACGTCACACACTGGGTGGCCGACGGGAAGGCGGCGAGGCGCTCGACCGGGATCGGGTTGCCGCACCGCTCGCACCAGCCGTAACCACCCTCGTCGAGACGCTCCAGAGCGCGCTCGACCTGTGTGGTTCGTTCCAGGATGCTGTTGGCGAGAGAGATCTCCTGCTCCCGCTCGAGCGTCTTGGTGCCCGTGTCGGCCTGGTCGTCCCCGGCCGAGTCGGTCAGCCGATCGCGCTGCAGCTCGGTGATCTCACTCAGCGTCTGATCGTACTCGGCGCGAAGCTCGTCCCGCCGCGCCGCCAGCGCCGCCCGGATCTTCTCGGTCTCCGCCGTGCTGCGGGTGGCCTTCGCCACCGGCTTGCGCCCGGCGGTCCTGGTGTCGGCTGGCTTCGCCATGGGTCGCTCCCTCGGCCGGGGAGCCGCGTGTCCGCGGCGCCTGGTCAGGGGCGCCGACCACGGCGTCCCCTAAAATTGGACGAAAAGGGGCACACGGCAACGATGGCCGCGTACTCCGGAGGTTGGCAAGAATACGGAACGTACAGGCGTCCGACAACGTGCCGCACCGTCGCACCGCTCAACTACCCCTAGCCCTGCCTAACTAGGGCAAAGGGAACGCTAGCAGGTCAACCGACCGCCTCATCCCCGTACTCGCCAAACCATCGGGCCAGGCGACCCCGCCGGCTGACCGCCCGCAGCCGCCGTTCGGCGGCGTCGCGCACCCCTGCGGTCGCCACGATCAGCAGACTGTCGCCGGTCTTCAGCCGGGTGCCCGGCGTGGGCACGAAACCCACCCCGTCGCGCAGCACCAGGGTGACCGACGCGCCCAGCGGAAGCCGCAACTCGTCGACGTGCACGCCCGCCAACCGCGAACCCGGCGGCACCTCCAACTGCAGCAGGTCCGCCCGCATCCGCTCCAGTGGCGCGGTCTCCAGGTGGATCTCGGTGGCCTCGGCCGGCGCGGTCACCCGCAACCGGCGGGCGAACGGCCCGAGTGTCCCGGTCTGCACCAGCGTGAAGATCACCACCAGCACGAAGACCACGTCGAAGAGGCGTTCCGCCCCGGGCACCCGCTCGGAGAGCGGAATGGTGGCCAACACGATCGGCACCGCCCCGCGCAGCCCCGCCCAGGACAGGAACGCCTGTTCGCGGAGGTCGACCCGGAACGGCAGCGCCGAGACGGCCACCGACAGCGGGCGGGCCAACAGCACCAGGGCCAGCCCCGCGACCACCGCGGGCAACACCGCCGCGTCCAGCCGGCCCGGCGAGGCCAGCAGCCCGAGTAGCACGAACAACCCGATCTGGGCGAGCCACGCCAGCCCGTCGGCGAAGCCGAGGATCGCCTGCCGATGGGACAACCGGGCGTTGCCCAGCAGCACCCCGGCCACGTAGACGGCGAGGAACCCGGAGGCGTGCAACACCGCCCCCGCGGCGTACGCCAGCACGGTGATGCCCACCGCGGCGATCGGATAGAGCCCGGCCGAGGGCAGCGCGGCCCGGCGCAGCGCCCAGGTGCCGGCGACGCCCGCACCCAGCCCCACCGCCGCGCCGACGCCCAACTCGTAACAGACCAGCCCGACCTCGTACCACCACGGGTGCGACCAGCCCTGGTGCGACAGCAGCACCACCAGCAGCACCACCGGGGCGTCGTTCATGCCCGACTCGGCCTCCAGGGTCGCCACCAGCCGGGGTGGCAGCCGCAGCCGGCGCAGGGTGGCGAACACGGCCGCCGCGTCGGTGGACGAGAGCACCGCGCCGTAGAGCAGCGCCAACCGCCAGTCCAGCCCCAGCAACAGGTGCACGGCGACGCCAACCACCACGATGCTCACGACCACGCCGAGTGTGGAGAGGGCGGACGCCAGCCCGAGCACCGGGCGCAGCGTGGTCCACCGGGCGGTCAGGCCACCCTCCGCGATGATCACGATCAGTGCGCAGAAGCCGAGGGTACGGGTCAACTCGACGTCGTCGAAGCGGATGCCCAGCCCGCTCTCGCCGATCGCGACGCCCAGCGCCAGGTAGACCAGCAGGCTGGGCACACCCAGCCGGGTGGAGAGGCGCACCGCGCCGACGGCCACCAGCAGCACCGCCGCACCCAGCAGCAGCGCGATATCAAACTCGGGCGTCACGGCTGCCCGGCCTGGACGTTCCTCACTCGGCGGATCCGTCGCGCAGTCGGCGCAGCACCTCGGGAAGCTCGGGGCTGGGCCGATCGACGAGGAAGAGCTTGTCCCGACTGGCCGCGCCGGCGCGCAGGGTGACCGCGGCCCGTCGCACGCCCAGGGCAGCCGCCAGGGCCCGCCGGGCCGCCTCGGTCGCCCGACCGTCGACGGCCGGATCGTGTACCGCGATCACGAGGGCGGGACCGTGCGGGCCATCGAAGCGGCCGCCCACCCGGTCGGCGGAGGCGGCGGGCTTCACCCGTACCGCCACGGTGAGCGTGTCCTGTGCGGGCACCGGCACCGCTTCAGATCGGCCGGACGTCGGCAAGCAGGGCGGTGGCCGGCGCGCAGGAGGCGCACGGGGTGAAGCCGAGCTCGGCGGCCTCGGCGACCGGCAGCGTCTCGGGCACCCAGCCCACCAGATGTGGGCAGCTGTCGAGGTGGTAGCGGGGGTGGCCGTCCACCACCTGGACGGCGTCGGACAGTCGTGCCACCCGGGCCGCCTCGGCGGGGGTGACCAACTGCTCGGCCGGCTCGTCGGCGGCCGGGGCGCCGTGGCCCAACTCGTCGTCGGTCGACGTCGCCACCGACGACGCCGGGCTGACCGGCCTGGCCGCGGGGGGCACGTCGTCGGCCGACGTCCCGAGCGGCGCCCCCGCGTCGTACGGGGACGCAGCGTCGACCCGTGGGTCGAACGGGGACGCAGCGTCGACCCGTGGGTCGAGGCTCGGCGCATCGTCGGCGGGTGCGGTGTGGTCGACCGGCGGCGCGGGTGGTTGCCGCCACCCGGTGCCGCCGGTCCCCACCGTCGTGGGCACGTGCTGGACCGGCACCTCCGGCTCGACCAACGGCGGCCCGTACGCGACACCCGGGCTGGCCTGGCTGGCCGTGCGGGGTGCGTCGGGGTGCCGCCGGTCGGGCCGGCCGGGATCCGCCGTGGCGCGGTTGGCGGCTGCCTGGCGGGCGCCCACCACCAATGCCACGGCGGCCAGCAGACTGGCCGCGATAGAGATGATCAACAGAACACTGGAGCCACCGGCCAGGCCGAGCACCAGGAGCACCACCGCGACGAGGATGAGCAGGAGACTTGCGACAATCACGGCTCACCCCCGCCGCGTCGTACCGTCCAGACAGGGCCGGCGACCGTCACCATGTGCGGTTAGCGATCGCCGGCCGGCGCTCAGCGTCCGGCTTCGAGGGCGCCGGAACGCCCGCCGCCGCCGTACGAACCGGCGAGACCCGCAGCGGCCAGCCCGTTGCCGCCGGCGACCCGGCCTGCCTCGGAGCGGGTCATCTCGGCCTCCAGGCCCTGGCCACGACCGTCGAGGTCGCGCAGCTGGCTCTCCAGGTACGCCTTGAGCCGCGTGCGGTACTCACGCTCGAACTGCTTGAGCTCCTCGATGTGCTTCTGCAGGGCCGTGCGCTTGGCGTCCAGGCCGCCCATGGCCTCCTGGTGCCGCTGGCGGGCGTCCCGCTCCAGGGCGTCGGCCTTCGCGCGCGCCTCGCGGGTCACCTCCTCGGCCTTGCCACGGGCCTCGGACAGCAGCTGGTCGGCCTCGCGGCGCGCGTCGGACACGTGGTCGTCGGCGGTGCGCTGGGCCATCATCAGCACGCGCAGGGCCTGCTGCTCACCGTCACCGGTGACGCCGCCGGCCGGGCCGCCGGTCGCGCGGACCTGCTCCAGCTCGGCCTGCATCGCGCGGGCGGCCTGCTCGGCTGCCGACTTGTCGCGCTGCACCCGGTCCAGTTGGGCCTTGACGTCGTTGAGCTCCGCCGCCAGTCGGGCGTCGCCGCCGGGGCCGGCGGGGGCGCCGCCACGGCCGCCGCGCTCCACCTGGGCGCGCAGCTCGTTGTTTTCCTCGATGAGACGGGCGAGCTCGCGCTCGACCTCGTCCAGGAAGGCGTCGACCTCCTCCTCGTCATACCCCCGCTTGCCGATCGGCGGCTTTTTGAAGGCGACGTTGTGGACGTCGGCCGGGGTCAGCGGCATCGAAACTCCTCGGGTCAGTTGCGGCCGCGAAAGCGCGTCGGTCATCAGGCAGTTGCCGTGATCGACGGCCCTAACACGAACTCCATCAGCACGAACAGGATAACCAGGAGCACAAGGGAGGCCAGGTCGATGCTCACGGTACCAATTCGCAGCGGAGGGATCACACGCCTCAACGCGTTGAGAGGGGGATCAGTGACGCTCCACACGGATTCCAATCCTGCCGATGCGCCACGCCCCGGTTGCCAGCGACGGCCGTACTGCAGGACGGCGCTCAACACGAACCGGGACAGAAGAAGAAGCAGGAAGACATAAAGGATCAGGTACAGCACTTGCAGTAAGATCGACAACACGGTCAGCGACGTCCCTCGGGTCGGGCGGGGGTCAACTCAAACTGAAAAAGCCGCCCTCAGCGATCTTGGCCTTGTCCTCAGCGGTGACCTGGACGTTAGCCGGTGAGAGCAGGAACACCCGATTGGTCACCCGCTCGATCGTACCGCGCAGGCCGAACGCCAGACCGGCCGCGAAGTCAACCAGACGGCGGGCGTCGGCCTCATCCATTTCGGTGAGATTGATGATCACCGGGACGCCGTCGCGGAAGTGCTCACCGATGGTGCGCGCCTCCCGGTAGGTGGTCGGGTGCAGGGTGGTGATCTGGTAGCGCTGCTCCTCCTCGGGAAGGGCCCGCTCCCGCGACGCGACCTGCGGCGCCAGGGCCAGGTTGTCGCGGGTGTGGTACGACAAGGCGCCGGAGGTCTCGCCCGCCGACGACCGGGTGATCGACCGCACGCTGGACCGCTCGGCCCGCTCCGCGCGCTCGCCGTCACCACGCTCGGACTCGCTCAACCGCCCGCTCGCCCGCTCGGAGAGTCGACCCCGCTCAGTGGCACGCGGCCGGGGAGCCGGCGGCTCCTCGGTGTCGTCCTCGTCCTCGTCGGCGAACTCCTCGGCGTACCGGCTCTGCCGGTACCGCGAGTCGCGGTAGCCACCCTTGTCGTAACCACCGTCGTCGTAGGCCCGCTCGTCGTCTTCTTCGACCAGACCGAGCCAGACCCCCGCCTTGCGCAGTGCACCCATCCCGCGCCCTTCCGTCCGCCGTGCGGCACGCGCCCCCGTGCCATGTCGCCCGTCGCGAGTGGACAACCATGCCCATCGGACCGGAACCGCAATCCCCCCAGCACGCGATTCGCGTCGCGCGCCCGACCCCGACCAGGAGCGCCGCTCCCCTGAAACAACACTGATGTAATTTGCATGTCTCGCGGTCAGGCTACCGCAGCGTGGGACGCATTCCGAGCAACGCGCTACCGACGCGTACATGTGTCGCGCCGTATCGGATCGCGATGTCGAAATCCCCGCTCATCCCCGCGGACAGCCCGGTGGCTCCCGGATGGACCGTCCGAAAGGCGGCGGCCACCTCGGCGAGTCGGGCGAAGGCGCGTTCCGGCTCCCACCCCAGCGGAGCCACCGCCATCAGACCGACCAGACGCAGACCCGGCGCGTCGGCGATCGCCTCGGCCACCGGCTCCAGCCCGGCGCCCGGATCGGCCGAGCCGGGCAGCGCACCGCCCCGGGCCGCGTCGCCGTCGATGCTCACCTGGACCATGGCGTCCAGTGGCGCCTCCCGGTCGACTGTCGCGGCCGCCAACGCCCGGGCCAGCCGAACGCTGTCCACCGAGTGCACCGCGTCGGCGTAGCGGACCACCGAGCGGGCCTTGTTGCGCTGCAACTGGCCGATGAAGTGCCAGCGGGGGCGTACCCCGGCAGCGGCCACCTCGGCGGCCTTACCGGCCGCCTCCTGGTCGCGGTTCTCCCCCACGTCGGTCACCCCGAGCCCGGCCAGCGCCACCACGTCGCTGGCCGGGTAGGTCTTCGTCACGGCGATCATCGTGACCTCGGCGCGGTCCCGACCGGCCTGCGCGCAGGCGTCGGCGATACGGGACCGGATCTGGGCCAGGCCGGCCGCCAGTTCGGCGTGCCGGTCCGGTCGTACCGTGGCTGAGCTGTCGGTCATCGGCGGTGCTCAGGACCCGTTCTTGAGGAAGTCGGGCACGTCCACGTCGTCGAAGAGCACGCGGCGCGGCGACTGGGCCGGTGCCGGGTTGCTGACCGGTGCCGGCACCGGGGTGCTCTGCGGCGCCGGCTGGTTGGTGTTGGTCTTGCGGGTCGGCTCGGCCGCCTTGTACGCCGGAGTGCCGCCGTCGAAGCCCGCCGCGATGACCGTCACCCGCACCTCGTCGCCGAGCGCGTCGTCGATGACCGCGCCGAAGATGATGTTGGCGTCCGGGTGGGCCGCGTCGGTGACCAGTTGGGCGGCGTCGTTGATTTCGAACAGGCCCAGGTCGGAGCCGCCGGCGATGGAGAGCAGCACACCCCGCGCGCCGTCCATGCTCTGCTCCAGCAGCGGGCTGGAGATGGCCGCCTCGGCCGCCTCGACCGCGCGGTTCTCCCCGCGGGCGCTGCCGATGCCCATCAACGCGCTGCCGGCGCCGCTCATCACGCTCTTGACGTCGGCGAAGTCCAGGTTGATCAGACCCGGGGTGGTGATCAGGTCGGTGATGCCCTGCACACCGGAGAGCAGCACCTGGTCCGCCGTGCGGAACGCGTCCATCATGCTGATGTTGCGGTCACCCAGGGCCAGCAGCCGGTCGTTCGGGATCACGATGAGCGTGTCGCACTGGTTGCGCAGCTCGTCTATTCCCGTCTCGGCCTGCACCTGGCGGCGCTTGCCCTCGAAGGAGAACGGCCGGGTCACCACGCCGATGGTCAGCGCGCCGAGCTTGCGGGCGATGTTGGCGACCACGGGCGCGCCACCGGTGCCGGTGCCGCCGCCCTCACCGCAGGTCACGAAGACCATGTCGGCGCCCTTGAGCACCTCCTCGATCTCGTCGCGGTGGTCCTCGGCGGCGTTCTTGCCGACGTCGGGGTTGGCCCCGGCCCCCAGGCCACGGGTCAGCTCCCGGCCGACGTCGAGCTTGACGTCGGCGTCACTCATCAACAGCGCCTGGGCATCGGTGTTGATCGCGATGAACTCGACGCCCTTGAGCCCAACCTCGATCATCCGGTTGACGGCGTTGACGCCGCCTCCCCCGATGCCGACGACCTTGATGACCGCCAGGTAGTTGTGCGGAGGTGTCATCTCCGGTCCTTTCCTTCGAGATTGGCTTCGGCCGACCGGGTACGGCGTGGCCAGACCAGCGGCCGACGACAGCTGTCACCAGCGAGAGTCAGGGGTGAACCCTCACCCTCTACTAGAGGCTTACAGTTATGTCAACCACTGAACCTCTTCGGGGCAACGTAAGCGCCACCGCGCGATGAGCCAAGGACCCGGCCGGCGTGTCGCCGACCCGAGCGCGACGGCTCACCCTCCACGGCGCTCCCCGGTCAGCGAAAGGTCACCACGTCGGGCGCGCTCACGTCGATCCGCGCGGCGTCCTCGTGCAACAGGGCGGTGGCCACCCGGGCCTTGTCCGTGCCCCGCGTCGCGTCCCCCCAGACAACCGTCCGGTCCCCCTTCAACCGCAGGCTGATCCGGGCCAGCCCCTCCACCCGGACGTCCACCAACTCGGCGCGCAGCTGCGGAGTCAGCGCGGTGAGGACGTCCAGCGCGGCCCGGGTGCCCGGGTCGTCGGCGGCCGGGCGGGTCACCGTCACCTGCGGCAGCTCGGCGGGGCGTCGGTCCACCGTCCGGAACGCCACCCCGCTGCGGTCGATCAGGGCGAACGCCTCCCCCTGCGGCACCGCCGCCACCGGGGTCCGCTCGGTCACCCGCACCACGAGCGTGTCGGGCCAGTCCCGGGAGACCGTGGCCCGCTCCACCGCCGGCAGCGCGCCGACCCGGCGGGCGGCGGCAGCCAGATCCACCCGGGCCAGCGGCACCCCGTCCGGCACGGCGACCGCGTCGTGCACCTGCACCGGGGTGACCAGGTCGGCACCCTCCACCCGCACGTCCCGGACCCCGAACAGCCCGGTGCCGAGCACCGTCCAGGCGACCAGCCCGGCCAGCGCGAGCACCCCGGCGGCCACCGCCCACGGCAGCGCCGCACGCATGCGACGCTGCCGCGCACGGGCCATGAACCGACGGGTCGAGGGCGGCACCGCGTCGCGGCCCGCCCGGACCAGCTGCCACCGCCGCGCCGGACCACGGCGCGGGGCGCCACCGTCGGCGGCGCGGGTCCGCCCTCGGGCCGGGCCGGGACTCATCCGGCCAGGGGCGCCGCGCCGCCGGGTGCGGCGGTGCCACCGAGAGCCGCTCCGTCGCCGCCGGCCGTGGCCCCGCCGGGCACCGGATCGCCGATCGCCGGGGACGTGGCCACCGGGTCGACGGTCGCGGTCGGTGCGGGACCGGCCGCACGGTCACCCAGGGCGGCCAGCAACTCGTCGCCCATCAGCGAGATCGGCGGGGCGCCCATGGTGACCACCACGTCCCCCGAGCGGGCCCGGCGGGCCACCTCGATCGGTGCCTGCTCCCAGGACTCCACGAAGACCTTGCGGTCGGCGGGCAACGCCACCGCCGCGATCAGCGCCGCCGAGCCCTCGCCGGGCTGGCGCAACTCGCCCGGCCCGAAGACCTCCAGCAGCACCACCTCGTCGGCGAGGGCCAGCGCATCGGCGATCTCCGCCTGGTTGTCGCGGGTGCGGTACAGCCGGTACGGCTGGAAGACGACGATCAGCCGGCCGTCCCCGGCGACCTCGCGCAGCGTCTGCATGGCGAGGGTCATCGAGGTCGGGTGGTAGGCGTACTCGTCGTAGACCAGCACGCCGTCCGCGAGACCCTTGCGCTCGAAGCGCCGTCGCACGCCGGGGAAGACCGCCAGCGCGGCCTCCGCCGCCTCCAGGGGCAGCTTCAGCAGGTACGCGGTCAGCACCGCGGCGGCGCTGTTCAGTCCCATGTGCCGCCCCGGCACCGGCAGCCGGAACTCGCCAAGCGACCGGCCGTCGATCGCGGCCAGGTAGCGCACCCCACGTGCGGAGGAGACGACGTCGGTCAACCGCAGGTCGGCGTCGGCGGCCTCGCCGTAGGTGAACACCCGCCGCCCCTCGGCGCGCAGGCTCTCGGCCAGCCGTCGACCACCCGGGTCGTCGGCGCAGGTGATGATGAACCCGTCCGGGTCGGTGAGGCGGGCGAACTCCACGAACGCCGCCTCAAGCGTCGCGTAGTCGCCGTAGGTGTTGAGGTGGTCGGCCTCGACGTTGGTGATGATCGAGACGTACGGGCGGTAGATGAGGAACGAGCGGTCGCTCTCGTCCGCCTCGACCACGAAGTGCTCGCCGGTGCCGTGGTGGGCACCCGAGCCGACCTCGGAGATCTCCCCGCCGATCACGAAGGACGGGTCCACACCGGCCTGCTGGAGCACCATCGTCACCATCGAGGTGGTGGTGGTCTTGCCGTGCGTGCCGGCGACCGCCACCGCCCGGCGGCCGGTCATCGCCGCAGCCAGGGCCTCCGAGCGGTGCAGCACCCGCAGACCGCGCCGACGTGCCTCGACCAGCTCCAGGTGGTCCTGCGGAATGGCCGACGAGTAGACGACGGTGTCCACGCCGTCGAGGTTCGTCGTCTCGTGGCTCAGGTGGATGGTGCCGCCGAGCGCCCGCAGGCCCGCCAGCGAGGGCCACTCCCGCAGGTCGCTGCCGGAAACCCGGATGCCGCGGGTGAGCAGCAGTCGGGCCACGCCGAGCATGCCCACCCCACCCACGCCGATCAGGTGCACGGCGCCCAGGTCCTCGGCGGTGAGCGTGCCGGCCGGGGTGAACTGGGCGGTCACCGGGCCACCGCCTCGATGACGAAGGACCGCAGGGCCTCGTCGCCGTCGCGCCGCCCGTACGCCGCCGCCGCCGCGCCCATCGCGTACAACCGCTGGGGGTCGCGGATGAGGGGGATGACGGTGCGCTCCAACCAGTCCGGTGTGAGCTCCGCGTCGTCGACGAGCAGCCCGCCGCCGGCCTCCACCACGGGCAGCGCGTTGCGCCGCTGCTCCTGGTTGCTGTGCGGGTACGGCACGTAGATGGTGGGCTGCCCGATGGCGGCCACCTCGGCGACGGTCATCGCCCCACCCCGGGCCAGCATCAGGTCGGCGGCGGCGTAGCCCAGCTCCATCTCGGACAGGTAGGGCAACGTCACGTACGGCACCGGCAGGTCGGTGGGGATCGGCACCGGCTCGTTGCGGGCGCCCATCACGTGCAGCACCTGCACGCCGTTGCGGGCCAACTCCTTGGCCGCCCCGGAGACCGCCAGGTTGATCGAGCGGGCACCCGACGAGCCGCCGGAGACGAAGAGCACCGGCAGGTCCGGGCGGAGCCCGAAGTGGGCGCGGGCGGCGTTGCGCAGCGCGTACCGGTCCAACCCCGCGATGCTGCGGCGCAGCGGCACCCCGACGATCGTGGCGTCGCGCAGCGACTCGGCCTGGCTCGGCTGGTGCGGAAAACCGACGGCGATGTTCTTGGTGAACTTCATGCCCAGCCGGTTGGCCACACCCGGCGGCACGTTCACCTCGTGGATCACCATGGGCAGCTCCCGGCGCCACGCGGCGAGGTAGGCCGGCACCGAGACGTACCCACCGAAGCCGACGACCACGTCGGCCTTCACCTCGTCGATCACCTTGCCCGCGGCGCGCGCCGCGGTCCACATCCGCCCCGGGGTACGGACCAGGTTCATGTTGACCGACCGGGGCAGCTGGTACGCGGGGATCTGCCGCAGGTCGTAGCCCTGCGGCGGGATCAGGTCGTTCTCCATGCCCTTGGGTGTGCCGAGGCAGGTGATCCGGACGCCCGGGTCGTGTCGGCGCAGGCAGTCGGCGAAGGCGAGCAACGGGTAGATGTGCCCCCCGGTGCCACCTCCCGCGAGCACCACCGAACGCAGCGGACCCATCAGCGTCTCCTCTCGCTCGCCGTACCCCCGCGGCTGCGGTCCTGGCGGACCCCGCGCGGCGCGGCCTGGTCGTCGTGGCGCCGCTCGCGGGACCGGGGCACGGACCCTCGGCCAGCCGGCGGCGGCGTCGCCGGTCGGCGGCGCCGGCCGGGAAGCGGCGGCAACGGGGCCCAGAGTAGTCGGACCCACCGGGCCGGCGGACGGGCATGCAGTGCTCTGGCCGCATCGGGTTCGGCACGGGCGAAGGATGCCAGCATGCCGATCGCGGCCAACGTCACGACCAGGGCACTTCCACCGTCGGAGATGAACGGCAACGGCAGGCCGGTGATCGGCAGCAGCCCGACCACCCCCCCGATGTTGATCACGGCCTGGCTGACCAGCCAGGTGGTCACGGCGGCGGCGGCGAGCCGACGGAACGGGTCGTCGACCCGGCGGGCGATCCGCAACCCGGTGTACGCGAGGACCGCGAACAGGCTGAGGATGACGACACACCCGATCACGCCCAGCTCCTCGGCGATGATCGCGAAGATGAAGTCGTTGTGCGCCTCGGGTAGCCAGTCCCACTTCAGGCTGCCCTTGCCCAGCCCGACACCGAACCAGCCGCCGTGCTCGATGGCCAGCCGCCCCTGGTAGAACTGGAGGCAGTCGTTGAGTTTGCAGGTCTCCGGGTCCGGCGGGTTGAAGAACATGTCCAGCCGGGCGAGGCGGTAGTTGTCCGCGCCGCGCTCGCCGGAGCCGGCGCCCAGCGAGGCCACCGCGACGAGCAGGCCGACGCCGAGCAGACCGACCACCGTCAGGGCGCCGAAGACCCGCATCCGCACGCCGGCGGCCCAGAGCAGGCCGACCACCAGGGCCAGCAGGCAGAGCATGGTGCCCGTGTCGTTGTAGCCGACCAGGACGAAGAGCAGACCCAGCACCGGGAAGAGCGGGGTGGCCAACTCCCGCCACCAGCCGAGCGCCGCCCCCTTACGGGCGATGACATGCGAACCCCACAGCACCAGCGCGAACTTGGCCAGCTCGGAGGGCTGCACCTGGATCCCGCCGATGAACAGCCAGTTCAGCGTTGCCTCGACCGGCCCGAACACGACCGTATCCTGACGGGTGAGCCGGCCGTAGGCCACCAGCAGGTTGAGCACCAGCAGCAGCGCGATCGAGGTGAACAGCAGCGGCCGGCCCAGCGACCGGTAGGTGCTGGCGGGCAGGCGCTGGCAGGCCCAGAACGCCCCGATGCCCAGCACCGCGAAGATGGCCTGCTTGGTCACCGACGCCGAGGCGTTGCCGTCCTCGGCGAAGTCCTTCACGCTGGTCGCCGAGAAGACCATGGTCAGCCCGATCAGCAGCAGCAGGCCGGCGCTGGACAACAGCAGGTAGTAGGAGGCCAGCGGCCGGTCCAGCAGGCCGCGCAGCGCGGCGAGCCCGCCGGCCGCGTCCAGCCCGCGCAGCGGCACGGGCGGTTCCGGCTCACGCGACGCCGCACCGGGCTCCGGCTCACGCGATGTCGCACCTGGCCTCGGCGCACGCGAGGCCGTGCCGGGCTTGGGACCGGGCCGGTCGTCCGGGCCGCGCGGCGGCATGGTGCCCGCCGAGCCCGATGGCCGCCTCGGCCGGTCAGCTGTCCTGTCGTCGGTGCCTGGTTCCTCCCCCACCCCGACATCATCTCCGCTAGCCACGCCGGGCGAGCCCACAACGAAACCCCCGGCGTGTCGAACCGCCAAGATCCGCACAACGTCGGGACGTTGCGCGGATCTTGGGAGGGTGGGGGTGGGCGGTGCGGATCAGGTCATGTTCGCCAGGAACTCGCTGTAGAACAGGCCCAGGGCGATGGCCACCCCGATGCCGGCGATGATCCAGAAGCGCACCACGATGTTGACCTCGCTCCAGCCGGCCAGCTCGAAGTGGTGCTGGAGGGGCGACATCCGGAACACCCGTTTACCTGTGGTCTTGAAGGAGATGATCTGGATCACCACGGACATCGTGATGATCACGAAGAGACCACCGATGATCGGCAGCAGCAGGATGGTGCGCGTCGACATCGCCATGCCGGCGATCAGACCACCCAGCCCCAACGCCCCGGTGTCGCCCATGAAGATCCGCGCCGGCGACGTGTTCCACCAGAGGAAGCCCACACAGGCCCCGGCGGCGGCCCCGGCGATCAGCGCGATCTCCAACGGGTCGCGGACCTCGTAGCAGTACGGCTGGGTGTAGTTCGGGTCGGCGCACCAGTGCCGGTACTGCCAGAACGCGATGAGCGCGTACGAGGCGAGCACCATCACCGACGCGCCGGTGGCCAGGCCGTCCAGACCGTCGGTGAGGTTCACGCCGTTCGTCGCGGCCATCACCACGAAGATGAAGATGATCACCGCGCCGACCTTGCTGACCTCCAGGGCGTCGATGTCCCGGATGAAGCTCAGCGTCGTGCTGCCCACCGTCTCGGTGTTGGTCGCCACGCCCGACCCGTTGGTCATCGTGCTCGGGAACCACAGCGCGATCACCCCGAAGACCGCACCGACCAGGATCTGGCCGAGCAGCTTGCCGCGCTTGTTCAGACCGGCGCTGTTGCGCTTGCGCACCTTGAGGAAGTCGTCGAGGAAACCCACCGCGCCGGAGAAGACCATCAGCCCCAGCAGCACCAGCGCGGTGATGGTCGGCTCCACCTGGGCGATCTGCTGGTCCGGCAGGGTGGTCAGGGCGAGGTGCCCGGCCACGTACGCGATCACCGTGGCCAGGATGAAGACCACGCCACCCATCGTGGGCGTGCCCTTCTTGCCCTGGTGCATGGCCGGGCCGTCGGACCGGATCGGCTGACCGGCCTTGAGCCGGGTGAACACCTTGATCGCGATGGGGGTGCAGAACAGCGAGACGATGAAGGCCACCCCGATGGCGACGATGACCGCCCTCATCGGGTCGGCTCCCCGCCGGTGTCGGCGCGCAGGGCGTCGGCCACCTCCCAGGTCCGGTACCGGGAGCCCTTGACCAGGACGACGTCACCCGGTCGTAGTTCGCCCCGCAGCACCTCGACGGCCGCCGCCTGATCGGTGAGCAGCACCGACTCTCCTCCCCAGTTCGCTACCGCTGTCGCGCCTTCGTGGATCGGCGCGGCCGGCTCGCCCACCACGAGCAGCCGGTCGACACCCAGCTCGGCCGCGAGTCGGCCGACCTCGGCGTGGCCGTCGTACTCGAACGGACCCAGCTCGGCCATGTAACCAAGCACCGCGACGGTACGCCGTCCCTGGCCGATGCTGGCCAGCGCCCGCACCGCCACCGCCATCGAGGCCGGGTTGGCGTTGTACGAGTCGTCGATGACTGTCACCCCGTCGGGGCGGTCGAAGACGTCCATCCGGCGGGTCGAGATCAACGTCAACTCGCCGAGGGCCGGCGCCAGCTCGGCCAGCGGCAGGCCCAACTCCCGGGCCACCGCCGCCGCGGCGAGGGTGTTGCCGACCTGGTGCCGCCCGGTCAGCCCGAGCCGCACCGGCGCGCGCCCCTCCGGGGTGACCAGGGTGTACGACGCACGCCCCCGCTCGTCGAGCGTGACGTCCTCGGCGCGCACGTCGGCGTCCGGCGCCTCGCCGTAGCGGACCACGCGGGCCCGCGTCCGGCTCGCCATCGCGTCCACCCGTGGGTCGTCGGCGTTCAGCACGGCCAGCCCGTCCGGTGGCAGCGCCTCGACCAGCTCGCCCTTGGCCTGCGCGATGGCCTCCTGCGAGCCGAACTCGCCGATGTGCGACGTGCCGACGTTGAGCACCACGGAGATCCGGGGCGGCACCAGCTCACACAGGTAACGGACGTGCCCGATCCCGCGCGCGCCCTTCTCCATCACCAGGTAACGGGTGTCCGGCCCGGCCCGCAACGCGGTGTACGGGTGCCCCAGCTCGTTGTTGAACGACCCGGGTGGCGCCACCGTGGCCCCGAGCCGGGTGGTGAGCTGACCGATCAGGTCCTTCGTGGTGGTCTTGCCCGACGAGCCGGTCACGCCGACCACCGTCAACCCGGGCAGCCGGTCCACCACGGCGCGAGCCAGCCGGCCCATCGCGGTCAGGGCGTCGTCGACGAGCACCATCGGCACCCCGGGCACCTCGCGGCTGCCGAGCACCGCCACCGCGCCGGCCTGGACCGCCGTCGTCGCGTAGTCGTGCCCGTCGACCTTCTCCCCCGGGAAGGCCACGAAGAGCGAACCGGGCCCCACCTTGCGCGAGTCGAACTCCACCGAACCGGTGACGGTGGCGGTCGGGTCGGCGCCCACCAGCCGCCCGTCGACGGCCGCGGCCACGTCGGCCAGGCTCAGCGCGATCACCGCTGACCCGCCAGGTTCCCGAAGCGGGCCCGCAGTGCGTCGGCCAGCTCCGTGTTGTCGTCGAACGGAAGCACCTCGCCCGCCACCTCTTGGCCTCGTTCGTGCCCCTTGCCGAGCAGCGCGATCACGTCGCCCGGCTCGGCCAGCCGAACCGCCTCGTCGATCGCCGCGCGCCGGCCGGACACCTCGATGATCCGGGCGGCCGTGCCGGCCCGGTACGCCCCGGCGAGCACCTCGGCGCGGATCTCCGCCGGGTCCTCGGTACGGGGGTTGTCGTCGGTCACCAGCACCACGTCGGCTCCCTGCGCGGCGGCGGCACCCATCACCGGCCGCTTGCCCCGGTCCCGGTCGCCGCCGGCGCCGATCACACAGATCAACCGGCCGACGCTCAGCTCGCGCAGCGCGGCCAGCGCGGCCACGATCGCGTCCGACTTGTGCGCGTAGTCGACCACCCCGCGCACCGGCCCGACACTGTCGACCAGCTCCAACCGGCCCGGCACCCCACCGCAGGCGGCCACGCCGGTCGCCGCGGTCGCCGGGTCCACTCCGGCGCCCACCAGGGCGGCGATGGCCAACAGCGCGTTGGCCACGTTGTGCCGGCCGGGCAGCGCCACCCCGGCGGGCAGGACCACGCCGTCCGGGCCGTGCGCGGTGAACCGCTGGGCGTACCCCTCGCCGCCCACGCCGTCGGCCCACCAGGTCGCGCCCTGGTCACCGGCCGCCGAGTAGGTGACCGTGGTCGGCTTGTGCAGTGGCAGCAACGCCGGGTCGTCGTGGTTGAGCACCTCGACCGCACAGCGCCCGTCGAAGAGCTGGGCCTTCGCGGCGAAGTAGTCGTCGCTGTCGGCGTGGAAGTCCAGGTGGTCGGAGCCGAAGTTGGTGTAGCCCCCGACGGCGAACCGGACACCGCCCACCCGGCCCATGGCCAGCGCGTGGCTGGAGACCTCCATGACCACGGCGGTCACCCCGCGTTCGCGGGCGGTGGCCAGCATGGCGTGCAGGTCGGTCGCCTCGGGGGTGGTGCGCACGCTGTCGATCACCAGGTCACCGAGCCGGGTCTCCACGGTGCCGATCAGCCCGGTGGTGTGCCCGGCGGCCCGCAGCCCCGACTCGACCAGGTACGCGGTGGAGGTCTTTCCGGCGGTGCCGGTCACGCCGATCACGGTGAGCGCGGCGGTCGGGTCGCCGTAGACCGCCGAGGCCAGCTCGCCGAGCACCGCGCGGGGGTCGGGCACCACCAGGGCGGGCAGACCGCTCGCCGCCGCCAGCTCGGCGCCGGCCGGGTCGGTCAACAGGGCCACCGCGCCGGCCTCGGCGGCGCCGGCGGCGAACTCCGCGCCGTGCCGGCGCGCACCCGGCAGCGCCGCGTACAGGTCGCCGGGGCGGACCTCCTGGCTGGCGTGGGTGGCCCCGGTGACGGTCACCGCGGCGGCGTCCGCCGGGAGGTCGACGGCGAGCCGGACGGCGAGGTCACCGAGCCGGACTCCGGTCACGGTACGTGGACGTGGATTGCCAGGCACGGCGTCAGACCCTACCCGGTCGTCCGGTTCCGGCCGTACAGCCGCCCCGGTGGTTCGTCGGCACCCACCGATGATGTCCCGCCGCCGCTGCTCAGCGCGGATAGACCACGAACTTGGGTGCCGAACCACCGGTGGACGGCGGCACGCGATAGTGACGCAGGGTGAACTGCATCATGTCGCGAAACGCCGGATTGGCGATCGCCGCGCCCCCACCGTCGGGCGCGTACACGAAGACCGCGATCACGTACCGGGGGTTCTCGGCGGGAGCCATGCCGATGAAGGAGGACACCTCGCCGCGCTGCTTCTTGCCGTCCACCAACCGCCAGCCGGTGCCGGTCTTGCCGGCGACCCGGTAGCCGGGGACCGCGGCGGTGGTCCCGGTGGCCTGGTCGACCGTGGTGACCGCCTCCAGCATGGTGCGCAGGGCTGCCGCGTTCTGCGGGCTGAGCACCGACCGGGTCACCGGCGCCGGCGCGGGGGTGCGCTTGCCGTCCGGGCCGATCACCTCCTTGACCAGGTGCGGCTGCACGTAGGTGCCGTTGTTGGCGATGGCGGCGTACGCGGCGGTCATCTGTAGCGGGGTGGCGTCGACGCTGTGCCCGATCGGCACCGACCCGTACGACGACCCGCTCCACTCCTCGGCCGGCAGCAGTCGCCCGGTGGCCTCCCCCGGCATTCCCTCGCCGGTGGGCCGACCCAGCCCGAACCGCTTCTGGTAGTCGATCAGGCGGTCCCGGCCGAGCTTGTCGGCGACCGTGATGGCGCCGACGTTCGACGAGTAGGCGAGCATCCCCGGGATGCTCATCCGTTTGCCGTTGGCCGGGTGCGTGTCGGAGAACCAGGTGTCGCCCATCTTGATGCTGTTGGCGATGGGCAGCGTGGTGTCCGGCGTGATCACCCCCTCCTGGAGGGCCGCGCCGTAGGTGATCGCCTTGTGGATCGAGCCGGGATCGACGATGAAGCTGGTCGCCGCGTCCTCCCGCTCGACCGGGTCGCTGTCCGCCGGCTTCGCCGCGCTGTAGGTGGGATCGCTGGCCTGGGCCAGCACCGCGCCGGAGGGGATTTCCATGATCACGGCCGCGCCGGTGCCACCGCGCTGCTTGGCCATGCCCTCGCTGAGGATCTGCTGCGTCCGGAACTGCAGGTCGCCGTCGATGGTGAGGGCTAGCGAACTGCCCGGCTTGGCGGGAGTGGTCTGGCTGTAGCCACCCGGAATCGGCGCACCGAGGCCGGCCTCGTACCGCCGCTGGCCGTCCTGCCCGGCGAGCACGTCGTCGTAGCGGGCCTCCAGCCCTTCCAGCCCGACCATGTCCTGGCTGGTGAAGCCGATCAGGTTCGCCGCCAGGTCACCACCGGGCACCTCGCGGCGCTCGTCGCGGTGCACCCCGATGCCGCGTAGCTCCAGCGCCTGCACCCGCTTGGCGGTCGGGATCTCCACCCCCCGGGCCAGGTAGGTGAATTTGGAGAGGTTGCCGTTCTCCAGCTTGCGCGGCTTCATCAGCTCGACGAGCTTCGACGCCGGGATGCTGAGCAGCGGGGAGAGCGCCTTGGCGGCGGCGGCCGGGTCCTGCACCTCGGTCGGGTCGGCGAACACGTACCGTGCCTCGACGCTGCGGGCCAGCGGGGCGCCGGTGCTGTCGTAGATCGCGCCCCGCGGCGCCGGCAGTATGACCTTGATGGTGCGGTCGGCGACGCCGCCACCGGCGTATGCCGGGGCGTCGACCGCCTGGAGGAAGATCAGCCGGATTCCGATGGTCACGAACAACGTCAGGGCCAGCGCGGTGCCCAGCCGCAGCCGCAGCCGCGAGTCGGCCAGCTTCGGCGGACGCGGTGGCTTGCGCGACGGCCGCCGGGCCGCCGGGCGGTCGGCGCGGCGTGGCGCGCGCGGAGTGGTCCGTCGGCGCGGCGGCGGCTCGTCGACACCCGGACCACGCGGGGTACGCGGCGCGACGGTGCGCACCACGCCGCCGCGTCCGGCGGCGGGGGCGTCACGTCGGCCGGCCCGGGCGGCGGCCCGGCCACCGTCGAGCACCTGCAACGCCGGCCGGAACGGGTCGCCGGAGCGGGTGCTGCGCGGGGTACGCCGTTGTTCGGCGCCCACACCGCGCGGCGGCGTGCCGCGCTCGTCGCGGACGGTGCGGCCCCGTGGCGTGTACGCGCGGGCCCCGGAGATGCCCCCGATGCCCGGCTCAGCGGTGCGCGGCTCGGCGTCGGTGGGGGTGGCGTCACGCGAAGAACCGCGCCGGGTCCCCGTGGGGTCCCGGCGCGGCTCGTCCGACCGTCGTGGCACGGGTCAGCCTCCCGCACCCTGGCTGGTCACCGACGGCTTGCCGCTCGCCGGCTGCGGCACGCCGATGGTCTTGCCGTCCGGCAGCCGGATGTAGCCCGGCTCACCGGCGTCCACCAGGCCCAGCCGCCGCGCCTCGGCGATCAGGTTGCCCGGTGCCTCGGACTCGGCGATCTGCTTGTCCAGCTGCTGCTTCTCCAGGTCCAGTCGAGCCTGCTGCTGCTGCAGCCGCTCCAACCGGAACGCGTTCTCATTGATCTTGGTGTTGACCGCCAGGATGCCCAGCACCCCGCCGACCACCAGCACCACGATCAGCGCCGCGAACGGCGCACGCGGCACCGAGATCGGCGGTGGCGGCGCCACCCGCAGCCGAGGCGGCCGGGCGCCTGTGGCGTTGCCGGCCTTCTCGACCGGCCGCAGTGCGGCGGTGCCCTGGGTGGGGAACTCGCGCGCCCCCCGGGCGCGAGTCTCCCCCTGCTGGTTCACTCGATCGATGCGTGGCGTACCGTTTCCGAGGCGCGGAGCCCGCTCCGCCGCGGTCCGGCCCCCCGACCGCGGTGCGCGCTGCCCGCCGCCGGTGACGTCCCGGCGGTCGCGCTTGTCAATGCTCATGTCCCTCCCCCTCAACGTCCGTCCCTCTGCCGTCCCGGCGCCCCTGACCCCCCACGGATCAGGCGGACCCCGTGCCCGGTTGGTGCATTCCCTTCACCCGTCGGCGAGACCGTTCGCGGTCGGTCCGCCCAAGCTCTGTCACGTTCGGGTCGAGCCTTTCCGCGGCCCGCAGCCGCACCGAGGCGGCCCGCGGGTTCGCGGCGACCTCCGCCTCCGTGGGCAGTTCGGCGCCCCGGCTGAGCAGCCGGAACGTCGGACCGGACCCGGGAAGCTCGACCGGGAGGTCGACCGGGCCCTTACTGCGGACCCGGTCCGCGAGCGCCACCTTGGTGAGCCTGTCCTCCAACGAGTGGTAGGACAGGACCACCATGCGACCGCCCACGGTCAGTGCGTCGAGTGCGGATGGCAGCGCTGACTCCAGCGCCGCCAGCTCTCTGTTTACCTCGATCCGTAAAGCCTGAAACGTTCTCTTTGCCGGGTGCCCGCCCGTTCGTCGGGCTGGTGCCGGAATGGACTCCCGGACCAGCTCCGCCAACCGCGCGGACGAGGTGATCCGGCCGCGTTCCCGCTCCCGCAGGATCGCCGAGGCGATCCGGCCGGCGAACTTCTCCTCGCCGTAGACCCGCAGCACCCGGGCCAGGTCCGGATGCGCATAGGTGTTGACCACCTCTTCGGCGGTCACCCCCCGGGTCTGGTCCATCCGCATGTCCAGTGGCGCGTCCTGGGCGTACGCGAACCCGCGGTCGGGCGCGTCCAACTGCAGCGACGAGACACCCAGGTCGAACAGGATGCCGTCGATGCCCGGATAGCCCAGCCGGTCCAACACGTCGGGCAGCTCGTCGTAGACGGCGTGCTCCAGGTGCACCCGATCGGCGAACCGGGCCAACCGGACCCGCGCGTGAGCGAGGGCCTCGGTGTCCCGGTCGAGCCCGATCAGGACCGTCTCCGGGTGCGCCTCGAGCACCGCCTCGGCATGCCCGGCCAGACCGAGCGTCGCGTCGACATGAACCGTCCGGCCGCCTCGACCCAGCGCGGGGGCCAGCAGCTCAAGACACCGCTCGAGCAGCACCGGCACGTGCGTGCCGCGCAACTCCCCCATGATGACCCCCACTGGTTGAAACGTCCGTTCTTCTCGTGCGCCTGTCGTCGGACGGCGCTGCCGTCGTACCGCCAGATCCCCATCCGCTCCCGCCGGACACCGGACCGTCGCCCGATGACTGGATCGTGCGCCTGGCACCGGGGAAGGGGTGCCAGGAACTCGAAAGCGGCTGGAGATCTCGCAGTACGTCGGGGCGCCGTTCCGCCCTACAGACCGCCGGGCAGCACCCCCTCCGAGATGTCGGCGAAGTCGTCTTCGCTCTCGGCGAGGTAGGTCTCCCAGGCGGCCCTGTCCCAGATCTCCACCCGGGTGCTCGCGCCGATCACCACCAACTCGCGTTCCAGCGCGGCGTACGCCCGCAGGTGGGCCGGAATGGTCACCCGCCCCTGCTTGTCCGGAACCTCGTCGTGCGCGCTGGCGAAGAAGACCCGGCTGTAGGCCCGGGCCGCCTTGTGTGTCATCGGCTGCGCGCGCAACTGGTCGGCGATCCGCTGGAACTCAGGGGTCGGGAAGACGTAGAGGCAGCGCTCCTGCCCTTTGGTGACCACGACACCCCCCGCCAGCTCATCCCGAAACTTGGCCGGAAGGATCAACCGGCCCTTTTCGTCCAGGCGTGGAGTGTGGGTGCCGAGAAACACCGGCCCTACCCCCTCGCCCCTGAGCGGCGTTCGCGGCGCCGCTGACCCCCCGGGCCGGTGAGCCCTCCCGGCCTCACCATTGGTCCCCACTCTACTCCACTTCCCTCCACCTGCAACCAGATTCGCCCGCGTGGCGTGTCCAACCCGAGGGCAAAACAGCACGTCAAGAGGGGTGGAGCGGAGTGGAGGGCCCCGGCGGCCCACCGGCGTGGTCCGCTTTCCGACATAGATCGACTCCGTCCGGTGGACGCCCTCTTAGCCGCCCGCGCAGCCACCACGGCCGAACGGTTCACCGTCGGCGGCGATCTGGTGGGGCGGGCGGTCCGGTAACCTCGCTCGCGTGACGGACGCGAAAATGCCCCTACGGGCCAAGGTGGCCAGCTCCGTGTCACGGACCGCCGCGGCGCTCTCCCGGGCGGCCGGCCGTGGCGACGGTTCGGTGATCGGCGGGTGGATCGGCCTGAAGATCGACCCGGACCTGCTGGCCCACCTGTCGGCCGGGCGTGCGATCGCGCTCGTCTCCGGCACCAACGGCAAGACCACCACCACCCGGTTGACCTCCGCCGCGGTCGGCGTGCTCGGCCGGGTCGCCACCAACTCGTTCGGCGCCAACATGCCCAGTGGGCACACCTCGGCGCTGGCCAAGGCCGGCAGCACCCCGTACGCGGTGCTCGAGGTGGACGAGCACTACCTCGCCCAGGTGCTGGAGGCGACCGAGCCGCACGTGGTCGCGCTGCTCAACCTCTCCCGCGACCAGCTCGACCGCGCCAAGGAGGTCGCCATGATGGCGCAACTCTGGCGCGCGGCGCTGGTCCGGCACACCAACGTCCGGGTGGTGGCCAACGCCGACGACCCGCTGGTGGTCTGGGCGGCCACCCCGCCGGGTGACCCCGCCCGCGGCATCAACCCGCCGCACGTGACCTGGTTCAGTGCCGGCCAGCGCTGGCACGACGACTCCTGGGTCTGCCCGGAGTGCGGCTCCACCATCCAGCGCTCCGGCGAGCAGTGGTGGTGCACGGGCTGCCCGCTGCGCCGACCGGAGCCGCACTGGGTCGTCGAGGACGAGGGGGTGCTCGACCCCACCGGCGCCTGGCACAAGGTCTCCCTGCAACTGCCCGGCAAGGTCAACCTCGGCAACGCGGCGACCGCGCTGGCGGTGGCCGCCGAGTTCGGCGTCCGCCCGGTCGACGCGGTGTCCCGCCTCGGCATCGTCACCTCGGTGGCCGGCCGCTACGCGCAGGTCGACAAGGACGGGCGCAACATCCGGCTGCTGCTGGCGAAGAACCCGGCCAGTTGGCTGGAGGCGTTCGACATGGCCGACAACGCCCCGACCCTGCTCTCCATCAACGCGCGCGACCCCGACGGCCTCGACACCTCCTGGCTCTACGACGTCGACTTCGCCCCGCTGCGTGGCCGGCAGGTGTTGATCACCGGTGACCGGGCATACGACCTGGCGGTCCGCCTGGACGTCAACGACGTGCCGTTCCAGCACGTCCGCACGTTCGACGACGCACTCCGGTCGGTCCCGCCCGGGCGGCTGGAGGTCATCGCGAACTACACCGCGTTCCAGGACATCCGAGCGGAGTTGGACCGTGTCATCTGAGAGCCTGCGCATCGTCTGGATCTACCCCGACCTGCTGTCCACCTACGGCGACCGGGGCAACGCCCTGATCCTCGCCCGCCGGGCCCGCCAGCGCGGGATGCCCGTCGAGGTGCTGGAGGTCCGCTCCGACCAGCGACTGCCCGCGACCGCCGACATCTACCTGGTCGGCGGCGGCGAGGACGGCCCACAGGCACTGGGCGCGCAGCGCCTGATCGCCGACGGCGGTCTGCACCGGGCGGTCGCCCAGGGTTCAGTGGTGTTCGGCGTCTGCGCCGGCTACCAACTGCTCGGCACCTCGTTCTTCGCCAAGGGCGTGCAGTGCCGTGGCCTGGAGCTGCTCGACCTGCAGTCCGACCGGGGCGAGAGCCGGGCCGTGGGCGAGCTGTCCGGTGAGATCGACCCCCGGCTGGGCCTGCCCCCGCTCACCGGTTTCGAGAACCACGGCGGTCGCACCCACCTGGGCCCCGAGGTCTCCCCGCTGGCCCGGGTCACCGCCGGGGTGGGCAACGACGGCGCCACCGAGGGCGCGTGGCGTGGCAAGCTGCTCGGCACCTACTCGCACGGTCCGGCGCTGGCCCGCAACCCGGCCCTGGCCGACCTGCTGCTGCGCTGGGCCACCGGGGCACACCAGCTTCCGCCGCTGGACGACACCTGGCCCGACCGGCTGCGCAACGAGCGCCGCTCTGCGGTGGCCGCCGCCCGGGCATGATCCGTGCCGTCCGTCGGCTGCTGCGGCAGCCGTCGGCCGCCCGGTTCGCCCTGCTCGTGCTGCTGATCGGCGGCTGCGGGCTGCTGCTGCTCCTGGCGCCCCGACCGGATCCGAAGCAGCTGCCGCTGCTGGCCGACCGGCTGGGCGACCTCGCCCCGGTGGCGGCGATCCTCGGCGGCGCGCTGCTGCTTGTCGCCCTGGTCCCCCGGACCTTCGTCACGCTCGCCGCGGGCGCGATCTTCGGCCCCCTGGAGGGCGCCGCGTACGCCCTGGGTGCCGCACTGGTGGCCGCGGCGATCGGGTTCACGGTCGGCCGGTTGCTCGGCCGGGAGTTCGTGGCCGAACGGGTCCGTGGCCGCCTGGCCCGCCTCGACGGCTGGTTCGCCCGGCAGAGCGTGGTCGGTGTGGTCACCGTCCGGCTGCTGCCGATCGCCGGCTTCGGGCTGGTCAGCTACGGCTACGGCACGACCGGCGCCCGGGTGCTGCCGTTCCTGGCCGGCAGCGTGATCGCCTCCGCGCCGACCGCCTTCGGCTACGCGGCGATCGGCGCGTCGGTCAGCTCACCCGGGCACATCAACTGGTACGCCGCTGCCCCGGCCAGCCTGGGCCTGATCGCCAGCCTGGTGCTTGTCCACATGTGGTGGCGCGCCGAACGACAACGCCGCCGGATGCCGGTTTGACCGTGCCCGAGCCGACCCACGGCGTCGAGGAGCCGCTCACCGGCGGCTTCGTCGCCGAGGTGGTCCGGGTCGGCGACACGGTACGACGTACCCCGCCAGCCAACCCGGACTTCGTCGGCGCGCTGCTGCGTCACCTGGCCCGGGTGGGCGCGGACCTCGCGCCCCTTCACCTGGGCGTCGACGACCGCGGCCGGCAGGTGGTCAGCTACGTTGCGGGGCGGGTGCCGTGGCGGGACTCCGAGGATCCCGCGTTCTTCGCCGATCCGGCGCTGGTGCGGCTGGCCAAGCTGATCCGGCGTCTGCACGACGCGTGCGCGGGCACCGACCTGGCCGGCGACGCCGAGACCGTGTGTCACCGCGATCTGTCGCCGAAGAACACGGTGTACCGGGACTTCCCGGACGGGCCGCTCCCGGTGGTCTTCATCGACTGGGACCTGGCCGCCCCGGGCCGGCGGATCGAGGACGTGGCGTTCGCCGGCTGGCACTGGGCCACACTGGGTGACGGTGCCGATCCCGCCGAGCTGGGTCGGCGTTGTCGCGTCCTCTGTGACACCTACGACGCGGCCGGCCCCGGGCTGCTGCCCCGAGGGGAGCTGACAGACCTGATGCTCCACCAGATCGAGGGCACCTGGCGGACCATCGACACCAGCCCCCACCCAGCCATGCGCCGCCTCCGCGAGGCAGGAGTGGGCGCGCTGATATCTCACTGGCACGACTGGGTACGTGCGCACCGCGCCGTCGTCCATAGGTCGATCATGGAGTCGTGGCGGTGAACCCCTGGGCAGGGGACGAACCGGCCACCACAACTCCATGATCGACGCGAGCGGGGCGGGGCGGGGTTACGCCACCACCGAGACCATTCGGCCCTTGACCACGATGACCTTGCGGGGCTCCTTGCCGGCCAGGGTGGCGGCCACCGCCTCCAGGGCCGCCGCGCGGACGGTCTCCTCGGTGGCGTCGGCAGGGACCTCGACGCGGCCACGGACCTTGCCGTTGACCTGCACCGGATAGGTCACCGTGTCGGCCACCAGCAGCGCCGGGTCGGCGGTCGGGAAGTCCGCGTACGTCAGCGAGGTGTCGTGGCCCAGCTTGCGCCACAGCTCCTCGGCCAGGTGCGGGGCGAACGGCGCCACCATCAGCACCAGCGGCTCGGCCACCTCGCGGGGCGTCGCCGCCAGCCCGGTCAGCCCGTTGGTCAGCTGGATCAGCTTGGCGATCGCCGTGTTGAACCGGATGCCGTCCATGTCGCCACGGACCCCGTCGATCACCGTGTGCAGCAGCCGGCGGGTCGTCTCGTCGGCCGGGTCCTCGGTGATCCGCAGCGCGCCGGTCTGCTCGTCGACGACGGCCCGCCAGACCCGCTGCAGGAACCGGTACGAGCCGACCACCGCCCGGGTCTCCCAGGGGCGGGACACCTCCAGCGGACCCATCGACATCTCGTACACCCGGAAGGTGTCCGCACCGTAGGCGGCGCACATGTCGTCGGGGGTCACCACGTTCTTCAGTGACTTGCCCATCTTGCCGTACTCGCGGTTGACCGCCAGGTCGCCCAGGTAGTAGGCGCCGTCGCGCTCCATGACCTCCTCGGCCTGCACGTAGCTGCCGCGCGAGTCGGTGTACGCGTACGCCTGGATCATGCCCTGGTTGAACAGTTTGCGGAACGGCTCGAACGACGACACGTGCCCCAGGTCGAACAGCACCTTGTGCCAGAACCGCGCGTACAGCAGGTGCAGCACGGCGTGCTCGGCGCCACCGACGTACAGGTCGGTGCCTCCGCAGTCGCCCTCGCCGCGCGGACCCATCCAGTACCGCTCGTTCTCCGCGTCGACGAACCGGTCACCGTTGGTCGGGTCCAGGTAGCGCAGCTCGTACCAGCAGGAGCCGGCCCACTGCGGCATCACGTTGGTTTCCCGGGTGTAGCGCTTCGGCCCGTCACCCAGGTCCAGCTCGACCTCGACCCAGTCGCGCCGCCGCGACAGCGGGGTCTCCGGGTTGCTGTCGGCGTCGTCGGCGTCGAACGTCTTCGGGGAGAAGTCGTCCACCTCCGGCAGCTCGACCGGCAGCATCTCCTCCGGCAGGGCGATGGCCGCGCCGGTCTCGTCGTAGACGATCGGGAACGGCTCGCCCCAGTAGCGCTGCCGGGAGAACAGCCAGTCGCGCAGCCGGTAGGTCACCGCGCCGGTGCCGTGCCCGTTCGCCTCCAGCCAGGCGATGATCGCCGCCTTGGCGTCGGCGACCCCCAGGCCGTTCAGGTCCAGGCCGCGCTCGGGTGCGGCGCTGTTGATGGCCGGGCCGTCCCCGGTGTACGCCTTGCCGTCGAAGCCCTCCGCCGGCTGCACGGTGCGCACGATGGGCAGCTCGAAGACCTCGGCGAACGCCCAGTCCCGTTCGTCCTGCGCCGGCACCGCCATGATCGCGCCGGTGCCGTAGCCGGCCAGCACGTAGTCGGCGATGAAGATCGGGATCTGCCCACCGGTGACCGGGTTGGTGGCGTACGCGCCGATGAAGACGCCGGTCTTCTCCTTGGTGTCGGACTGCCGCTCGACGTCGGTCTTGGCCGCGGCGGTCTTGCGGTACGCCTCGACGGCCGCCCGGGGGCTGGCGTGCCCGCCGGTCCAGGCGTCCCTCGTCCCGTCCGGCCAGGCGGCCGGCACCAGCGCGTCGACCAGCTCGTGCTCGGGCGCCAGCACCATGTAGGTGGCACCGAAGACGGTGTCCGGTCGGGTCGTGAACACCCGCACCGGCGCCTGCGCGGTGGGGAAGTCGATGTGCGCGCCCTGCGAGCGGCCGATCCAGTTGCGCTGCATCAGCTTGATCGGCTCGGGCCAGTCCAGGCTGTCCAGGTCGTCCAGCAGCCGGTCACCGTACGCGGTGATCCGCATCTTCCACTGCTTCAGGTTGCGCTTGAAGACGGGGAAGTTGCCCCGGTCGGAGCGGCCGTCGGCGGTGACCTCCTCGTTGGCCAGCACGGTGCCCAGCCCCGGGCACCAGTTCACCGGGGCGTGCGAGACGTACGCCAGGCGGTGGTCGTCGACGACCTGGCGGCGCTCGGCGACGCTCAGCTCGGCCCACGCGCGGCCGTCCGGGGTCTGCCGGTTGCCGCCCTCGAACTCGGCGATCAGCTCGGCGATCGGGCGGGCCTTACCGGCGTCGCGGTCGTACCAGGAGTTGAAGATCTGCAGGAAGATCCACTGGGTCCAGCGGTAGAAGTCGGTGTCGATGGTGGCCACCGACCGGCGCTCGTCGTGCGCCAGCCCCAGCCGGCGCAGCTGCGCCTTGTACCGCTCGATGTTCGCCACGGTGGTGGTGCGCGGGTGGGTGCCGGTCTGCACCGCGTACTGCTCGGCGGGCAGGCCGAACGCGTCGAAGCCCATCGCGTGCAGCACGTTGCGACCGGCCATCCGCTGGTAGCGCGCGTAGCAGTCGGTGCCGATGTAGCCCAGCGGGTGGCCGACGTGCAGGCCAGCTCCGGACGGGTACGGGAACATGTCCAGCACGTACAGCTTGTCCGCGCCGGCGCGGGGGTGGGTCGGGTCGGCCAGCGGGCCGGTCGGGTTCGGTGCGTGGAAGGTGCCCTCGCGCGCCCAGATGTCCTGCCAACGGATCTCGATCTCGTCGGCCAGGGCCGCGGTGTACCGGAACGGGGGAATGTCGCCCGCCGGTGCGGCTGCCTCACTCATCGTCTCTCCTCGCTTCGCTTCGCTTCGTCTCGGCGGCGCCGGGCCGGGCCGGCGCCGGGCACAAAAATGCCCCTCGCACAGGAGGGGCCGCCGTGCTGTCGCTGGGATCAGCGCATCAGCACGGCCCGGTAAGAAGCAGGAAGACTCCGGCCATGTTCCGCAGTGTACCCCGCCGCCGGTCCGGCCTGCCGGCCCCCGGGGTGGGCCGGGCCGCGTCCCCCGACGTGGCGAATATCGGGGCGTAACCGACGGACCGCCTGCGGGGGTCGGCGATAACGACAAACATGGTTAGCCTGAGAGGCTAGTGAGAATCCTGCGGCAAACGAGGCTCGACGTCGCGAACCCAACGGCGGGTCCAGGTGCTCTCTACAGAGCTGCCGTGACGGCGACGAGGAGGAGGCCCGTGACACAACAGACCTGGGACGAGGTGGGCGGCCTACTGCCGCACGACGAGTTCCGCGCCGCCAGCGAGGCCATCGTGGCCAACATCGAGCAGGTCATCGAGGGTAAGACCGCCACCGTGCGGCTCGCCCTGGCCGTGTTGCTCGCCGAGGGTCACCTCCTGATCGAAGACGTCCCGGGTGTCGGCAAGACCAAGCTGGCCAAGGCCCTCGCGCGGTCCATCGACTGCACGGTACGACGGATCCAGTTCACCCCCGACCTGCTGCCCAGCGACGTCACCGGTGTCAGCGTCTACAACCAGGAGACGCACGACTTCGAGTTCCGTCCGGGTGCCGTCTTCGCCAACCTGGTGGTCGGCGACGAGATCAACCGGGCCTCGCCGAAGACCCAGTCGGCGCTGCTGGAGTGCATGGAGGAGCGGCAGGTCACCGTCGACGGCGTGACCTACCAGCTGCAGACCCCGTTCATGGTGATCGCCACCCAGAACCCGATCGAGATGGAGGGGACCTACCCGCTGCCCGAGGCGCAGCGCGACAGGTTCACCGCCCGCATCGCGATGGGTTACCCGGACTCCAACGCCGAGCTGGCCATGCTCGACGGGCACGGCGCCGCCGACCCGCTGAACGAGCTGCGCGCGGTCTCCGACGCGGCCATCGTCCGGCAGCTCATCGCCACCGTCCGGCAGGTGCACGTGGCGGACGCGATCAAGCAGTACGCGATCGACCTGGTCACCGCCACCCGCGAGGCTCCCGACCTGCGGCTCGGCGCCTCCCCCCGGGCCACCCTGCAACTGCTGCGCACCGCCCGGGCGGTCGCCGCCCTGGAGGGCCGCGACTACGTGCTCCCCGACGACCTGCAGGCCCTGGCGGTGCCGGTGCTCGCACACCGGATCATCCCCACCGCCGACGCGCAGCTGGCCCGGCGCACCACCGACGCGATCGTCTCCGAGCTGGTGCACCGCCTGCCGCTGCCACACGACCGGCAGCGCAACCCGTACGACACCCGGCCCGCTTCCGGCAACGGCCGCGCGCCCTACGAGCCGCGGAGGCCATGACGTGCGTGCCGGGCTGCGCGGGCTGACCACCCGCGGGCGATCCTTCCTCGCCGCCGCGGTCGCCGCGGCGATCTCGGCCGGCATCCTCGGCGAGAAGGACCTGCTCCGGGTGGCTGTGCTGCTGGCCATCCTGCCGTTGCTGGCCGCCGCCTACGTTGGGCGCAGCCGCTACAAGCTGGCCTGCAACCGGTCACTGGACCCGCACCGAGTTCCGGTCGGTGCCAACTCCCGCGTGGTGCTGCGCCTGCAGAACCTCTCCCGGCTACCGACCGGCACCCTGCTGTTGGAGGACCGGCTGCCCTACGCGCTGGGCAGCCGGCCCCGGGTGGTGTTGGAGCGGCTCGGCGCGCACCAGGCCAGTTCCGTGGCGTACACCGTGCGGGCCGACGTGCGGGGCCGTTACGACGTGGGCCCGCTGGTGGTCCGGATAACCGACCCGTTCGGCCTCTGCGAGCTCACCCGTTCCTTCCCCAGCACCGACCACCTGACGGTCATCCCGCAGGTCACCCCGCTGCCGTCGGTCCGGCTCCCCGGGGAGTACGCGGGCAGCGGCGACAGCCGGGCCCGGTCGGTGGCGGTGCACGGCGAGGACGACGCGGCGACCCGGGAGTACCGGCGCGGCGACGACCTGCGCCGGGTGCACTGGAAGTCCACCGCCCGCACCGGCGAGCTGATGGTGCGCCGCGAGGAGCAGCCGTGGGAGAGCCGGGCCACTGTCGTTCTGGACACCCGGGCGTACGGCCACCGCGGCGAGGGGCCGACGGCCAGTTTCGAGTGGGCCGTCTCCGCCGCCGCGAGCGTCGCCGTCCACCTCCGGCAGGCCGGCTACAAGTTGCGTCTGGTCACCGGTTCGGGCGTCGATGTGGACGCGTCGGAGGCCGGCGGTGACGGGGCGCTGCTCGACCACCTCGCGGAGGTTCGCCTGGATCAGCGCGCCGAGGTGACAGGTCTCGTGCAGCGGGTCCGCCAGCGCGCCGACGGCGGGTTGATCATCGGGCTGTTCGGCACGGTGGGCACGGCCGAGGCCGAGCTGCTGGCCGGGCTGCGGGGCAACGGCGCCACCTGCATCGGGTTCCTGCTCAACAGCTCCACCTGGCTCAGCCTGCCGGAGAAGGCTCGGGCCGAGGCGGAGCACGCGCACGGCGCCGCCGTCCTCGCCATGGTGCAGAGTGGCTGGCGCGTCGTCGGTGTCGACCACGGTGCCCGACTACCGGCGCTGTGGCCGCAGGCTGGCCGGGGCTCCCAGGGCTTCGCCCTGCGCGCCGCGCTGGCCGAGACGGTCGCCGGCGGCGTGCGATGAACGGAAAGGTCCCCTCATGATCGCCAGTCGGCACATCGGCCTGGTGGCGGCCACGGCCACCCTGCTGGCCGCCGCGCCGCTGTCGGCCATCTTCCAGAGCTGGACATGGCTCGTCGAGTCCGTCATCGCGGTCGCCGTGGTGGCCGGAGCGGCCGCGCTGACCAGGCTCGTCCGGGCACCACTGTGGGGTCAGGTGCTGGGCATGCTGGCCGGCCTGCTCCTCGCCCTGACCTGGTTGTTCCCCAGCAACCAGGAGCTGCTCGCCATCCTGCCCACGCCGGGCACGTTCGCGCACTTCGCCGACCTGCTCACCGGCTCCATGCAGGACATGCGCTCGTACGGGGTCGAGGTCCCGGACACCGACCCGCTGCTGTTCATCGCCGTGCTCGGTGTCGGCGCGGTCGCCGTACTCGTGGATGTCCTGGCAGTGGGGCTGCGCCGGCCCGCGCTGGCGGGGTTGCCGATGCTCGCCATCTACTCGGTGCCGGTCGCCGTCTACGTCAACAGCGTCCCCGCGACGCCGTTCGTGGTGGGCGCCGCCGGTTACCTCTGGCTGCTGGTCACCGACAACGTCGACCGGGTCCGCAGGTTCGGGCGCCGGTTCACCGGCGACGGCCGCGACGTCGACGTGTGGGAGGCCTCACCGTTGGCGTCGGCCGGCCGTCGGCTCGCGGTGCTCGGGGTGGCGGTGGCGGTCGCCCTGCCGTTGGCGGTGCCCGGCATGAGCGGCGGGCTCCTCGACTCCCTCAGCCGGGGTCCGGGCAACGGCACCGGCAACGGCAACGGCTCGGGCGGCACGTCGGGTCGGATCGACCTGTTCGCCTCGCTCGCCGGTCAGCTCAACCAGTCCCAGGTGGCCGACCTGGTCAAGGTCACCACCTCCGAGCCCAACCCGTTCTACCTGCGCTACGCGGTCGCCGACGAGCTGCGCCAGACTGGTTTCCAGGCGCGTAACCCCACCGGCCGAGCGGTCAATCGAGACCTGCCCGACCCGGCCGAGCGGGCTCGCCCCGGCGTGCAGCAGACCACCTACCGGGCGACCGTCGAGGTCACCAAGAGCCTGAGCATGTCGCTGATGCCGGTGTACGCGGAGCCGGTACGCACCGACGACCTCAGCGGCAACTGGCTCTACGACCCCAACCAGCAGGTCGTCTTCTCCAACCGGGAAAACTCCCGAGGCCGGAAGTACTCCTTCGACTACGTCCGCTCGACGTACACGCCGGCGACGCTGCGGGCCACCCCACCGCTGCCGGCCGACCACCCCCTGAACCGGCAGATGACCGCCACCCCCGGGCCGGTGCCCGAGGTGGAGGAGCTGGTCAAGGGCCTGACCCAGGGCAAGCGCACCGACTACGACCGGGTGTTGGCGATCTACCAGCACTTCTCGGCCGACAACGGGTTCACCTACCGGCTCAGCACCGAGAGCGGCAGCAGCGGGCAGGACATCGTCAACTTCCTCACCAACAAGGTCGGCTACTGCCAGCAGTACGCGGCCGCGATGGCGTGGCTGGTCCGCTCGGCGGGCATCCCGGCCCGGGTGGCGTTCGGGTTCACCAACGGCAGCAAGCGCGACGGTCAAACCTACACGTTGACCAACCTCAACCTGCACGCCTGGACCGAGGTCTTCTTCGACGGGGTCGGCTGGGTGCCGTTCGACGCCACCCCGACGTACGGGGTGCCGGGGTCCACCCGCTCGGCCTGGGCACCGGACACTGACGCGCCGGAACCAGCCACCCCGGGCACCGGCGTCACGGACACCCCGGCGGGCCCCGAGGCGTCGGCCGGTCCGGCCGGGCCCGACAACGCCGACCGGGACGTCGACGACGGGCTGGCCCTGGGCGGCACCACGCCGGCCGAGCAGCCGCCGGTCTGGCCCTGGTGGGCGGCAGGTCTGCTGGCCCTGCTGGCACTGCTCGCCATCCCCGCGCTGCGCCGGCTGGCGCTGCGCCGCAAACGGGGTGGCCAGCCGGCGAGCGCCGCCGTGGCCTCCCCAGCGGCCGTCGACGACGGCGTCGAGCCGGGGACGCGTGTGGTGGTGGTCGGCGTGGACGCCGACCGGGCCCGCGCGGACGCACACGCCGCCTGGGCCGAGCTGCTCGACACGATGGTGGACTTCCGGGTTCCGGTCGACCTGACCGAGACGCCCAGGGCGACCGCGGACCGGCTGGTCCGCGACACCCTCGGCGATGACAGCGCCGCGACCGGGTCGGCGCGGCTGCTCGGCCAGGCGGAGGAGCGGGCCCGCTACGCACGGGACCCGCTGACCGGTGAGCGGCTGTTGCCGGCACTCCGCGCGGTCCGTGCGGCGCTCGCCGCACAGGCGGACCGACGCACCCGCCTGGTCGCCGCCGTACTGCCACCGTCGGTGCTGCTGCGCTGGCGTACCACCCTGGCGGACACGTCCGGCCGCATGGCGGCCTTGACCGGGCGAGCCCGGTACCGGTTGCTGCGCTGGAACCCTCGACGGCTGTTGGCCGACCGAGCGGCCCGCTGACCTGTTCAGCTGACCAACGCCCGTTGACGGCGGGGGTGGCGGTCCACCGGCCGCCACCCCACCCGAACGCCCGCCCCGCCCAGCCGGCAGCCCGGCCAGCCCGTCTCGCCCGGAAGCCCGCCCAGCCCAGCCCAGCCCGCCCGACAGCTCGCCCCACCCCCGGCAGCGGCGCCGCCGCCTCCGGATCCCCGCCGACTCCTTGATCAGGTGATGAAAAGTAGTTCTGGGAGGCTCGTCAGACCTACTTTTCATCACCTGATCAAGGCCACGCGGGCTCGGCGCAGGAGCAACGCCACGCGGGTTGATCACTTGATAGGGCGCGCGGGTACCACGGAGGTCGCCGGGGCTGTGTCCGGCGACCCGCTCGTCGCGGCGTACGGCCCGCCTCAGCGGCGGGACTGGCTCAGCGGTGCCCCTCCGGGCGCTGCCGCCACCTGTCCTCCATGCGGTCCAGGATCGACGACCGGCGACCGGATCGGCCACCACGCGGACGGCGACGACTCGTCGTCCCGCCCACCACGTGCAGGTCGGGTGACTGCGCCCGCCGGTGCGACTGCACCGCGTACGCGGCCGACGCCAGCATGACGACAAAGCCCGCCACCGCCAGCGGTGGAGTCTTGATCACCGCGCCATAGACCAGTAGAGCCAAGCCAGCGATGACGACGCCGGCGGCGACGAGCAGGCGACGCCGCGCGTGAAAGCGCGGATCGCTGGCGCGCACGGCCGAGGCGAATTTGGGGTCCTCGGCAAGCGACCGCTCGATCTGCTCGAACAGCCGCTGCTCGTGCTCCGAGAGCGGCACGGCACTCCTCCCCGGTCACGTTGGTCGGGCCCACTCGGGCCGACAGACCGTGGCAGCCATCCGACTGCTTACCCGCAAGTCTACGAGGGGGGTCGCGCGTCGGAAAGCGGGACGACCTACGGGTGGGGTGGATTTTCCTTTCGTTGGGCGTCACGGTCGCCCATCAGACTGGCCGGACCTATGACGGACCGCCCGAATCGGGCAGCGGCGGCGTCGGCGGCAGCTTCCGCCTCCCGCCAACCACGCTCGGGCGCGCCGAGGGTGAGCTGCCGGGGAGCGCCCTGCGCCGTGCTGAGCCCCTCCACCCGGACGCCGACGAGCCGGATTCGCTCGCCCGGGTCCAGTGCGGTGTAGAGCGCCCAGACCGTGTCGAACATCTCGCGGGCGGTGTCGGTGGGCACGTCGAGGGTGCGGGAGCGGCTGACGGTGCGGAAGTCGGCCAGCCGCACCTTGAGCGCGACGGTGCGCCCGACCTGCCCGGAGCCTCGCAGCCGGACGCCGACCTTCGCGCTGAGCGCGAGCAACGCCCGGCGGATCTCCAACGGGTCGGCCACGTCGACGTCGAACGTCACCTCGGCGCCGATCGACTTGTCGACGTGCTCGGGGCTGACCCGGCGCGGGTCCCGGCCCCAGGCCAGCTCGTGCAGGTGGGCCGCCGACGCCGCGCCGACCGCCTTGCGGAGCATGCCCAGCGGGGCTTCGGCGAGGTCGCCCACGGTGGCCAGGCCGAGCCTGCGCAGCGCCTCGGCGGCGCGCTCCCCCACCCCCCAGAGCGCGTCCACCGGCAGCGGGTGCAGGAAGTCGAGCACCTGCCCCGAGGGCACCACCAGCAAACCGTCGGGCTTGGCCCGGGTGGAGCCGAGCTTGGCCACGAACTTGCTCGGCGCCACCCCGACCGAACAGGTCAGCGCCTGCTCGTCGGCGACCCGTCGGCGGATCAGCCGGGCGATGGCGGCCGGAGAACCGAAGAGTCGACGGGCGCCGCTCACGTCGAGGAACGCCTCGTCGAGGGAGAGCGGCTCGACCAGCGGGGTGACGTCCCGGAAGATCTGCATCACCGCCCGGGAGGCTGCGGTGTAGGCGCTGAACTCCGGTGGCAGGTAGACCGCGTGGGGGCAGCGCGCCCGGGCCTGGCTGGTCGGCATCGCGCTGCGGACGCCGTAACGGCGGGCCTCGTAGCTGGCCGAGCTGACCACACCGCGCGGCCCGACACCGCCGACGATGACCGGCCGGCCGCGTAACTCGGGCCGGCGGCGCACCTCGACGGCGGCGAAGAAGGCGTCCATGTCGACGTGCAGGATCGGGCTGCCGGTGTCGTCGGCATCCGGCCCGAAGCGCGGATCGCCGCCCCGGGGCAACGACTGACTGCGGCCCATCCCGGCAGGTTAACCCGGAGGTACGACATCCCCAGCGGCCGGCGAGCCGGACCGTACGCCGGTCAGCCGCGTACGACCAGCAGTGGCACGGTCAGCTCGGCCGCGGTGTCCGAGCCGTGGTAGGCCACCAGCTTCGACGCCATCGGCCGCTCGGTGCGGCTGGCCATGACCGCGTAGGTGTCGTTGCAGGTCACCACCACGTCGCCGATCCGGGCGAGGTGTTCCTCGGGCACCGGCCCGAACCAGCCGGTGGCCACCACCTCGTCGCGGGTGCGTACCCGTGCGGCGTCGCCGAGCACCGTCGACCAGACGGCCACCACGTCGTCGAGTGCGCCCGGTGCGACGTGCAGGTAGCGCACCCGGGCCTCGCCGGCGACCACCCGGATCCCGTCGCGCAGTCGGGGATCGGTGTCCAGGTCGAATCGGTGCGTGGCGGGAATGTCGAGCTGACCGTGGTCGGCGGTCACCAGCAGGGCCGCGTCCGGCGGCAGACCGTCGACCAGTCGGGCGACAAGCGCGTCCACCTCGGTGGCGGCGTCCCGCCAGGGCACCGAGTCGACGCCGCTGACGTGGCCGTGCCGGTCCAGGTCGGCGTGGTAGCCGGAGACCAGGGTCGGCCCGGAGCCGGCGGCCAGCGCGGCCAGCATGGCGGCGGCCACCGCGTCCCCGCCGGCGGCGCCCCGGAAGTCGCCGCCCCGGTTGGCGGCCACTGTCAATCCGCTGCCGCCGAACTCCGGCCGACTCACCACTGTCGTCGTTACCCCGGCGGCGCGGGCGCGCTCGAGTTGGGTGGTCACCGGCTGCCAGCTCAGCGGCGACGGGTCCCCGGACCAGTCGGTGTGGGTGAGCACCCGGTCCGTGCCGGGCACCCGCACGGTGAAGCCGAGCACCCCGTGCGCGCCGGGCGGTACGCCGGTGCCCAGCGACACCAGGCTGGTCGGGGTGGTGGACGGGAAACCGGCGATGAGCGGACGGCCCACCGTCGCGGCGAGCCCGGCGAGCGTCGGCGCGTACGGGGCGGCGGTGGGCAACTGGTACCAGCCGAGCCCGTCGACGAGCAGCACGGCGATCCGGCGCACCCCGGGCAGCGCGGGCGCCAGCCCGAGTGGGTCGGCCGAGCCGGGCACGCCCAGCACGGCGAGCGCGCTGGGCAGCACCTCGGCGAGACGGCCGCCGCCGTGCTCCGGCCCGAGGATCGCCAGTGGCGCCGGGGTCGGCGAGTCGCTCATGCCGGCCGGCGGGCGAACAGGTGCAGCTGGGCGGCCAGGTCCCGGTACGGCGGTTGGGCGGCCAGTACGCGTTCCAACTCGACCACCGCGGCCTGCTGCCCGTCGGCGACCGCGGCCGGCAGCAGGTCGGCCAGCACGCGTACCCCGTGGATCTCCTCGACCACCAGCCCGGCGGCGCCGAGCAGCGCGGCGGCGCCGGGGGCGTCGTAGCGCCGGCGCAGTGTGTCACGCGGCCCGGCGGTGCCGGCCGGATCGGCGGCCAGGGCGGTCGCGACGTCCAGGTGCCCGTTTATGGCCCGGCCGAGCACGGCGGCGGCCCGGCCGGCCACCAGGACGCTGGCGGCCCCGCCGGGACGCAACGCGGTGGCCAACGCGGTCACCACCGGCGTCGGGTCGTCGACCACCTCCAGCACGGCGTGGCAGAGCACCAGGTCGACGCCGGCCGGCTCGACCAGCCCGGTGAGGGCGTCGCCGTCGCCCTGCACGGCGTCGATCCGGTCGGCCACCCCGGCCTCGGCGGCGCGGCGGGTGAGCGCCGCGAGGGCGTCGGGGCTGGCGTCGACCACTGTGACGCGGTGCCCGGCGCGGGCCAGCGGGACGGCGAAACCGCCGGTGCCGCCGCCCACGTCCAGCACGGTCAGCTCGGCGTCGCCGCGCCGGTCCAGTTCGGCGCGGAGCACCGACCAGATCACGGCGGTACGGGGTGTCAGCGGCGGCTCGGCGAACCGGCCTCGGGTCTGCTCCACCCGGTCGAGCCTAGTGGGTCAGGAGTCGGTGCCCTCGGCCTCGTCCTCGGCCCGGGACCGGCGTTCGTTGGCCACCGGCCCGTTTGTCACCTCGTACTCGCGAGGGTCGGCGAGGTGCGCCGGCACCCAGCCGGTGCCCAGCCGGGTCCGCCGGGCGTTGGCGATTCCACCGGTGTACGCGTGATTGCCCTTCACTGTCATTCCCCCTCACGGATCACGGGCCGCTCTGCCCGCTCAGGACGAGTCTCCCGCTCGACGGCGCGAGAAACCGTAATGTGGATCACTCTCCTAACGGAAGTCACGGGAGGCGGGGCTGACCGGCGGTTCGATGGCGTCCAGCCGGTCGGCGACCAGGTTGGTCACCCCCTCGTGCCGCTGCAACCGCCCCCGGACCACGAGCGCCGCGCTGGTGCGAGCCACCCGCCGGTAGCGCTGCCACAGCCCCGGCGAGCAGGTGATGTTGAGCATCCCGGTCTCGTCCTCCAGGTTGAGGAAGGTGACCCCACCCGCCGTCGCCGGGCGTTGCCGGTGGGTGACGATGCCACCGACCCGGATCCGTTGGCCGGGCTCCACCCGACCCAGCCGGGCGATCGGCACCGCGCCGAGCACGTCGAGCTGCCCCCGGATGAACCGGGCCGGATGGCTCTCCGGGGACAGCCCGGTGGCCCACACGTCGGCGACCAGCCGGTCCACCGCCTCCATCCCGGGCAGCGTGGGCGCCGCCGCGCCGGTCACCGTGCCGGGCAGCCGGCCCGGCCGGTCCTGGGCCGCCGCGCCGGCGGCCCAGAGCGCCTCCCGCCGGGTCAGCCCGAAACAGGCGAAGGCGTCCGCGGTGGCCAGCGCCTCCAGCTGCGCCGCGGTGAGACCGACCCGCCGGGCCAGATCAGACATGTCGCGGTACGCCCCGCCGGCCGCCCGCTCGGCCGCGATCCGCTCGGCCACGTCGGCGCCGAGGGTACGCACACCGGACAGCCCCAGCCGGACGGCCGGGCCGCCCAGCCCCCAGGCGTGCGGTGGCTCCCCCGGCCCGCTGCCCCACCGGGTGTCCGGGGTGGACTCCAACACCGCCACCGCCCCGCTGGCGTTGATGTCCGGGCGGCGAACCTCCACCCCGTGCCGGCGGGCGTCGTCGACAAGTGTCTGCGGGGAGTAGAAGCCCATCGGCTGGGCGTTGAGCAACGCCGCCAGGAACGGCGCCGGGTGGTAGCGCTTGAGCCAGGAGCTGGCGTACACCAGGTAGGCGAAGCTCATCGCGTGGCTCTCCGGGAAGCCGTAGCTGGCGAACGCGGTGAGCTTGCGGTAGACGTCGTCGGCCAGCTCGCCGGTGATGCCCCGCTCGGCCATCCCGGCGTAGAGTCGGTCGGCGATGCGGGTCATCCGCTCGACCGAGCGTTTGGCGCCCATCGCCCGGCGCAGTTGGTCGGCCTCGGCCGCGTCGAAGCCGGCCAGGTCGATGGCGAGCTGCATCAACTGCTCCTGGAACAGCGGCACACCCAGGGTCTTCTCCAGGGCGTTGCGCATCAGCGGGTGCGCGAACGTCACCGGCTCCTGGCCGTTCTTGCGCCGGATGAACGGGTGCACCGAACCACCCTGGATCGGGCCGGGCCGGATCAGCGCCACCTCCACCACCAGGTCGTAGAACTCGCGGGGCTTGAGCCGGGGCAGGGTGGCCATCTGGGCGCGGCTCTCCACCTGGAACACCCCCACCGAGTCGGCCCGGCAGAGCATGTCGTAGACCTCCGGGTCGTCCAGCGTCATGTCGCCCAGGTCGAGGCTCTCGCCGATCATGTCGTAGCCGTAGTGCAGGGCGGAGAGCATGCCCAGCCCGAGCAGGTCGAACTTGACCAGGCCGACCGCGGCGCAGTCGTCCTTGTCCCACTGGAGCACGCTGCGCCCGGGCATCCGCCCCCACTCCACCGGGCAGACCTCGATCACCGGCCGGTCGCAGATCACCATGCCGCCGGAGTGGATGCCCAGGTGCCGGGGGAACGTCTGCAACTCGTTGGCGTACTCCACCACCTGCTCGGGGATGTTCTCGACGTCGACCGTGGCGACCGAGCCCCACCTGTCGATCTGCTTGCTCCAGGCGTCCTGCTGCCCGGGTGAGAAGCCGAACGCCTTGGCCACGTCCCGCACCGCCGACCGGGGCCGGTAGGAGATGACGTTGGCGACCTGGGCGGCGTGTTCCCGGCCGTAGCGGGTGTAGACGTGCTGGATCACCTCCTCCCGACGGTCGGACTCGATGTCCACGTCGATGTCCGGTGGACCGTCCCGTTCCGGGGCGAGGAACCGCTCGAAGAGCAGCCGGTGCCGGACCGCGTCCACATTGGTGATCCGCAACGCGTAGCAGACCGCCGAGTTGGCCGCCGACCCCCGACCCTGGCAGTAGATGTCCTGCTCGCGGCAGAACGCGACGATGTCGTAGACCACCAGGAAGTAGCCGGGGAAACCCAGCTCCTCGATCATGTTGAGCTCGTGGTCGAGCTGCGCGTACGCCGTCGGGTGTGCCTGCGGCGGCCCGTAGCGCTCGTGTGCCCCGTCGGCGGTCAGCTTGCGCAGCCAGCTCATCTCGGTGTGCCCCGGCGGCACCGGGTACGCCGGCAGCTGCGGCGCGACCAGTTGGAGGTCGAACGCCAACTCGGCACCGAACTCGGCGGCCCGCGCCACCGCACCCGGGTACGCGGCGAACCGGGCCGCCATCTCCGCGCCGCTGCGCAGGTGGGCGGTGGCCGCCGCGGGCAGCCAACCGTCGATCTCGTCCAGGCTGCGGCGGGCCCGGACGGCGGCGACGGTGGTGGCCAGCCGACGCCGGCCGGGGCTGGCGTAGTGCACGTTGTTGCTGGCCACCGTCGGCAGACCGGCCTCGGCGGCCAGCTCGGCGAGCGCGTCGTTGCGGTCGGCGTCGATCGGATGGCCGTGGTCGGTCAGCTCCACCGCGACCGTCTCCGCGCCGAAGAGCTCGGTCAGCCGGTCCAACTCGCGGGCCGCCGCGTCCACCCCTTCGGTGAGCAGCGCCCCCGGCACGTGCCCCTTGCGGCAGCCGGTCAGCACCAGCACGTGGTCACGCAGCTCGGCGGCGACCTCCTCCAGCTCCCCGTAGACCGGGCGGCCCTTCTCCCCGCCGCGGAGCTGGGCGCGGGCGATGGTGGTGGCCAGCCGGGCGTACCCCTCGTGGCCGTGCGCGAGCACCAGCAGGTGCGCGCCGTGCGGGTCGGGTTCGCCGTTCTGCGGGCCGGGCAGCCCGAGGGACAGCTCCGCGCCGAAGATGGTCGGCAGGCCCAGCGTGCGGGCCGCCTCGGCGAAGCGGACCACCCCGTAGAAACCGTCGTGATCGGTGACGGCGAGCGCGGTGAGCCCCAGCCGGGCCGCCTCCTCGGCCAGCTCCTCCGGATGGCTGGCGCCGTCGAGGAAGCTGAAGTTGGTGTGCGCGTGCAGCTCCGCGTAGGGCACCACACCGTCGGGGCGGGTCAGCTCGGGTGGCTGGTACCGCTCGCGGTGGCGACTCCAGGCCGGGGAGTCGCCCCCGTCGGCGTCCACGGCGAGCGGGTCCACCACGTGCAGGTGCCGCTCCTCGCGCGACCGCCCGCCGGAGCCACCGTCGGCCCGCCCGGAGAGCACCCGCTCCAGCTCCGACCAGGGCATCTTGGGGTTGTGGAAGCTCACCTGGCCGCCACCTCGCCCGGCCAGAGCGTGATCGACTCGACCTCCTGAAAATCGGGCGGTCCGCACAGGCGGGACACCGCGGTTTTCAGGATGTCGAGTCGATCACGGCCAGGGGACGTGTGCTCAGTCATAGATCGCCTCCACCAGCCACTGCCCGGCCTCGACGGCGAGCAGCAGAGCGGTGCCGTCGGCGAGGCCGACCTGGAACCGGGCCCGACGGCGGGCCTCGGCCGGGGCCCACCACCGCTCGTCCACCGGCCACGGGCCGACCCAGCCGACGATCTCCGCCGGCCGGCCGGTGCCGACCACCAGCCGGGCCGGCGGAGCGCTCACCGCCAGCCGCGCGCTGATCACCACCGGCTCGCCGGCGGCGTCGTGCACGGTCGCGGCGAGTGGGCTGGGCAGCACCACCGCCGGCGCCGGCGCCGGGAGTCGTCCGGGCCACGGCGGCACCCCGCCCGTGCCGCGAGCAGCAGGCCGACCGGCACCGACGGCCCGGGCAGCGCCGCTGGCGCTCGCCTCACCGGCCAACGGCGCCGGGCCGGAACGCGCAACCGCCTCACCCGACAACGACGCCGAACCAGAACGCGCAACCGCCTCACCCGACAACGACGCCGAACCAGAACGCCCGACCGCATCACCCGACAACGACGCCGGGCCGAAACGCGCGACCGCCTCGCCGGGCAGCGGTGCCGGGCCGGGACGGGCGGGTAGGCGTTCGTCGCCCCACGGCACCAGTCGCACCTGGTCGGCCGGGGAGCGCCCACCGCCGAGCACGGCGGTGACCACCGCCTCCGGGCCGAGGATGCCCTGCACGCGGCTCAACGCCCGGTGTGCCCGTTCCCGCTCCTCGCCGGTCTCCCCCCACAGGCCGGCCTGCAGACCGGCCTGGGCGATCACCCCGTCCGGGACCAGCCGCAACCGGATGATGCCGGCCGTCGGCCGGGCCGGTCGGGCGCCGGTACGCCCGCTGCTGCCGGAGAGCCAACCGTCGAGCTGCCAGCGCACCCGGTCGGCGATGGCGGCGGCGGTGAGCAGGCCATCGTGACGCCACACCCGGTGCAGCTCCTGACCGTGCTCGGTGACCGCCTCGATGCCGAGCCGGGTGCAGGCCAGCCCGTGCCCGGCCAGCCCCTCGTGCAACTGCTCGGCCAACGCGCGGCCCGCGAACGCCGCCGCGTCGACCCGGTCGATCGGCTCGTCGTAGTCGGCGGTCACCGTGAGGTCGGCCGGTGGCTGGCGGACGGCGAGCGGGCGGTGGTCGCGACCGGCCGCGAGCCGGTGGGCCAGCGCACCGTCGAACCCGAACCGGGCCAACACGTCGCCGGCGGGCAACGCGGCGAAGTCGCCGAGACTACGCACCCCCAGGCGGCGCAGCAGGTCGGCCAACGCCGACCGGCCGAGCGCCTCGACCGGCAACCCGGCCAGGAACTCCGGTGTCCCGCCCGGTGCCACCACCCGACCGGCGCGGGCGGCCAACCCGGCCGCGAACACCCCGTCGGCGATGCCGACCTGGCTCTCCACCAGGCACGACTGGGCGACGTGCTCGATGATCCGCTCGGCGGCCGCCTCCTCGCCGCCGAGGTAACGGCCCGGCCCCCGGGCGGCCACCGCGCAGGCACCCGGACGGACCACCTCCACACCGGCGACCAACTCCTCCACCGCGGCGATCACCGGCTCGAACGCCCGGGCGTCGCGGCCCGGGTCGTACTCCACGACGGTGAGTTGCGGGCACCGACCCTGCGCCTCCCGTTTGCGCAGGCCTCGGCGCACCCCCTCGGCGCGGGCCCGCTCGGAGCAGGCGACCACCCGGTTGGCGTGCAGCACGGCGACCGGGCCGGTCGCCGGCACCCCGTCGACGATCTCGGCGGCGAGCACCGGCCAGTCCGGGCACCACAGCAGCAGGGTGCGTGGCGGAGAACCGGTCACCCCCGACCGACCAGGGCAAGCGGCGTGGCCGGTCGGCCCACGGTCGACGGCACCGTGCGGGGAATGACCCGGGTCAGCTCGTCCCCCGGGAGCCAGACCTTGATCTCCTTGGGTCGGGCGGCCGCCCCGCGCCCGCGCGCCGAGACGGTGACCTCCCGGCGGCGCAGCCGCCCCCGGCCCTGGCCGAGCCCTTCCCACACTCCACGGACCACCTGCAGTGTCACGTCCGCGCCGTCCCACCGGCCGTACGGGACGAGCACGCTGCCGCGCTGCCGAGCCCGGGCGGCCAACCGGGTGGCGACCGAGGCGGAGACCGTGGCCGGCACGGTGGTGACCACCACGTCCACCCCGTCGATCAGCGCGGCGACCACGGTGGCCCACTCGGGGCCGGGATTCGGAATCAGGGCCAACCGGTCCAGGGCGATGCCCAACTCGGCGGCCGCCCCCGCACCGAACGTCGGCACGCCGACCACTGCGCACCACGAGCCGGCCCGGGACGCCTCGGCGAGCAGTGCCAGCATCAGCGAGGTGCCGCCGCTGCGCTGGGGCTGGCCGGCGGCGACCGCGATGGTGCTCCCCCGGCGCAGGCCCCGGTTGGGCAGCAGACCGGTCAGCTCGGGTGCCACCGGCAGCACCCGGTGGCCACCGACCTGGTCGGGTGCGCTCGCCGGGCGCACCCGATCGGCAAGTGCGGCGGAACCGACCACCATGCGGCCCGCCATTGGACCAACCCCCCGTCATTGCTGCTGCTGTGGATCACATTCAGGACCGGCACGCCGTGCCACCGGCCGCCCGGCTCCCCCCGCGGGGCGGTCGGTGGCACGGCGGGATCATGCGGCGAGGCCGTCCAGGGCCGGTTGGTGGGACACGCCGAGCGCGGTCTCCACCACCGTGACGAACTGTTCGGCGGCGCGGAGCAGGTCGTCGGCCTCCCGGGCGCTGACCACCCGGGGGATGCCGGCCTCGGCGGCGGCGCGTTTGCTGGCCCCGGCGGCGAAGAACCGGGACCACTCGTCGAGCTCCGGAGCGACGGCGCAGAGGAGGACCCAGACGCTGGTGATCCGGTTGCGCCGACTCGGCGCGGGCCGGGCCCGGGCGGCGAGCAGGGCAGCCGCCGCACGCAGCGCCGCCAGGTGGGCAGCCGCGTAGCGCAGGCCGTCGGGTCGGGTCTGGCCGGCCTCGACCAGCCCGCGTCGGGCCAACGTGAGGAGCTGGGCGGGGGTGCGGTGCGGCAGCACGTGCGCCGGCACCGTCGGTGCCTGGGCCGGGTTGGTCGGCATGGGTGTCTCCTCCACGTGGCCGGGCGTCGCCTCGGCGCATTGGTGCCGCCGACGAGACGCCGAGGTCGGGTGGTGCGGAGGAAGACGCACCGGGTGTGGCCGGCCGGGTGTGGACGCTTCCCCACACCACACCCGGCCGGCGTACCGGCGGGTGCGTCGCCCGCTGCCCGGGGGTCGTGGGCAGCGGGCGACGCTCCTGCCTGTCGGGACCAGGCTCGCGACTGCCCGGAAACCCAGGTGCGGCCCGCGGAGCCACACCGCCCGGAGCTGGCGCCGCGAAACGCCGCGCTCCGGCTGGTTGGAACGGGCGTTCGAGGCAATCGAACACTCGTTCTAACTGCTGCTGACAGTACACCTCCCCACCGACGAAAATGCAACGTGTGACGCGCCGGCCGTGCCAGCCGAGCGAACCGGGCTGAACCCGTCATCGACGAACCGGGAAGAATGGCGACATGCAGTCACACCCGAACGTACGGGCGGTGCAGGACGCGCTCACCGCCGCCGGCACGCTCGACGGCGCCGGTGAGCCCAGCACGATCCGCCTGCTGCCCGACGCGGTGCCCACCGCGGCGGCCGCCGCCGAGGCGCTCGACGTCGAGGTCGGCCAGATCGCCAACTCGTTGGTCTTCGACGCGGACGACACGCCGCTGCTCGTGCTCACCTCCGGCGCGCACCGGGTGGACACCGCCGGCCTGGCCGCGTCGATCGGGGTCACCCGGCTGCGCCGGGCCACCCCGGAGTTCGTCCGGGCGCACACCGGGCAGCCGATCGGCGGGGTCGCCCCACTCGGGCACCCGCACCCGCTGCGCACCCTGGTGGACACGGCGCTGGCGACGTACCCCGAGATCTGGGCCGCGGGTGGCGTGCCGCAGGCGGTCTTCCCGACCACCTACGCCGAGCTGCTGCGGGTCACCGCTGGCAGCCCGGCCGAGGTGGCGTGAGCGAGCGGAGCGGTGGCGTGCGCACGGCGCCGGAGCTGGTCACCCTGCACGTCTGGCGGATCTCCCGCGGCGCGTTGCCCCGGGCGCTGACCCGGATGGCCGTGGACCCGCGCCGGCTGCGGGCCCTGCCCGGCGTCCGGTTCGGCAAGCTGCTGGGCACCGGGACCGGCACCGGCTTCGGGCCGGGTGACGCCGACCTGACCCGGTGGGCGGCGCTGACCGTCTGGGACTCCCCCGCCGCGGCGGCCGGCTTCGACGACTCGCCGGTCGGGCGTGCCTGGGCCCGCATCGCCCGCGCCTCCGCCCGGGTCGACCTGCGTCCGCTGACCAGCCGGGGCGAGTGGTCCGGCCAGCGGCCGTTCGGTGACCCACCGGGAGGCCGGGTCACCGGCCCGGTGCTGGCGCTGACCCGGGCCCGGTTGCGGGTCCGCCGGGCGGCCACCTTCTGGCGGGCGATCCCGCCGGTGGCCGCCGCCCTGCGGGACGCGCCCGGGTTGCTGGCCCGGTTCGGGGTCGGGGAGGCACCGCTGGGTTGGCAGGGCACGGTGAGCGTGTGGCGCGACCCGACAGACCTGGTGGCGTTCGCGTACCGTCACCCGGAGCACCGGGCGGCGATCATGCGAACCCCCACCGCGGGCTGGTACGCCGAGGAGCTGTTCGCCCGGTTCGAGGTGCGCGACGTGGTCGGCGACCGGACGGTGCTCGGATGGGCCGCCGACGGCGGCCCCGAAACGGTGAAGGGTGGACGGGCATGAGGTTGGTGCGCTGGACGCCGGACGATCTGGTCCGGCGGCTGGACGACGTGGTGGCCGTCTACGGCGAGGCGATGGGATACCGCACCGACCTGCTGGAGGCCCGGCGCGGCTACATCGCCACCCACGTCCGCCGGCCGGGTTTCCGGGCGGTCGCCAGCCTGACCAGCGAAGGTCACCTCGCCGGCTTCGGCTACGGCTACCTGGGCGCCTCCGGCCAGTGGTGGCACGACCAGGTGCACCGAGCGCTGGACGCCCCGACCCGGGCCCGCTGGCTCACCCACTGCTTCGAGGTGGTCGAGTTGCACGTCCGGCCACCGGCGCAGGGGCACGGCCTGGGCACCGGCCAACTGCGCGCGCTGCTCGGCATGGCCGAGGGCGACACCACGCTGCTGTCCACCCCGGAGGCCGACGAGCAGACCTCGCGGGCCTGGCGGTTGTACCGGCGGTTCGGCTTCGTCGACGTGCTGCGTAACTTCCACTTCCCCGGTGACGAGCGGCCGTTCGGTGTCCTCGGTCGGGATCTGCCGCTCGAGCCACCGAAGTCATGACCCGGCGGATCTCCTGGACGCTGCTCGCCGTCCTGGTGCTCGCCCAGATCTGCTACCCGCTCACCACCGGCGCCACCCGGGCCGGGCTCACCGTGGCCACCGTCGTGCTCGGGTGGTTGCTCTCGGTGGGCCACGCGCTGCTCAGCCGGGGCCCGCGGGTCGCGGCGGCGCTGGTCGCGGTGGCCACCGGCGGCGGGTTCGCGATCGAGGCGATCGGGGTGGCCACCGGTGTGCCGTTCGGCAGCTACGACTACTCCGGCGAGCTGGGCCCCAAGCTGGCCGGAGTGCCGCTGATCATTCCACTGGCCTGGACCTGGATGGCCTGGCCGGCCTGGCTGGCGGCGGTCCGGCTGACCGGCGGCACCGTGCCGCGCGCCAGCCGCAACGGCGTGCCGACCGGCGACCGCGGCGCACCGACCGGCAACGGCGGCGGATCGTGGGCCGGTCGCGGTGGGTCGGCCAAGCTGTGGGTACGGCGGATCGCGCTGGCCACTGTGGGGTTGGCCGCCTGGGACCTCTTCCTCGACCCGCAGATGGTGGCCGAGGGCTACTGGGTCTGGCGGGACGCCACCCCCGCGTTGCCGGGCCTGGCCGGCATCCCGGTCAGCAACTACCTGGGCTGGCTGCTCTTCGCGGTGCTGCTGATGAGCGCGTTGCGCCCGCTGGCCGGGTCGGCCGCCGAGCACACCGACCGGCGCGACGACCCGATGGTCACGCTCTACCTGTGGACGTACTTCTCCAGCATCCTGGCCCACGCGGTCTTCCTCGACCTGCCCGCGTCGGCGCTCTGGGGGGCGGCCGGCATGTCGGTGACCGCCGTCCCGCTGGCGGTGACCCTGCTGCGTGCCCGCCGGGGCCGCGACACCCGCCGGGAGGCCCACCAGCCGCACCGCTCCGGCGTCGACGCGACCCGATGATCGTCCTGCTCGCCCTGCTGGTCGCCGTCGCCGCGTTGACCGGGCACACCTGGCTCAACGCCGCCGGGTGGCTACGCCGGCCCACGGACCGACCCGACGAGGTCGACGAGCGGGTCACCGTGCTGCTGCCGCTGCGCGACGAGGCCAACCGGGTCATGCCCTGCCTGCGCGCCCTGCTCGCCCAGCGCGGCGTGCCCGGGCTGCGCGTCGTGGTCCTCGACGACGGCTCCACCGACGGCACCGCCGAAGTGGTCCGCGCGGTGGCCGGCGACGACCCCCGGGTCACGCTGCGCACCGGGGTCGCCCCGCCGCCGGGCTGGCTGGGCAAACCGCACGCCTGCTGGCAGTTGGCCACCCGAGCCGACCCGGACGCCACCGCGCTGGTCTTCGTCGACGCCGACGTGGTGCTCGCCCCGCACGCGGTCGCGGCGGCCGTCACCGAGTTGCGCGCCGCCCGCGTGACGCTGCTGTCGCCGTACCCCCGGATCGTGGTGGCGACGGCGGCCGACCGGCTGGTGCAGCCGCTGTTGCAGTGGCTCTGGTTGACGTTCCTGCCGCTGCGCGCGATGGAACGCTCGCGGCGGCCGTCGCTGGCCGCGGCGGGTGGGCAGTTCCTGGTGGTGGACCGGGCCGGCTACACCGCCGCCGGCGGGCACGCCGCGGTCGCCGACAAGGTCCTGGAGGACGTCGAACTGGCCCGGGCGGTCAAGCGGGCCGGTGGGCGGATCGCCCTGGCCGACGGTTCCCGGCTGGCCACCTGTCGGATGTACGACGACTGGCCGCAACTGCGCGACGGGTACTCGAAGTCGCTCTGGGCGTCGTTCGGGCACCCGGGCGCGGCGGCGGTCGTGGTGGCGCTGCTGCTCCTGCTCTACACCGCCCCGCCACTGGTCGCGGTCAGCGCGCTGCTCGCCGGCGCGCCGCGGGTGGCCGCCGTGGCGCTGGCCGGCTACCTGCTGGGGGTGGCCGGACGGGTGCTCACCGCGCGGGCGACCGGAGGCCGGTGGTGGCCCGACGCGCTCGCACACCCCGTGTCGGTCGTGGTCCTCGGTTGGTTGACCCTACGGTCGTACCATCTGCGAAAGCGACGCCGCCTGACCTGGCGGGGCCGCCCGGTCAGCTAGGAGGGCGCGGCATGGCGCGGATCGTGGTCGTCGGCGCCGGGGTGGGTGGCCTCGCCACCGCCGCCCGGCTGGCCGCCACCGGGCACCAGGTGACCGTCTTCGAGGCCGCCGACGCGGTCGGTGGCAAGCTCGGCCGGTACGCGCACGACACCCCGGCCGGGTCGTTCCACTTCGACACCGGGCCGAGCCTGCTCACCCTGCCCCAGGTCTTCCACGACCTGTTCGAGGCGACCGGGGCGAAGCTCGACGAATACCTGGACCTGGTCGCACTGGACCCGATCGTCCGGCACGTCTTTCCCGGCGGCGGCCCGACCCTGGACTCGTGCGCCGACCCGGTGGAGTTCACCACCCGGATCGGGGCCGCCCTCGGTGACCGGGCGGCGGCCGACTGGCAACGGCTGTGGCGCCGCGCCGAACGGGTGTGGCGGGCCTCCGAGCGGGACATCCTGCGCCGTACCGTCGACTCCCCCCGCGATCTCGCGTCGCTGGCCTGGCGGCTCGGCGACCTGGCCGCCATCGCCCCGGGCCGCACCCTGCGCGGGCTGGGCCGGGGGCACCTGTCCGACCCGCGGCTGCGGATGCTGCTGGACCGGTACGCCACCTACACCGGCGCCGACCCGCGCCGGGCGCCGGCGGCGTTGGTCGCGGTCCCCTACGCCGAGTTGGCCTTCGGCGGCTGGTACCTGCGCGGTGGGCTGGGCACGCTCGCCGACGCGCTGCTGACCCGCTGCCTGGACCTCGGCGTGGTCGTGCAGACCGACACCACTGTCACCGGGATCGACGCCACCGGCGGCCGGGTGCACGGGGTACGCCTCGCCGGTGTCACCGCCCCGGTGCCCGCCGACGTCGTGGTGGCCAACACCGACGCGCTCACCGTCTACCGTGACCTGCTGCCGCACCCGCGTCGGCTGGCCGGGTTGACCGACCGCAGCCTCGCCGGTTTCGTGCTGCTGCTCGGTGTCGCCGGCAGCACCGGGCTGGCCCACCACACCGTCTTCTTCCCGGACGACTACGACGCGGAGTTCGACGCGGTCTTCGGAAACCCCGGGCGCGGCGTCCGGGCCCGGCCGGCGGTCGACCCGACGGTGTTCGTCACCGTGGCCGACGACCCGATGGTCCGCCCGGCCGGGCACGAGGCGTGGTTCGTGCTTGTCAACGCACCCCGCCACGGCACCACGGCGGGTGCTGTCGACTGGCGACGGCCGGGGCTGGCCGACGCGTACGCCGATCGGATCCTGGAGGTGCTGGCGGAGCGCGGCGTGGACGTACGCGACCGGCTGCTGTTCCGCGAGATCCGCACCCCGGCCGACCTGGGTGCGGCGACCGGCGCGCCGGGTGGCTCGATCTACGGCACCGCCGGTGGGCTGCTGCGCCCCGCCAACCGGGGCCCGGCGAACGGGCTGTGGCTGGTCGGCGGCTCCACCCACCCGGGCGGCGGGCTGCCGATGGTCACCCTCTCCGCGCAGATCGTCGCCGACGAGATCGGCCCCGCCTGGTAGACCCGGGGTGCCTCAGCCGGCGTCGAGCTGGCCCGGGGTGTGCCTCAGCCGGCGTCGAGCAGGGCGCGGCGGATGGTGGAGAGCAGTTGCCCGAGGCCGAAACCGGCAAGCAGCACCCACACCGCGGCCGCCATGGTGATGGTGCCGGCGGCCAGGTCCGGCTCGATCAGCCCGGCCAGCCCGGCGACCACCAGGCCCGCCAGCGCGACCGAGACCCGGGTGGGGCGTTCCCCCACGGTGACCGCACCGATGTCGCGCATCCCGGCGGCGACCGCCCGGGCCCGCACGTACTCGTGCAGCCAGGACAACGCGCCGCCCGCGACGATCAACGCGCCCGGCGCGCCGACCAGCCAGAACGCCAGCAGCCAGGCCACCTCACCGAGCCGGTCGGCGACCGAGTCGTAGACGTAGCCGAGCCGGGTGGTGCGGCCGGTGGCGACCGCCACCGCGCCGTCCACGCTGTCGGCCACGGCGGCGAGCAGCACGAACAACGCGCCCAGGAAGGGCCCGTCGCCCGGCCGGGTCACCAGCAACGGTACGCAGAAACAGAGCAGCACCCCGGCCACGGTGACGGCGGTGGGGCTGACCCGTAGCCGCCCCAGCACGTACCCGACGTGGTAGGCGAACCGCAGCCAGGCGCGTACCACCGGGGCCGCGACCCGGGGGTCGAACCCGCCGTGCAACCGCGCCCAGGCCGTGGCGTACTGGTCCCAGTTCAGCTGTGTGCCCACCACTGATCAACCGTCGTGCCGGGCATCAGGTAGCGCAGGCTCCGCATTCACACCCGCGCGCCGGCCTTCAGGTTCTGCCAGACCTCGCGGGTCGCGGTGGACCGGTTGAGGGTGATGAAGTGGATTCCCGGCACACCCTCGTCCAGCAGTCGGCGGCACATCTCGCTGGCCTGCTCGACGCCGAGGCGGCGGACGGCCTCCGGGTCGTCGGCGACGCGTTCGAAGCGGGCCGCCAGCGCCGGCGGGAACGGCGCACCGGACAGCTGCACGGACCGCTCGATGGTGCCGATCTGGGTCACCGGCATCACCCCGGCCAGGATCGGGGTGTCGCACCCGGCGGCGGCCACCCGGTCACGCAGCCGCAGGTAGTCGTCGGCCTCGAAGAACATCTGCGTGATCGCGAACTCGGCGCCGGCCCGACACTTGCGGACGAACTGCGCGGTGTCGCTGGCCACGTCCGGCGAGCGGGGGTGCTTGTACGGGAAGGCGGCCACGCCGACACTGAAGTCACCGGCGTCACGCACCAGCCGGACCAGATCCTCGGCGTAGTCGACGCCCTCGGGGTGCGGGACCCACTCGCCGCCCGGGTTGCCGGGCGGGTCACCGCGCACCGCCAGCACGTTGCGCACCCCCACACCGGCGAGCCGGCCGACCACGTGCCGCAGCTCGGCGACCGAGTGGTTGACCGCGGTCAGGTGGGCCATCGGCAGCAGGGTGGTCTCGGTGGCGATGCGCTCGGTCACCGCCACGGTGGTGTCCCGGGTCGAGCCGCCCGCGCCGTAGGTGATCGACACGAACGACGGGCGCAGCGACTCCAATTCGCGGATGGCCTGCCAGAGCAGCCGCTCCCCCGCCTCCGTCTTCGGCGGGAAGAACTCGAACGAGAAGGTCGGCTGGCGCTCACGAATGAGCTCCCCGATCGCCGGCTGCGGATTGGGGAGTACCGAGGGAAGACCGAGCGCCACGACCCGACTCTAGCGGGCGACGCCACCACGGCCCAGGCGCTTTCCGCCTCGGGGTCCGATACCGCCTGCCGGTCCGGTCCCGGCGGGCGGAAGGCGTCGTACCCCCGAGGTAGGAATGGGTGGCGTGGGAGGGGCGACGGGGGCGGCGCCCGGGGTCCCGCGCGGGGGTCAGCAACCACGCGGTGACGCCGGTCCCGTCCGGTCGGGCGGGTGGGCCGTCACCGCGCCGACGCCCGCCAGGAGGACGCATGACCCCGCCTCGATCGCCGCGCCCGGCGCAGCTCGGCCCGCTGCTGGCCCGGTGCCGGCTGGCCCGTGGCTGGAGCCAACAACGCACCGCCGCCGAGTTGTGCGCCGCCGCCGGGGTGCCGACCCTGAGCCGGCACGAGGTGTCCCGGTGGGAGCGGCAGCGTCGTGTTCCCGGCGCGTTCTGGCTCGGCTGGCTCGCCGTCGTCCTGGACGTGCCGCTGGTGACCCTCGCCGAGGCCGCCGCGGCCACCCGCCGCACCGGCTCGACGCGGGCCCCCGGACCGGGCCGCACGGCGGTGGCCGGTGTGCGACCGGCGGGGCGCAGCGGCCCCGGTCGCACCGACGGGACTACGCGTGGCGGTAGGGCGCGGAGCGCGGCGACCCGCTAGCGTCGGTGCGTGACCCACGCTGCCCCCGTCTCACCCGTCGACCGTGCCGGCCTACGGCAGCGGGTCGACAAAGCCCTCACCGAGTTCCTGATCGGCCAACGGGTGCGGCTCGCCGCCGTGGATGACGCCCTGGCCCCGGTGGCCGAGGCGATCGAGGCTTTCGTGCTCGGCGGCGGCAAGCGACTACGCCCGGCCTTCGCGTACTGGGGGTTTCGGGGCGCGGGCGGGCTCGACGGCGACCAGGTGCTCACCGCCCTGGCCGCGCTGGAGTTCGTCCAGGCCAGCGCCCTGATCCATGACGACCTGATGGACCGCTCCGACACCCGACGCGGCGAGCCCGCGGTGCACCGGCGGTTCGCCGCGCGGCACCGGGCGGCCGGCTGGGGCGGTGACCCGGACGGCTTCGGCGACGCCGCGGCAATCCTGCTCGGCGACCTCTGCCTGGTCTGGTCCGACGAGCTGCTGCACTCCGCGGGGCTGGACCTGTGGTCGTTGGCCCGGGCCCGGCCGGTCTTCGACGAGATGCGCACCGAGGTCACCGTCGGGCAATACCTCGACGTGCTGACCCAGGTCACCGGCGACACCTCGGTGGAACGGGCCAGCAAGGTCGCCCGGTACAAGTCGGCGAAATACACTGTCGAACGTCCGATGCTGTTCGGCGCCGCGCTGGCCGACGCGACGGCCGACGTACGGGCGACCTACTCGGCGTACGGGCTGCCGCTGGGCGAGGCGTTCCAACTCCGCGACGACGTGCTGGGTGTCTTTGGTGACCCGGCGCTGACCGGCAAGCCGGCCGGGGACGACCTACGTGAGGGCAAGCGCACCTACCTGGTGGCGGCGGCCGTGGAGACCACCGACGACGCGGGCCGCGAGCTGCTGCTCAGCCAGCTCGGCAACCCGGAGTTGGACGAGCGGGGGGTGGCTCGGCTGCGTGAGCTGATCTCCGCGAGCGGGGCGTTGGCCCGCACCGAGCAGCGGATCGTCACGCTCACCGACACCGCGCTGGCCGCGCTGACAAACGTCGACCTGGACACCGAGGCCCGCCAAGCCCTCGTCGACCTGGCCATAGCCGCAACCCGCCGAGCCGACTAACCCCGCCCCGCGCCCCGCGCCCCTTCCGCGCGTTGATCCTTCCGCGCGTTGATCCTTCCGCGCGTTGATCCTTCCGCGCGTTGATCATGGAGTTATTGCCAGCCCGCTCGGCGTGTCGTGGCAATAACTCCATGATCAACCCGGGTGGGGTGGGGGTTAGAAGCCTAGGGCTTGGGCTCGGCGTTTTACTTCGCGGGCCTGGTCGCCGGAGAGGGCGGCTGCCGGGGTGTTGCCGGGGAGGGTCTCGTCCGGCTCGTACAGCCAGCGCAGGGCGGCCTCGTCGTCGTAGCCGTTGTCGGTGAGCAGGTTGAGCACGCCGGGCAAGTGCTTGAGCACGACCTGGTTGGCAACCAGGTCCGCCGGGATCCGGCGGACGCCGTCGCGGCGGACCGCCAGCAACTCCCGGTCACGGATCATCTGGTGCACCTTGCTGATCGACACGTCGAGGCGCTCGGCGACGTCGGGCAGGGTCAGCCAGCCGGCCGGGTCGGCGGGGCCGGCGAGCTCCAGACTGGGCACGGCCTGGTCGGGTACGGGTTCGGTCACCCGACCACCCTGCCACGCCACCGTCGCGACGGGCCACCGGCACCCCGCGCGACCGCTCTCGTGGCGCCGCTGACCTGCGGGTGCGGGGACGAGGAGCGCGGCGGGACTGACCCGTTCGGCGCCCGGCTGTAGCATCCTGTTCAACCTTCACCCCCTGGACACATAGACTGCCTGCCGATGGACACTCAGGTCGCCGACACGTTGCTGGGCTCGCTGATCGACGGGCGCTACCGCATCCGCGGTCGCGTGGCCCGTGGTGGCATGGCGACCGTGTACACCGCCACCGACGAACGCCTTGAGCGCACCGTCGCTGTCAAGATCATTCATCCGACCCAGGCGCCCGAGGCGCAGGCCCGGATCGCCAACTTCGTGGCCCGGTTCACCGACGAGGCGAAGACCATCGCGCGGCTGACCCACCCGAACGTGGTGGCGGTCTACGACCAGGGCACGCACGCCGGCCTGCCGTACCTGGTAATGGAGTACGTGCGCGGTCGCACGCTGCGTGACGTGCTGGCCGAGCGGCGCCGGCTCAACCCGGACGAGGCGCTGGCCATCATCGAGCAGATGCTCGCCGCGATCGCCGCCGCGCACCGGTCCGGGCTGGTGCACCGCGACGTCAAGCCGGAAAACGTGCTGGTCGCCGAGGCGCCCACCGGTGGTGTCGCCAATCTGGTCGACAGCGTCGTCAAGGTGGCCGACTTCGGTCTGGCCCGGGCGGTCGAGGCGAGCGCCGACGAGGAGCAGGGCAACCAACTGATGGCCACCGTGGCGTACGTCGCCCCGGAGCTGGTCACCGAGGGCCGAGCCGATCCCCGTACCGACGTCTACTCGGCCGGCATCGTGCTGTTCGAGATGCTCACCGGCCGCGTGCCGTACGACGGAGACCGCCCGGTGGACGTCGCCTGGCAGCACGTCGACCGGGACGTACCGGCACCCTCGATGCTGGTGCCCGGCCTGCCACCGGTCCTCGACGACCTGGTGCAGCGGGCCACTCGGCGCGATCCGGCGGCCCGGCCCGCCGACGCCGGCGCCCTGCTGACCGAGGTGCAGGTCGCCCGGGATCGCCTCGGTGACGCCAACACCCGCACCGCCGTGCTCCGCGCGGTGACCGACGATGCGCCACTCTCTCAGCCGACCATGGTGGTCGCGACGGTCCGACCGACCGACCGCCCGGCCTGGGCGCGGCTGCCCGAGGGCGCCAGCCAGGGGCCGGGGCGACGACGGGCCGCCCCGGCGCCCGCGGAGGGTCTCGGGTCCCGGCTCGCGGCGCTGCGCGGCACACTGCTGGCGAGCCCACGCGGCCGGTTGGCCGTCGCGGCCGTGGTGGTGACGCTGGGCCTGGTGGCCGCGATCGGGGGCTGGTGGTTCGGCGTCGGCCGTTACACGGATGCCCCGCAACTGGTGAGTTTGAGCAAGGCCGAGGCGCAGGCGCAGGCCACCCGCGCCGGGCTCACCCTGAAGTACGGCGAGCCGCGCTTCGACGAGAAGGCCCCGAAGGACAGCGTGCTGGGGCAGAGCCCGGCATCCGCCAGCAGGATCGTCAAGGGTGGCACGATCACCCTGACCCTCTCCCTCGGCCCGGAGCGCTTCCCCGTGCCGGACGTGATCGGCAAGGAGTTCGAGCTCGCCGAGGCGGACCTGCTCAACGTGAAGCTGGTGGTGGCCAAGGGTGCCGCCCGCTACGACGACAGCCTGCCGGCCGGGGTCGTACTGGACACCTCCCCCAAGGTGGGCAGCGAGGTCAAACCCGGCGCGAAGATCACCCTCATTCTGAGCCGGGGCAGGGCGCCGGTGACGGTGCCGAACCTGGTCGGTAAGAACCTCAACGACGCTCGGGCCGCCCTGGCCCAGCTCAACCTGGTGCTGGTGGAGACCTACAAGGACTCCGACAAGCCCAAGGACGAGATCCTCGGGCAGAGCCCGGCCGACGGTGCCGGCGTGGAGAAGGGCACCCAGGTCAAGTTGGACGTCAGCAAGGGCCCGGCGGCGATCGTCATGCCCCGGGTGATCGACCTGCCCTGCCAGCAGGCCAAGCAGGCCCTGGAGGGCCAGGGCTTCCCGGTGACGGTGGCACTCAACCCGAACGCCACGGTCCGGATCCAGGCCCCCGGTGAGAATTCGCAGGTGCCGCCGGGCACCCCGGTCGTCATCACGTGCTTCTGATGTCGACTGTCACCTCCCGCCCGGTGGGCGCGCACACCCCGACCTCCGGAGGGCTGGCGAAGGCGGCCCTGCCGTACGCCGACGCGACAGGCGCCCAGGTGGTGCAGGTCTACGTCGCCAACTCCCGGGGCTGGGCGCTGCCCAGCGGCGACCCGACCCAGGACGCCCTGTTCCGCGACGGCTGCGCCGAGCGGGGCATTCCGGCGTTCATCCACGCCTCGCTGCTGGTCAACCTCGGCTCGCCCACTCCGGCCACGGTCGAGAAGTCGGCGCAGACACTGGCCCACGCCCTTCGTCGGGGCGTGGCGATCGGCGCTCAGGCGGTGGTGTTCCACGCGGGTAGCTCGGTCGACGAGGCGTACGCCGAGGAGGCGATGCGACAGGTCCGCCAGGAGTTGCTGCCGCTGCTCGACTGGGCCGCCGACGCCGGCGGGCCGATGTTGCTTGTCGAGCCGAGCGCCGGCGGTGGCCGGTCACTGGCCTCCCGCGTGGAGCAGCTCGGTCCCTACCTGGACGCGGTGGACCGACACCCCATGCTCGGGGTCTGCTTCGACACCTGCCACGCCTGGGCGGCGGGGCATGACCTGGCGGCCGAGGGTGGCATGACGGCGACCCTGGACACCCTGGTGGCGACGGTCGGTGCGGACCGGCTGCGGCTGGTCCACGCCAACGACTCGAAGGATCTGTGCGGCTCCACCCGGGATCGGCACGAGAACATCGGCAAGGGCACCATCGGCGAGCCCGCCTTCGCCGAGCTGATGGCGCACCCCGCCACCGCCGGCGTCCCGATAGTGGTGGAAACCCCGAGCGAGAAAACCCTCGGCCACGCCGCCGACATAACAACCCTAACCCGCCTAACCCGCCTAACCCCCTAACCCCGCTCCCCCACCCCACCCCACCCCACTCGCCCCGTTGATCATGGAGTTATTGCCACGACACGCCGCTTGGGGTCAAGGGGTGAGTGCAATCGTTAGGTAGCGATGAGGTGGTCCAGGCGTTCGGCTGGGGTTGCCCAGTCGAGCGTCTGGCGGGGGCGG